>PADF01000006.1 GCA_002702945.1 Methanobacteriota archaeon
TAAATGCTTTCAATCACAAATGAAGAGAAAATAAAAAGCCGACAAAAACTAACTTTATCAATAGTTTTAGTNTTTCTAATGGTATCAAGTACNACCTTATCGTTTATGACAGATTTTGGTGACGAAGAAGAGATATCTACTAGATTTGCTATTTCAAATGGTGAATTATTGGATAAGGAATCTGTAAATNTGGGCCAGCAACCATCAGGNCAAGGGGCACTAGATAATTTCGATAATCACTTNCCTCCTCAACCNCACCCTGCTCTACATGATATAATGTGGACNGATTCTGGAGTTTCTTCNGGCGTAATAAATGACCTTGAAGCACTTGCTGCATTATCGCAAACNTATTCTATATTCCTTGAAGAATCAAACAAAGAAGACCACGATAATGATGGTATCAACGATCTTAACGATTTAGATGACGATAATGACGGAATTTACGACTTNTTGGAACGNTTCGATGGATGCTATGGTACAGATCCACTGGACCATGATAATGATGGAATTCTCGACATAGACGATTGGGATGACGACAATGATGGTATCTTAGAAGGCCCTCTAGATATTCCAGCCCTAGAGGCTTTGGGATACGACCCAGTAAACGTTAGTACTGACAGATATCTNGACTCCTCNATAATCCATCCATGGACAAATCAGCCAGTAGGAAATTTTTACCTTGCAGATCAAAATCCTATGGACCATGATAACGATGGCGTTACTGATGAAGACTCCGACGGTTCTGGTGCAGATAGATATGATGAAGACGATGATAACGATGGTAGAATTGATCAATTCAAGTGGCCTTGTGACTTAGATGGCGACGGAATCAGCGATTATTTCGATACCGATGATGACAATGACGGTGTATTAGACGTCGATGATGAGCACCCATATGATTCATCCAAGACTGGACTTATGTCAGATAATGCTGAGTTTTANGATGCTCCTCGTGTTTGGGCTGCTAACGAATATATTACTTATTCAGGCGGAATAGATTACGTGTTNTGGGAGGCTAACAGAGTTAATGCAGCAACCTCAACNATCTCTGGATATTATCCATTATTCGAAGACGCAACAATTNTTTCTGAAGGNACTCCTTCTTTNACCCAAATAATTGATGGAGATTTAGATGGNGACGGGATACCAAATTTCCTAGATCCTGATAATGACAATGACGGAACTCCAGATAGTGCAGATACNGACGATGATAATGATACAATCTTAGATATGTCAGACCCAGACGANGACAATGACGGTATTCCGGATGTTTGTGTTATTGTAGACTACAATAATGACGGTTTGAATGATTATAACCGTTCAAATGATACAGGCTCATATCAAACCCCTGGTGCAGATACAGATGGGATTCCAGGCATAGATTGTGAAATCGATTATGATGGAGATTTAGATGATGATAGATTAAGGCCTTTCGATATAAACTACAATGGAATTTATGATTGGTTAGACCCTGATATGGGAGGNACNCCTTCTCCAGATAANTTGGGAGATATTGCAGTAAGTGGCGACCAGGCTAACTTTGAATATGACCTTGATAATGACCAAATACAAAATGAGAACGANTCNTTCCCATTAGANACNACAACCGATGTAGCTTCATGGAACTGTCCTACTCAAGCAAATCCAATTCCAACAAATCCGGANCCAAGATGTATNACCAGAAGAGCATCATTCTCACAATTCAATGATTGGGATGGCGATGGAATCTCTAACTGGGANGACATAGATGATGATAACGACGGAATTATCGACGTACTAGATATTGACTGGGATTGCGATTTTGATAATGACGCGGATTTACACGCGATTAATGGCGGCCTTTACCGTGACGATGGTCCTAATGATATCGATTCTGACGTTGACGGAGACGGTTTGGAAAATAGTATTGATTGGGACGATGATAATGATGGTTTATCTGATTTATACGACCCTGATGATGGAAATTGTGGCGTAGTAGATTTCGATCAAAATGATGGCTTTTACACACCTTTCTATCCAGTNAATGATGGTGGAAATTTAGANGGAACTGACGATNGCCAAGGATATCAAGGNAACTCTTCTGACTATTGGAAGATGGTTTTCCAACATAACCCGTTTGAAAGTATGATGTTAAATTATAACGGCTACGACGGAACTACACAACCAGCAACNCCAGGAGTAGTTCCTGAATTCTACTGGTTCTTGTTTTCACGATGGTCTTCAAGAAANGGAGGCAATGAATGGGATATAGATTCAGATGGTGACTCGTTAATCAATGGATTGGATATAGATCAAGACGCCGACGGTTTACCCAATTGGTGGGATCAAGATGAAGGTAATGATGGNATAATGGATGTAGATGATCCTAAACTTGGTGGGTCATTCAATCTTTCAACTTGCGGTTGGACTGCAGGTAATTTCGGAACNGGATTTTCNTGTGGGTATGTTTACGCATTCGCGTATCAAATGCCGCTNAATGGCGTTAATGCTCAATTAGGATTACCATTTTCTACAAGGCCTGATTCTGGATTAGATCAAGGCGCTACTAACGGGGGCCCATCTAACAACTGGAGTTGCACTCCTGGTGCTCAAGGTGGTTGCTGGCACTATGATTATGGTAATGATGGAACAGTAGATTCTGGAATTACTTATACTCAAATTGCTAATAGCCGTGACGCATTCAATGTTTGGCTAGGGTTATTTATCTCAGTTTCCGGTTGGAATTGGAACTCAGATAACGGTCCAGTACAAGATTTCCCCGATGAGTTGGGGGCNGATATAATTTCTAATGACGTAGATCCAGATGTTGATGGAGANGGTTTCAATAACACAATNGANATCGATGATGATGCGGATGGAGTATATGATTGGTATGATATCGATGATGATAATGATGGTTTATGGGACTATTTTGAAGTCGATACCAATGATGACTTAGATGACGATGCATCGATTAATCTNCCACAAGGNTCTTCGTTTTTCACAGGTACTAACTGTGTTGATAATGACGATGACGGCAATGATGCTGATGCAGATGACGATGGATTCTTCCAAGCAGTTTGGGACAGGGGAGAGATGACCCAAGGATATCAAAATCCTAAGTTCTATGACGTTGATAATGACAATGATGGAGTTCCAGATGCAGAAGACTGGGATGACGATAACAATGGTATCGATGATTGGGCCCAAGAGTTACTTCCTGGCTGTTTCATTGGAGAGGAAAACTCACCTTGGGATCACGATAATGATAATATTTCAAACTGGGAAGATGATGATTGGGACGGAGACGGACTTAACAATACAGTTGAATTAGCAATATCTCTAACCCAAGCCTTCGACCACGATAATGATGGNACAAGAGACGATATCGATGTTGACGATGACCAAGATGGAATGGAAGATATCGATGAAATATTAGTTTGGCCAATAAGATTTAACAGAAACTCAACCAATCCTTGGGACCACGATGATTTCGGCGATGGAGAAGCATTAGCGAACCCTTCAGACCCTTCNGTAGGTCCCGATGCAATCGATAACGACGATGATAATGATACGCTTGTTGATGAAGACTTTGACCACTTAGAAGAAAATCAAGTATCNTTCCCTTGTTATAATGGGGCGGAATCCAGTGATTGGGACTTCGACAATGATTGTGTNTTAGATGAAGATGATAAAGCACCGACATTCATTACCTTAGATGCTCCTAGTACACTTTGGATCGATGCACAAACNCCACAGAGATTTACTGGACACGTCGACTGGGTGAACCCTGTAACCTTGGTATACGAACCCGCACCAAATATCCCTATTCAGATTAATATCGAATGGGCTAATAATGGTACGACTGCAATCGAATCAATATATGTACCAACAAATAACTTTGGAAACTTCAGCTATAACCAGTACATATATCCAGAGATGTTGACNGTTGGAGGGCCTGGAACATACAAGGTTTATGCAGAAGTCACAGAATTATTCGCCTTCAATGGTAACCGTTCTCANGAATATTTGGTTGGNGTCGAGGCTAATCTAACTGCAAATATTGCGCCAATGGGATCTTTCAAGAGCAGTGAGCAACCGTTCAAGATTGATTTCTGGGCACACTACACTGCTGATACTCAGAGAGGCGACTATACAAAATTGATTAATTTCGTTCCAATTACATTTACAGTAAGAGGCGGACCATTTGGAAATATTTCCACACCTACTAACTTTTCTGGATTAGATGGAAATGGTTACAGAACTGATAATCGTGGATTTGCCTCGGTTACCTTCGTGCAAGATTTAGGAATAAACGGAACTTGGAAACAGATACGAAGAAATGCTAGTTTAGATAATGGGGTAGGCCAATTACCGGGTGGTTATGAAGAAATTATTTGGGACGACCTGAATAAGAAACACGTAATNGTTCAAGATTCNTNAGGCCAACCAGTCACAGGTAATTTCACCAGTCTGTATTCTAATACGACTTTACCTGCTGGAGACTATCAAGTCATTGGAAGNGTACGGCCTGAGATTGCATCCGAGTGGCCATTCCCATACATGCATGGCGATGATACAGAACCGGAGAATGTCAGAGTTATGCACAGAATGAATATCTATGGAGAATTGATAGTAGGCGGTACAAATCCAGTTTATTACTGGGATTCTACAATCAATAACAACAANGGATTCTTTGGAAACTGGGCTACATTATTCCATGCTGGAGCNNTAGCAAATGCTGGTTTAGATTTCAATACTATCTCAGCCACTAAGCCATACCCAACTAACTGGGATGGAGTCTTATCAAGTCTAACAGGAGAGGCTGAAAAACTAAAGCCATTTATTCGAACAAGTGGCGATGACTGGGTAATCACTTTGGTCAATGGAGGAGATACTGAATTACCTCCTTGTGGAAGAGTCGATCCATTTGATTTAGACAGTGAGACCAGATGTGAAATAGTTCCAGAAATGAATACCGGTGAAACATTACGAATGACTGGTAGNGTCACCAATAGAACTGACGATCCATGGGTAAATGACCAAATNGCTTTACAAGTTGACAGAGATGGAAATAAGCAATTCATAGGCCAAGCTGAAACTCAATTTGGTGCACCNCCGAAACAGGCTTGTTCGACATGTGATGCTGTTTACGATTACAATTTCACATGGGAGCCAACNAAATACCCTGCTAAGACATATGGAATGAGAGTCGATTTCTCCAATTCTGCATACTACTTTACTGGTAATACCAGCACACTATCTCCAACTGGAGCATACATCAATGTCTCAGTTATAGGAACAACACAATTCAAGATGACATCTGTTGCAAGGTTGTACCGTAACACTACGAACTTAGTTCAAGCACAACTACTCGATAATGCAAATCAAGCAGTTGGTAATGTTGCAGTGAACTATACCTGGTCNTTCGATGGAAGAACAGGAATTAATTACACTGATGATAATGGATTCTTTGAGATTCCTTTCGAAATNAATGGAACNGATTCTTTGGGTAATTTCACCTTACAATTNGAATATCCTGGGTCTTCAAGATTGAAAGGCTCTATGGTAAGTCAGGATATTTGGGTCATATCTAGGACTAATATCACAGTAACTGATACGAGTGATAATTTACGACAGTCAGGTGATAATTGGGACTTTACGGCACTAATTACTGATGATGGCGCCAGTGGNACAACGCCAACAAATCTCGACGGAGCAAATACGCCAGGTGGAGGATTAGTGGATGTAATCTTTGAAGGTACAGANTTCAATGGAGTTTCTTACCGTCAAGTAGTTGCAACGATAGAACCAGCGGCTGGATTCTTGACCTTACCTTCTCAACAACCAGACAATTCCCATTTGTGTTATTATGACGGCAATGATGATGGTTTCGCAGACCGNGATGTAGATAAGAACGGTTTGAGCAGAGAAGAGTCAATAGGTTGTTTGAAAGCTAATATTAGCCCACTTAACCCACAATTATTGAAGAATGATCCAGCAGGATTCCTTCCTGACGGGTTTGGACCAGTGAACGTAATTCTAAGATTTGAAGAGAATCTCCCTAACGAAGGATGTGCATTACTAGATCCAAATATTAACATCCGTACTTTAGGCGGTGCATGGGATCCATGTACTTCGATTCCAAACAGCGAACAGTACAGAGTACTGATGACTAACAATGCAAANGGATTCTCTTTAATTGGTAGAACAACACTAGTTGTCGATGATCAAATCGTTTACACCAGTGAAGTTAACCCCCTAACAGGCCAGGTTGAAGAAAAGGACATGGTTGTCACAGGTCAGTTAATCGATGAATTAGGAACCAATCTTTCCAATAGAAAGGTCCGAGTTCAATATGAAATGGTAAATGGTGACGGAGGCGTCCAAGGATGTCAAGAAGGTTACACAGACATTAACGGATTCTTCGCAATTGATTGTGAATTATCAGGTGTTATTGCTGGTAAGGCCCGAGTTACAGTTACCTATTCGGCATGGGATAATGAAAATAATGATAGATTTAGATATTCCAATAAGACACTGCAAACAGAGTTTGAGGTATTTTCCAATTCTACTATAGCGATAACTGAAGTTGGACCATTCAGGTCTACTGAAGACAAATACATCGCTCCAAACGGAACAATGTATTACAGATTATTCTTGAAAGAATCATTCCATATCGATGCAAGATTAACACAAACTAATGGTCAATGGGTCGGCGGTAAATGCTTGAACATTTACCTTGATCCTGAATCTAATGTTAGACCAATTGCAACAATCCGTACAAGTAATATTGATGGCTCTATTGAGTGGTTTAGTGGTGATCCATTACAAAACCCAACTCTTCGGGGAGTTGAAACTACTGGAGGAAAGACAGAAGGATACCGAACCTTAAGAGTTGCATTTGAACCGGATTCGAATGTTCCTGGAGGATGTGACAAAGACGCATCCAGTGCTTTGAATGGTTCTTTCTCCGATGTAAATATTCTTGTTAGATCAAGAGTCGATTTACAAGTTAAGCAAACTTGGAGTTTTATTGGAGATAACGGATTGTTTGAAGGAGACCCAGTAATTGGAGAAGTTGCTCTATTAAGAGACAGATTAGACTTGGCTGTAGAGAATGAAGAGATAATTTTCTTACGCCAATATTTCTCTGCAGACGGTGAATGGGTAACTGAAGGAGAAAACAAATCGAAGACCAATGAACAAGGAGTCGCTCGATTTGAGTGGGCCTTTGATGGTCGTATTTGTGAAGGCCAAGAGTGTGAAGGAAGATGGAGAATTATTGCGTATTATCCAGGTTCAACATTCTTCGCACCTTCCGATGACAACATCACTCATGAGATTCAATGGAGTGAACCGGTTTCCCTTTCATCTAATACTGGTTTCTTTACTCCGGCAAATACAATGGCATTGGTAATCTTGCTGATGGCATTGGTTATTGGTGGAGCACTGTATTACCAAAGATCACAGGCTAGAAGACAGGTTCAAGCATTGAAGGGTATTTTGACTGATACAATGCTACAACTAGAGGCTAGCAATGAATTCATTGCTGCTATCTTTGATTGTTACAAGAATTTAGTCAGGCACTTCCGTAAATATGGTTTCATGAAGAAGGTCTATGAGACAACTCGTGAATTCGAAGCTGCGGTTAGAAACGCGTTCAATATGGTTCCAAGTGAGCAATTAGATGGCTTCCTAACCATCTTTGAAGAAGCAAGATATTCTGACCACACCATAGATGCAAGTCATAGAGACCGTGCATTACATACACTAGACGCGATTATTCGTTCGTTAACAATGGCCCTAGGAGAGGGTGTATTAGTCAAGCGTTATGAAGATGTTAATCTGTATGATAACCAAGTAAAAGCCGGTGAATTCGTGGCTGCAGATGGCTCAGTACGTCAAGCAGGAATTGTAGAAGGCGAAGGAACTGACTTTAAGATTTGATTACTGTTTAGTGGGCAAAACTTGCCGAACCTTCAAGGAGCATGTCCTGTGTGGCTTGTCCATGGAAGACTGGAAGTCCCTCATCGACCAAGCAATGCAAAAGGAAACAACCGACGTTATTGGAGCCCATAGCACCTATGGGCATGCGGTAAGAGTAGCCCTCAGTGAAGCACAAATGCTTCTCGGCGATTTAGAGGCTGCACAAATAATAGAATCGATTTATGGAGCACTTGTAGCTTACTCTCAACAGGTTATGCTTAGAATGAAAGCAGAAGACCCAGAAATCGGAGGAGTAGATCATGCGTTTAGAGCAGGACAGGCATACGGAGTTAGTTGTGTACTCAATCACTTGATAGATCAACTGACAGATGTTGCTGGAATCACTGCATTAGGAGCATTAGATGATTTCTCTGATACACTTCATGAAGAGATAATTATTCAAGGTAGAGCGGCAGGATTAACCGTCGAATTACTCGATGCAAAAGGCGATATTCTTTACGAGTAATGGTTTAATTTGACTACATTGGCGCTAAAAACCGCGTCGGTGCATTGATAATGGGTTGGCGATTCGGCAGCATGCTTCAAAGCATCGAGGGAGTCAAATGAGTAACCCAAATAACAAGACAAACGCACAGTTGGTTGATGTAATCAATCAACTGAAAGCCCAGTCTCGTGAAACCGGTTCCGCTGTTTGGCGAGATGTGGCCATGCGTCTATCTAGAAGTCGCAAAAACTGGACAAACCCAAACCTTAGCCGTGTAAGCCGCCATGCTCCGGAGGGTGCAACAATCCTCGTTCCTGGCAAGCTTCTCGGNAGTGGTGAGTTTACCAGTAACCACACCATCGCCGCCTACAGTGTGAGCAACGGTGCACGCGAGAAGATAGAAGCCGCTGGAGGTCGATTTATGACCTACGGCGAGCTAATGAACGAAAACCCATCAGGAAAGGGGGTAGTTATTCTTGGATGAAACTACCTTTGTTTTTGATGCTGAAGGCCTTGTTTTAGGCCGACTAGCATCAGCTACTGCAAATATCCTGTTGAAAGCTGCAAGAGAAGATCGTGATGATAAGGTAATTATTGTCAATGCTGAAAAAGCAATAGTTTCAGGCAGCCCTACATCTGTCCTCAGCAAATATCATGCTAAGTATGAATTGAATCATGCAAGAAAGGGACCTTTCTTCCCACGTATGCCTGATATGATTCTAAAGAGAGCGGTTCGTGGAATGTTACCTTATCAAAAGAAGAGTAGCGGAAGAAGAGCCCTTCGTAATTTACGTGTTGAAATTGGCTGCCCTAGCCATTTATCAGGAGATTTACCAGATGGACATGAATCAGGAGATGATTCTAAGATTAGAAAGTCTACACCAGAAAGATTCATTTCTTTGGGTGAAATAAGTGCAAATCTAGGTGCACCAAGCCACCGTTGGACTGGAGGTGAACAGTAATGGCACGCAAACAAAAGAAATCCGTTGAAACTTCTGGAAAGAGAAAGACTGCAATCGCCAGGGCTAGCGTAAAGGCTGGACAAGGCAGAGTTAGAGTAAATAGTGAACCAATCGAAATTTTACAACCATCACTTGCAAGACGTAAGGCTATGGAGCCGTTGGTTATTGCAGATGCAATGAATAGNCTAACAAAAGTCGATATCAACATCACCACTACAGGTGGAGGAATTATGGGCCAAACAGATGCAATCCGTACTGCAATTGCCCGTGGTCTAGTACATTACAATGGTGGAGCTAAAGGCATGGACGAAGAATTGAGAGATGAATATCTAAGATTTGATAGAAGTCTCCTAGTAAACGACCCTCGCCGTAAAGAACCGAAACACCAACTTGGCCGTGGTGCTCGTAGAAAGAAACAAAAGTCATACCGATGAGGCGATAAAATGATTATTCCAATTAGATGTTTTAGTTGTGGAGCAGTTGTTGCTCATAAATGGGAAGAATTCAATGAGAAGGTGTCATCAGGAGTTGAGATTTCTGATGCACTTGATCAAGTAGGATTGGAACGCTATTGCTGCAGAAGAATGTATGTTGGTCATCTAGACCTAATACACGAAGTTGCTCCATTCAGCGCTCCTCGTCAATGATTACTACGAAGGGCCCGTGGGTTAGCTTGGCCAATACTTGGCGGCTGGGGGCCGTCAGACCCCGGTTCAAATCCGGGCGGGCCCACCATATNTGTGACCTGAGACCTTTGGTTTGATATGCTGGTTATATGAAGCACATAACATGCGAAAGAACTCATCAGCGGTTCTCCTTGTGATTTTATTACTGGTTTCTTTGATTACACCTGTAAANACAAATGCGACAGATAGTACAATTTCTACAGATATGACTTGGTCAGGTCAATATACGCTAACAGGTAATGTAACCATTATCCAAGGTGTTACATTGACAATAGAGCCAGGAACATCAATTGATTGTGGAGATGATTATTGGATTTTAGTTGAAGGCAATTTAGTGGTTGAAGACGCTCATTTCTTTTCATCTGCGATCCCCCTTACTCAAGGTTCCCATGGAGCAGGTTTGTGGAAAGGAATTGAAATAGCAACTAGTGGAAGTGCTATTTTGAATACAACATTAATCGAAAATGCAAAGACTGCTCTAAAGGTAAATGGGCAGTTAGAAGCNAATAANCTGCATATCAATCATTCGTATATTGGAGTAAATAATTTAGCAAATTCTAACATAGCAGGNTATGAATCGAATCAAATCGATTATGATTCGATACAGAATAGTGGATTATTAACAATTTCAGAGGCACAAATCAATCAATCAGCAATAGGGATACACACCACTGGAATTACAACCNTTTCAGACTCTAATTTTTCAAGCATTGGAATCGCATTTAGCACTCCTTCAGGCGAACTGAATGCTCAAAACATTAATTTCGAAACAATTACAGTTGGAATCACNAGNCAATCTTCGAGTAAAATACATGTCTCAGAAGTCACAGGTAACAATATTTCATTGCTGGTAGATGCTGGTAATAGCGATGANTTACTCATTACAGATATCGATATTACAGGTGATCGNGCTTTAGTTTCTAATCAAGCAACCTCCTTTGAAATTTCTAATATGTCCTTTACAAGAACTACTACTCATAATACTCCATTAATTGACCAAAACTGTGCTGGATTATGTAATTTGAATGANATTNCTTTTTCAGATACCNNNAATGGAATTTTTCTTTCNGGTAGTGGGACTCATGAACTAGTAAATATTGATGCTTCAGTCACAGGTTCGGCAATTGAAGCAACCGGATCAGGCCATCTATCCTCAACCAACTTATCGATAACTACCACTAATTCNGGGATAAAATTACGAGGCCCTTCCTCACAATTCATGGGCGATACAATTGTTATAATTACACAGTCTGACTCGATAGGAATAGATATTTTAGATTCCTCGCATACTTGGTCAAATTTAATTATTAAAAAATCATTTAATCAACAAGATACAACTTCACTTGGAATTAATTCTTGGTATGCAAATGTTGATTATGATGATTTAAAAATAGAAAATCTATCTACAGGAATTCATCTTCAAGATAGCGAATTCAATGGCAATATGACTCAAATTCTAGGTGGCACAGATACTGCAATCGAACTAAAAGATAGCATAATCATAACCAATGAACTCTCAACAAAGTATCAAGCATTTGGAGCACAAATGCATGACCAGTCATATCTAAGGACAGGTCAATGGATAGCAGAATTACACAACTCTCCATTGAAATTATTCAATAATTCGTATGCTATAGTAAGAGATTTCGGGCCACTGAACACCAATTCTAATTCATTCGATGCGTCAGGAGATGGTACAATACTGTACGGAGGAAGTTCGAGTATTACAATTTCAACCACTGATTATGGTGTTTTTGAAGAAACAATAGTACAATTTACTGATATATCTGGAAATGCCGTTCAAGCAATAATAAATGTTAATGACTTTCAAATAGAATGTGATGAAAACGGCTATGCGACTTTACCTCTATTNCCTCAGGGTTCAGTAATCGAAGCAATTTTTTCTTCTACAGGTGTAACACAATCTCTAATCGGNGGTCAACTAAATCAAGTGGTTCAAATTCCAGTAATTCCTCAAGGAGACTGGACCATAAATTCAGGACAGTCAGTCATACTAGGTCCTCGGCCAGATGGACTGCCACATTCCATTTCTGGCAATCTGGAACTTCTCGGAGACAGTAGTTTGAAAGTAATTTCCTCATCAATTTCAATACCGTCAGGTTCACAAGTTTCATTATTCGACCAGTCGCAAATAATTGGAGATAATGCTATTATTTCAGCTCCAAATATTGAAATAAATTCTCTAGCAAANTTGACCTCTTTGGACAATAGTCAACTGATTGTTGAAGCACCTGTTGTTTGGTCTTGCAGTTCAACGATTTCTACAATTTCATTATTGTTTAAGCAAACCATTGAATTACAACCCAATTGTGATATCGAGATGCTAGGTGGAAGTATAGATTCATCGTTTAACATCCCTATTAGTTCATCATTCACCCAATTATCTTCTTTAGAATTAGTTGTTCTAGATAAAGGAGATCCGGTAGTAGACGCTCTTATTTCCATCAATGGAACTAATGAACTGACCGATGAAGAGGGCAAGGTTGCTATCAATGCTACGGCACGATTTATCGACGGTACCTCTGATAATGTAGGCGGGATTCAAAATATAACCTTACAAGTAGGTTCATTTTCAGATTTTGTAACCTGGGATTCTTCAAATTCCTTCTATCATACTTTTATTGCTTCAAGAATAAATTCAGGCATCCTATCTGAAAACATGATTCTGGAAGCCAAGTGGAGTCCATACTATCTAGAAGATGACCTAATTATTCCACAATTAAAGACTCTAAAAATAGATGATGGCGTATCATTTAGGATTTCTGAAGCAGTGAATATTGTCGTAAATGGGACTCTAGACGCCGGTGAATCCACTTTGTCATCAACAGGGTTTGGGGCACGTTGGGGAGGATTGGTCCTTGGAGAATACCTTAGTTCGAGAATAGAGTTGTCTAATACTGATATTGTAGAAGCCTTCACACCCGTACATATATCATCATCTGGCTCATTATTTGCTGACGGTATAAGTTTGATGCGTTCTACGGCATCAGAGCCACTTTTATTTGTTGAACCAAGCAGTTCAGCCTCAATTGAAATCAAGAACTCACAGTTTAGAGATGGAGGTAGTGGTTGTATTGAATTATATCAATCAAATGCAGAAATTGAATTTTCAAATTTAGAGATGTCATACTGCAACGGTCCAGCGATATGGGCGAGGCAAACAGAAATATTCGCATCTAATATTACCATTGGAGAAGGTGTTGATTCAGGGTTTGATTTAACCGAGGTTTCCGGAACAATATCTTCTGTCGATGCAACTCAATTCTCTGGAGCAGGAAACGTGTTTTGGCTTGATTCAATGGATGAAGAATTTAGGCTAGATAATGTGCTTGCGTCAGCAGGGCAATCCGCTGCGATTGCAGGCAGAAATAATCGTAATCTACAGATAGATTCGATGATTATTGAAGGAGCACCAGGAATAGATTTTGATTCATCAGCAGGTTTTCTTTCAAACATACAGTTGACTGGAAAAGGATCTGGGAATGGACTGATCAACCATCATGGGCGTTCCTCAAGTTCCATGATTTTTGAAGGTCTAATGATTGAGAACTATTCTGTAGGAATAGATCTTCATTCAGACGAAGTAGAAACAACTTCCCCAGTCATTATTAGAAATTCAATTATCAATTCTTCTACCGCCATATCCGCAGAGAATTATTCTGCTCTAGTTAAGAATTGCAATCTAACAGGACAATCAGAATTGAGTGATGATACAATGATCGATTTTGTAGACACAAGATTCTCTTCTCAATCACCATTCATAACTTGGAATAATGCCCAAGTAAATCAGTTGCATACTATACAAATAGATTCTCAACTAAATGGAATATCGAAATTTACTGAATATGATATAACCTCAATTTATTCGAATGGCGAGACATCGATAATTACAGTTTCTGGAACAACAATTCTTCAACAAATTCCTATTAGTTTTCAGTCTACTGATTTAGGGCAAGTTCAACTTTCCAGTATGCAGATTATTGCTAATTCTCCTGGCTTGCCAGAAAAATCAGTTAATTTCGAGAATAGTGATCAATGGGTAATTGGTACAATCATAGTGATACAATTAGAAGAAAATAACCCNCCTGAAGTAGAATTTATTGAACCAATATTTGGTCAACAAATAATGCAACAGACACAGTTTTCTGCTTCTGTAAATGTCTCTGACGATATAGATTATATTTCACAGTTAAACTATCAATGGACAATTCTAGATTCTCAAAATAATCAAATTTTCCAAGTTAATTCCTCAATCCCGATACAGAATATTTCAGTTCCTAGCCCTGGAATGTATATTTTACAAGTAGAGGTATTTGATACACTGGGGAAATCGACACTAGTCAGCCAATCATTTGAATCAATTCCTNTAGATTCGGATGGCGATAATACAGTTGATTGTGATCAGAACTCTTGGTTTGATTTGAAAATTGGACGTTCATGTGGTCCAGATATTTATGATGAGGATGATGATAATGANGGTTTTTCTGATAGTCGAGATGCTTGGCCTCTAGATGCTTGTGCATGGCANGACACCGATAAGGACCAACAACCAGATGTGATTAATTGTCCNGATGGAGTTACGACCTTTTTANTTGAGGACCAAGATGATGATGGAGACGGAATACCTGACGTCTTGGAAGGGCAGTCTAGCGATGATTCAGGGGATTTTGATACTTTTACAATGCTAATTTTAGTTATTATTGCCATAATCTTCGTTCTATTTGTTAGAAGAATGAAGCAGGGCGGCGGCGAGCAATCAGAAAAGAAGTATACTTACGAGTGATAAAATGGATATAGTTACGATTCCAAGTTCGGAGATTATAGCTTCGATAGCAATATCAATTTTAGCTATNATTGTCTTGTGGGATGCTTATTGGCTCACTAGACAAAAGCGTGACATTCCTGAATTAGGGAAAATCTCAGATGATGTTTTCGCTTGGTCAAGTGAAGGTCCCAATGAAGTGGTTAGACAGTGGGGTAATTTATTCTCCATGGCCGCAATGATGGCTTTACCTTGGGGNCTAGTTGAAATCTCTGATACTCCGATAATATATCCTATCATTTGGGATATACTTCTCTCATTACACCTAATTTCTCTTTTGATTCCAAAAAGATANGCAATTACTCAAACTCATTTATTTGCNGATGGACAAAGATATGAATGGAAACGTCTGAAATTATCTAATAGTAAGACAAAAAGAAGAATAATATTGCTTAGGAAAGGTTGGGGTATTTTTGCTCCCTTACCCGTTGGAGGAAATTATCATGATTTAGCTGAGGCTAAGTCTAGGATTCTCCAAATCTTAAATCCATCAGAAGAAGAGTNACAATCGTTATTTTCAATAATCGCCGACTAGAGGCATAATCATGGAATGGACAGTAAGCGGTGAAGATGTATTTGTTAGATTAGATCCAGGTGAAGAAATTCATGCCTCATTGGGCTCTTTAGCAGATAAAATAGGATTTAATGCGGCGGCAATTACCAGCGGAATTGGTAGAACATGTGAAAACGTGTATGGATTTATGAATAATGACGGAGTCTATATCAAAAGACAACTCGTAAACCCATCAGAATTAGTTAGTTTATCCGGTAATATATCAAGAACTGAACAAGGTGATGTGTTCACTCACATTCACTGCTGTTGGGCTGATGATGACAATAATGTCCATGCAGGCCACATGTTTTCATCATCTGTTGCAGTAGTTGCTGAAATCCATGTAAGAATACTAACTCAGGCAATAATGACTCGCTGTCCATTACCGGATGTGCAACTATTAGGCTTACGTTTTTCGTGATGTTCATATCCTCTCGCACCAAGGGCTACACATGACCCGAAAGGACAGAATCAAGTTTCTGGCTGAAGCGGTCAGCTATCATCGAGAATTATACTATAATCATTCAGCACCAGAAATTTCAGACGCTGAATTTGATACATTATGGGATGAATTAAAACAACTCGATCCAGAAAATGCAGTTCTTCACCAAGTGGGCCCAGAACCACTTCCTGGAACCGTAAAAGTTGAGCATCAATTCCCTATGCGCTCTTTGGATAAAGGTACATCTGGCGAGGATATTGTTCACTTTGTAACCCAATCTACTACTGGAGGTAAGCGATATCTGGCACAGCCAAAATTGGACGGTTCAGCGTTATCTTTAGAGTATGTTGCTGGTAATTTACACAGAGCAGCAACGAGGGGTAGCGGAGAGCGTGGAGAGGATGTAACCTTGAATGCTAAACTAATTGCTAATATCCCTTCTCGACTAAAAATTCCAATAGATTGTCATGTTAGAGGCGAAGTTGTCATGCCTCTGAAAACATTTGAAGAGAAATACAAACATGTTTCACCCAATCCAAGAAATCTTTGTTCCGGCGCATTACGGCAAAAGCATGGAGATGGAAAGGCTGAGGCTTCAGATTTGGTATTTTGCGCATATGATGTAAAGTTTCCAAATGAATCGCCGCAAGCGAGTTATGACAGTGAATTGCTATACTTTTTACAAAACTCAATTGGAATCGAACCAGCACCATGGCAAATTTTCGATTCTGAATCACCACAAACTGAAATGATTCAGTATACAGAAGAATGGAGCCTGAAAAGATCAGACTATGATTTTGAAATAGATGGAATTGTTTTCAAATTAGACTCACTATCCCAGCGAGAGAGATTAGGATTCACTGCACATCACCCNAGGTGGGCACTNGCATGGAAATTCCCTCCCGAAGAAGCAACATCTGTACTTTTACATGTAGATTGGCAGACAGGTAGAACTGGAAATGTAACGCCTGTTGCACGTATTGCGCCGCAAAAAGTGGGAGGAGTCACTGTAGAAAATACAACATTACACAATCCAGGCGAAGTCGAAAGATTAGGTGTTAAAATTGGTGACAAGGTACTAATTGTTAGAAGAGGCGACGTGATACCTAAAATCGAATCCAGCTTAGGTCCGGCAAGTAAAGTCGATTTAGAGAATAGATTCCATGCAGATGGAACACAATTCACAGGTATCCTGCCACCAAGTAGTGAAATTGNAATCCCCTCAATTTGCCCTTCATGTCCAGCAAATTTAGTTGTTGAAGGAGCTTTTCTAAAGTGCTTAGATTTGATGTGCGGCTCTAGGACAAGTAGATCGATAATNTACTGGTGTCGAGCATTAGAGATGGATGGAATTGGGGAAAAATTAGTAGAGCAATTACTCGATTCTGATTTGATAAAGAATCTTGCAGACTTATACAAATTAGAAAAACCTCAATTACTTCAGTTAGAAAGAATGGCAGAAAAATCTGCTAATAATGTCCTAAGTGAGATTGANAGAACGAAAAGCATGAACCTAAGCAAGTTTCTTCATGCATTAGGACTTCCAGGAATCGGCCCTGAATTAGCATCATTAGTTGCTCTTCAAACCAAGAGTTTCGATGGTCTAATGAAATGGGTAGAAGACGCAAAAGCCGAGCCAGGCGACCCAAATTTTGGCCCATTGAACGATTCTAAAGAGAAACCATTCACGCAAAATGCTGCGCTTAGACTGATGTGTGAAAACGAAGGTATTGGTTCTAAAGTTGCGTTACAGGTGAGAGATGGCCTTGATAATCGAAAAGACCTTCTTATCGAACTTTCACAATATCTTTCCCTTAGCGATGAGCCAGAGCAGGTTTCAAAAGGCGTATTGAGCGATATGACATTCTGNATAACAGGTACTCTAAGTAATCCAAGAAAAGAGATTCAATTGATTATTAAAGCAGCTGGAGGAAAAGTCGTGAGTAGTGTTTCCTCAAATCTTGATGTTCTTGTTGCAGGTGAAAATGCAGGTTCAAAATTAGCCAAAGCGGATTCTCTNGGAGTTAAAGTTTGGAATGAAGAAGATTTGCTTAATGTTTGTAATCAAAACAGTTTAATTGATACATCCAAAGATACAGATTCTGAAAATATTCAAAGCAGTCTCTTTGACTATAATTGATATCAAATACGGTAGCCATTCAAACAAATTAGGGTTAACCTTCAATACTAAGGGAGATTACAACAACCATGAACTACTCCAGGATGGTTTATGCCGTTTTGTTGATTCTTTTAATTTCGGTAATTCCATTAACCGAGGGTAAAGAAAACGGAAAACTCAATTCTGGAACTGGGTGTGGATGTCATTCTCAAAGCGGTTCAAATGTAGCAACACCTTCTCTATCAGGCACTCCTGCCAAGTATACTCCTGGTCAAAGTTATCAGTTGACAATATCGGTTACAGGAGGAGTCTCAGGCTCAGGNGGGGGTTTTAGCCTAGATATTGACAAAGGTTCTATGAGTTACTTAGGCTTTGCAGTGAATATTAATTCTGCAGGAGATAGCGCTACACATTCTATTACGGGCAGCAGCTCTAGAACTTGGGGTCTAGATTGGACAGCACCTAATTCTGGTTCTGGGACAGTAACCTTCCAATTAGCAGCCATGACCTCAAACGGAGATGGTTCAGATTCTGGCGATAGGTGGGGCACTCTAACCCTTCAAGTTCCTGAAGATATTCCAACGAATCAACCTCCTTCTGCGAGTGGTGTTATGTTAACTCCTACAGACGCTAGAACCGCGGATAGNCTAACTCTCTCATATTCTTATTCAGACCCTGATGGAGATCCTGAATCTGGCTCTACAATCACATGGTTCAAAGATGGAGTTTCACTTCAACAAGGAACAATCCCAGGGAAAATAGTTTCTTCATCATTGACTAGCAAAAATGAGCAGTGGTATGCTGAAATAACTCCATCAGATGGGCAGGATTCAGGTTCAACGATTACCAGTAATACAGTTACAATCCAAAACACTCCCCCTTCATTTTCAACTCCAAGTATATCGCCTACACAACCATCATCTGACGATGATCTTTCATTTTCGATTAATGCAAATGATGAAGACCAAGATACTATAACAACCGAAATTAGATGGTATCTAAATGGTCAATTGATGAGCGAATTAAACGACCAGTCAACAGTCCCCTCTTTAGCAACAAGAGATGGTGATGATTGGTATGTTGAGGTGAGAGTTTCTGATGGTGAAGATACAACAATTTGGAAAACTTCTCAAACAGTAACAATAGGTTTAGGCGGTCCAGTGAATAATCAGCCAACAGTAGACTCCATCTCTATACAACCACCAAATCCCTCAACATTGGATTCATTAGTGGTAAGTTTCAATTCGAATGATATTGATGGTGACTCCATTGTTGATTCTCAAATCGAATGGTATCTAAATGGAAATTTGGTAAATGGCTTTACAGAAACTACATTGCCTTCAGAACAAACTTCCAAGGCTCAAGATTGGAAAGCACATGTTAGGGTTTATGATGGGACCGATTGGTCACAATGGACACCTAGTCAATCAGTTACAATTATCAATTCAAAGCCAATTATTCAGATGGTTGAACTAGACTTTTCACAAACCACGACAACCCAGAATATCAGTATGAATTACTCTATGACCGATGCCGATGGAGATTCTCCAACCTCTCCAGATGTTAAGTGGTTCAAGAACGGTGTAGAACAAACCAATTTACAAAACCAAGAGTATCTTTTAAGTTCTCAAACAAGCAAAGGAGATAACTGGACTGTTTACGTTAAAGCTAACGATGGTCAAGACTTTAGCATTGATTCATTGTCTGCATCAGTATTGATTTCTAACTCTTTACCTATTTCGTTTGTAGAATTAAATCATACGCCGCTTCAAGATATGATTTTGACTATTTCGAACAGCGATGAAGATGGCGATACAGTCTCTAATGAAATCAATTGGTTTAGGAACGGATTCAAGGAAGGCTCGCTTACTGGTCAGTTAGTAGTCCCTTCACAATTAATTGGAGCAGGACAAGTATGGTCTGTCGAAGTAATTCCGAATGATGGAGAATCTAACGGCACACTAGTTTCTTCTCAATTAGTTGTTGAAAACCTACCGCCAAATGCNGTAATAGNTATNGAAAGTGTAGAATTGTGGGACAATGAAGAGATTGTAGTAACTGGCAAAAACTCGACTGATTTAGACGGATTTATCNATAAATATTCTTGGCAATGGTGGGATAATAATGGCAATTCTGGCAGCGGCACTGGTGAGACATTTTCTTTTTCACCGATTGGAGATGTTATGTTAAGATTGATAGTTGAGGATGAGTTTGGGGCGATAGATGATGATTCAATTAATTTCCAAACAGAAGCAGGACCAAAGATTACTCAACTTAAGGCTCAAGGAGATGGTGAACAAGTACAATTATCATGGAATTGGGAAGGGCCAGAGGCTACCTTTGAAATATTCAGAAATGGAGACTCACTTTCAATTATCAGCGAATATGGCTTCACCGATACACCGCTTCTTTCAGGACCAACAGATTATACAGTTAAACCAATTATTGGGGATAAGACTCTCAATTCAGGTGCAACTTCAGTTGAAGGATTCATTGTTGAATCAATTGATCCTAAATCGAATGAGGTATCAACGACTGGTGGATTAATCACCGGACTGGTATTTATTTTGATTAGTTTAGGCAGTATTGCAATGGTATTTTTTGAAAGGAGGGATTGAATGTTTAGAAGATTTAGAGTCTTACTAGTATTCTGCATACTACTTTCTGTTAGTACCTTTTCTCAAGCCAATCCTGGTGGGGTTGGAGATGGTATTTTTGATATGCAATGTGGAGGGGCTTGCCATGGCGATTCTTCGTTAAATCAGACATCATCTGCTTTAATTGAATTTGAAATTGAAGGAACTCCATACCTTGAGCAACCGATTTCTATCAATGCAGTTGCCTCGGGTTCACAATTGAGTATTTATGATAAAATNGGGCTGTTTTTATTGACCGATACAACAGGTCATAGCGATACTCCTAGAGACGCCGGTTGGGAGGTTTTATCAGATTCTAATGGAGGAACAAACAACTATCTTGAAGGCAATATTGATGTTGAAACCAACAATATTTCAGCCTCTTGGACNATTAAACCTACCGAGTTAACCACGACTATGTTCTATGTATCTATTCACCATGGTGGAGACGACGTCCCGTACTTCGGGATTAGCCAAGGTTTTGAATTAGAAGTTCTTCCTATACCAGAGAATTTACCTAGATTAGCAGCAGATTTCACTCCACAAACTAGCAGAGATCTAGGGGAAGAAACAATAGTAAAAGTTGAAACTGAAGAGGTATCTAGTGTTTTAATCGAATGGAAAATNGAAGGTAGTACAACGACTACAGTGATTGCTAACTCTTCTGAAATTGGAACATGGNAGTTTAATGTCCCTGCATCAAATCAACCTTCAATATTACAGTGGAGAGCGATTTTAGATGGTGAAGGGCCATCGCAAACAACTCCTTGGTTTACTTTAGTCGCCCAAGAACCTCCGTTTGAGGTAGATGAAGCAGCAGTTTATCTCCAATCATTTGCTTTGTTTATTTTTGTGATTGGAATAGTACTAACATTGCAGATAAGATATTTTAAAGAGATAAACGAAGAGAAACAGTGGGAACAAACAGAAACCATAATTGAACAAAATTCCTCTAATAATCCTCCCCCATTGCCTAATGGCCAATTGCCGCCTGGATGGACGATGGAGCAGTGGGAATGGTATGGTCACGAATACATCAATGAACAGGAGGCAGTCCAATGATTTCTTCGGCTACATTTCATGTAATTACAACAGAACTGGTGGTTGGTTCTTTTGCTATGGCTGGATTATGCTTCTTGCTTCATGGCCTTTGTAGATATGAAATTATCAAAAGTAATAATTTAATCCAAGTTACAGATAATGTTGCTCACTTTGCGCTCTTNTTTGGAATTTTAGCAACTCCATTTGCAATCTTCAGTGGTATTTCAGCATCACCAGGTTCGGGCTTTTCCACACCAATTTTAGTCAACAAAATGTTTCTATCCATGACTGGTTTTGGTTTAGCTATATCAGCACTAATAGTCAGATGGAAATTTGGCTCCAGTATTCTAAAACAAAGAAAAACAATGNTGATTCAAATATTTTCAGGAATGTCTGCAAGTGGATTGATGTTACTTACGGCATCAGCAGGTGGCACATTCTCCCGTGGAGAATCTTTACTTGACATATTTAGTCTTCCTTATGAATCAATATTACTTATGCCCATAGCGATTAGTTCACTACTTCTATTATCTGGAATTGCATCAACATTAACTGCAATTTTGCGAATGGTCAAAAGATCATCCATACAACATTGAATTGCCAGCATTAGATTCAGGACTTGCAATATTTGCTCCTTCCATCATAGATTGTAACTGTGCTTCTAAGAACTCAGCTTCTTGGATTAGAGGCTCATGAGGTAAATCAATCGCTGGCAATAAATTATTCAAGTGCTCGATTAATGTCGCAGCCGCTCTAGCATCGGGGAAACGCGGATCAGCTTCAACCATTATCGACATCAAATCTAGACCACGTCGGCGTGCTTCACCAAGAATAGATGCATTAATGCCTTTGATAACTCCTTGTTGTAAAAGAGGAATATTCATATCTTCAAGCATTTTTCTACTCTTGTCATTAGCACCGATTCCAACAATATCGATGCCTTCAGTATCTTCGTATTCAATCACTGGTTCTGCACCATTTAAATTGGCTTTCATACCGCTTTTTGCAAACGCATCAATAACAACACCAGCAACAATTTTCTGTTCTTTAGACCACTCAAACATTGCCCAAACAATATCATGTGCAAGAGCCTCAGGAACAACTAATTCACTCATCAATAAAATTACTTGGTCACAGCCTTCGATTGTGCATTGTGGCTTTCCAGCATATGCTCTAATCGGCGGAAGTGGAACTCCTTCTTGGACCAATGTGAGTGCTGGTAATCTAGCATCGACAACGCCTCCTATAAATTCTAATTGCAAGTGGTCGATTAGAAAATGAGCAACAACACTAGATACCATGCCGACACTTGGGAAACAAGCCACTACGAGGGCATTATCGGTTGAAACTTCAGCATTTATTCGAACACTAGGACCTTCCATGAGCCCTCTACTTCCTCATCGTGTATCAACACTTTCGTCATTTTGCTCATATCGGTGGGTTGATGATGTTTAACTAAAACGGGTAATCATGGCTGGAGATAACGTCTCTCAAACAAGGCCACATATGCTTTCGCCATCGGCGTGGAATCGCTATGAAACATGTCCTAGAATGTATTGGTTGAGTAGGCAAAAACTACCTAGAAAAGCAGGAATGGCAGCATCTTTGGGAACTGCTGTTCATGCATCGATTGAAGACTTACTCTTAACAGACTATTCACATATCGGCAACGATCAAGATAATTGGTTACCCGGTGAAGGTGAACGATTGTTAAAGGTTAGATGGGATGAAGAAAAAGAAGTATTCATGAATACACCAAGGAGGCCAATGTGGAAGGAAGAGAAATGGAAAGAAGCAAAAAGACACCAAAAAGGTGGGATAATAATGCTTCTTGACCATATTGGAATNCAAGGTCTTGATCATANTAGAATTACAGGAGCTNTATGGCGTAAAGTTCAGAAACATGCTATTGCGGTTGAAGGNGAACTTAAAACCAGTAATGGGCGTTTAATGGGTCGATTAGACTTACTTTTAGCAGATGTAGACTCTAACGGTAATATGGTAGGNTGGCTTGTTGCTGATTTGAAAACGGGTAGGACTCCAAATAAAGAATTGAAATCAGAAGTNAACCGGCAATTACGGTTATATCGAGATATTCTTTTGGATAATAATGAGAATCCTCCTCCAGTTAGAACTGAAGGNTGGTATACNCTAAATTCTTCAAAATGGCCTGCNATTGGNGATAATGTTCTCGANCAAGCATACTCGGCATGGGAGAAAACACAACCAACAACCATNCCTATGGANCCAACGCCAGGNCCTGATTCATGTGGAGGGTTTTGTGACTGGAAAGCATGGTGCCCACATTGGTGGAATTGGCGTTTTGAAAATGGCTCCCTACATAGAGATGATTTTTCCGANGCAGTAGTACTTTTACATGATTTTGATTCTAATTCCGGTTCAGCGGTTATTGAATTATGTGAGCCCTTAGACAATGGAATTAGAGCCATACCCACAGGAATAAAGAAGTCTGCTAGATTTGATGGACGTGGTAAAGAAGCATTGCAAGAAGTACTTGATAGCGCTCATCAAGGACCTCTTTTCTTAGGCTCAATAATGACTACTCAGAATACTTGGAGGATTGGACACTGGTGCGATGTTCTTCCATGGAACCCCATTCATGATGGTATTGAATATCACAAAGAATAGAAGATTTATCTAAGATATTTTCTAATCTCTTCCTTTGCTTCTTCATCTTCNATTCCTTTTGGAGATAATAACCATAAGATGTATTTCGGATCAATATTTTGAACTTCTGATATATGTCTTCCTTTGTGCCTTCCGAATGCTAGAATATAGTGACCATCATCGATTCTAATTTTTCCTAGAGAGTCTAACATTTCTAAATCTCCAAGTCCACGCCCAAGGTTAGAATCTTCATTTCTCGATTCACCATGCACCAACCATCTTTCTAATTCGGCTAATGATTTTCTNAAGTAAGGAGCATGGTCAACTGAAAGCCTCCAAAACAGTAGTAACGATGCAGCGGCATCAGCAGCAGCAGTATGCGCATTTTCCAGAGAAATTCCATGTTTCGCACACAATGAGCCAAGATTATGTGGTCTTGGAAGTTTAATCCTACGTACGACTTCTAGAGTATCCATTATGGCTTTGGGAGTTGGAGGTAATTTCCCTAGNCTTCTAAATTCATTANCGAGTAAAGGTAAATCGAATTGCCTAACATTATGGCCGACTATCACAGAACCTTCGATTAATTGAAAAATCTCATCTGCAAATTTTGAAAAGTCTTCTAATGATCTTACATCATCATCGTATATTCCATGTACAGCACTGGCTTGAAGAGGTATTGCTCTACGAGGATTCACAAGAGTTTCATATGAAATTTCTGTTCCGTCAATAGAAGAACCAATCAATGCGATTTGTACAATTCTATCATTATTGGTAGAAATTCCAGTGGTTTCTAAATCGAAGGCCAAGACGCGTTCACCATCAAGAAAGTCCTGAGCCATGATTAGAGCAATAGTTGACACCATTTGAACATCTCTATTCAAATTTATACCAATATTGAAATGGAAATTTTTCTTAGCCAAAATTATGGGGTTATTTGATAAATTCAAGAAACGTTTTTCCAAATCTGAANATATCGAAATATCCAAAGATGAAGATGAATCCTTAGAAAGCGAAGAAGATACTCGAAAATTCAACGAAAACAATCATAATATAACCGAGGAAGTAATGGATATTCTCCTAACAGAGGACAATGCAATGGAGGCAACATCTTCTGAATTGGTGATTTCCGAATATGATGCCGGAGAAGCCGATTTATTAGAACTTGAAAATGAAAATTTAGAGAACAACTCAACAAAAAATGTAGTTGTTCACGAGTCCTTTGACGATTTAGAGGAACCTCTCGACGGAGTGAAAATTATTGGCGATATATCGAAAGAGGTAACGTTTGATTCGTAAGGAAAAAATCAGTAAAATAATCGAACATTTTTTACTCTAAATATACATACTATTAGAAGGGTGAAGTATTTCACCTAAATTGTGAGGAATATGGTTAANACAACTAAGGCTAAGTCTTTTTCTTTAGCCAGTGTAATGTTTCTATCAATATTTCTNTCAGGTTGTATCGGTCTTGATTCAACAGTTGACCCGAGGGCATCGCTTCAAGCATATCCTCTTTCAATACAAGAGGGCGAGACTGTTACACTAGACGCTAGAGATTCAGAAGCTGTTGATGGCGTGATTACAGATTTTGAATGGGATTTTGGTGATGGGCAAAAAGCAGATACTGTTGTTGGTTTCACATCATATACATATGATACATTTGGAGTTTACACTGTAACCTTAATCGTCAGAAACAGCGTTGGAGGCCAAGATGAGATTTCAACATCCATCTCTGTAAACGGGGCACCAGTGTTGAACCTTACCGTTCCCGAACAAGTGAAATCTGGAGATACGGCCTTTTTAGATGCATCAAATAGCTATGATCCTGAAGGAAAAGAACTGTACTATTCTTGGGATTTAGATTGGTCTAAAGATANCGATTCTGACGGCGATCAAAGAAACGATATCGATGCAACAACTCCNACTGTGTTATTGCCAACNAATAATTCAGGCAAGATAAAGGGAAGTCTTGTCATTTCTGATGGAGATGGCGCAGTCGCCACTGAGGCATTTACCATTGAAATTATAACCAGAAGTTTTGAAGTGGAATGGGTCACAGAAGAACTGAAATTTACTTGGAACGATTACCTCGAACAGGGAGAACAATGGGAAGACAGCGTCTCTCCGGGTGAAGAAGGCCGTATTATAGAATTCATTGCAACACTTCAACTTGAACAGGAATTAGGCCCACAAGACAACTTTACTCTTTCAATATTAATCGAGAATGATAACTACAAAAGAACCGTTCAAACTGAAGGTGGTAATATTACTGCAAATGAAACAGCGAAGGCGATCATGGAGAGAGACTCAATAAATCCTACAGGCGAAAATGGAATTTATACTGCTGATTCCGAAGAAGAACTTGTCAATTTACTGCTAGGTCAAGCCGGCTCAAGAACAGCCCAGGGTGTTTGGACATGGACCGTTTTTGCACAACAAGCGGATCCTGACTCTCTTATCGAGACATTGCCAGACCCAGATCCAGGGAATAATTGGGACCTTGAAGTAATAGTTACTATAATGAGACCCGAACTTACTGAGATAACATTCGGTTGATTAAAGCCAATGCAAGAAGTAATTTAGCCGGACTATTTGGGAGGTGTGAAGGCCATGGTAGATAGCGTTGAAATCAGCAGAGTCAACATCAGAGGTACGGTTTCTTTTGATATTTCAGTTTGGATGAAACATCCGGATGATTGGGAATTTAGACCTAGTCTATCCGTACAAGGTCAAAATTTTATTATTTCAGATATTAATGATGGTTCAGAAATGGCCAGTATCGAACTAAATGATGAACAGATGGAAACCATTCAAAGAGATAGNGTCGCAGAGTTGAGAGTTAAATTTCAAGTCCATGGAATGCACGGAAAACTGAAAAAAATTCACCCAATTATTGCTGACGGTAAAGCCAAGAAACTTGCTACAGCAAATTGGAAAACCACCCAATCTGTTAGATTCAACTGATTAATTGGTCATTTTACCATAGTTATGGGATTTCCACCATATCTTTGATATGGGTTAGATTTGATTTTCTTGTTATGGTTCCAAGAAGAGTCGGCAAGGGTTCACAAAAAAGAGCAAGATTTGAAAGATTAAAGACTGAGGTTGAGAGATTTGTTTTTGCTAATCCAGGTTGTTCAGCACAATCAATTGTAGCAAATCTAGTCCATGATAAATCAATGCGTAATCACGGACTTACTCCAAGAAAGATTGGCTTTTTCATATCAAGGAATCTTTCCAAATCTCTAACTTGGTGGCAAGACCACAAAGCAGGAAGAAGAGTTTATGGCCAATTAGGGAATCATCCTAACCATACAAAATCTAAATAAATTCAGGAAATTGAGCGTTTAACTCATGTATAATTGGATTTTACAATAACCATGGCAGGCAAGATTGCAGCCTATTTTGATCTAGATGGGACGTTACTGGATGCTTCAAGTGAGAAGACACTGACCAGCCACCTAGGTCTTCGAAGGCCTTGGAGGATACCATTAGGCGCTACAATGTGGAGTTTAGGCTTTTTAGGAAATATGCTTAGGGGACGATCGATATATGATTCTGCTAGGAATAGGGGGCATTTTTGTTTATCGTCATGGGAAGTTTTAGAAAAATATTCCATAAAAATTGCATCAGATAATTTAATTCAAAAAGTTCCAAAAGAAGCCTTAGAATGCATCTCTTGGCACCGAGAACAAGGACATAGACTTGTTTTAGTTACAGCAACAATCGCACCAATGGCCGAAGCGATGGGTAGGCAATTAGGTATGGATACTATTTACGGATGTGGTCCAAGTATTCGTAAAGGAATCCTTTCAGGATCTGAAAGAGGATGGAGTGTACCGCGACGTAAAGGAAAAGTTCCAGTAGTGGAACAGGATGCTTTAGAAAATAATCACGATCTATCGCTCTGTTATGGTTATGGCAATACCATGGCAGATACTTGGTTTATGTCTATAACAGGCAACCCAGTTGCCATTAATCCAGGAAAGAAAATGTCAGATTTAGCGGTGAAAAATCAATGGCCGATAAAATCTTGGAAGATATGAATTTTATATAGTCTCGATTTTGATTCCANACATGGAAAAGCAAACCGTTATACCTCTATCTGCTGGAGTTCAAACTCAAAGAAAGTCTGATTTAATGAGGGAGCTATCTACAATNACGGCATCCCATAATAGGGCATTTGAATTTCTTAGTGAAATTATTGAATCAGAGCCTGACAAGATTATGCTCGACGAAGATTGCATTGTTGTAGCAGGCCATNTAGCCACTTATAGAATCAATATTGGTCACTTACTCAAAAGACTGAGTAATCCTATTGTTTACGGATTAGGCTTTGATACTATTTCAGTTCACGAAAAAGGTAAATTAAATAGAGAAAAATCAACTTATGCTTGTATCCAATCAATAGCAGGAACCAATGTTCCTTTTGCCGATAGCATTGCAGCAATGATTTTTGGATTACTAAATGATGAAAATTTCTTCCACAGTAAAGATGGAGATACCCTCAGCCAAGCATTAGTGGAATTGTATGGGGCTAATCCTTACAGCCCAATTGGTGGCAAATTAAAACAATATATTTTCAANAAATATAATGCAAATTATGACCCAGAAGAGATGACTATTTCTTTTCAAGGAACACATGGGTACAAATGGAGATTAGGATTTAGCAATCCCCTAGCCCTTGGATATAGTCTAGAATATAAGAAACCTAGACAAAGGCTCTGGCGTATCTTGACTAGAGACACATCATCTGTTTTGAGCCACTCAAATGAGATTTTTTCACTTCTTCACAGAATTTTAAGGAGTCCAGGAAANGTAATTCCTGAAAGTATGGATTGGTCCACTTCACTTGAATTATGTAAACTTATTTTACCTGTAGTTGATGGTTTTCAAAATTTCGATGAAGATACTATTCGTCAAGCCTGTATTAATATGGAATATGTAGAATGGTAATTGGCGGCCCCGCCGCGATTCGAACACGGGTTACTGGTTCCGCAAACCAGTGTGATATCCAAGCTACACTATGGGGCCTTATTCTGCCCAATTATGCACGGGATATAAGCGCGACGGGTTTCGCTCTAGAGATAAATGCAAGGTTTCATGGATGTATGTTAATTGGGAGTTGCATGGCGGTAAACCTCCAACGTCGTGTAGATTACCCCATGTTGGATAGTGCGAACATAGCATATTTTCCTAGAATTTATGATTTAGCACACCGTTTTTTCGAAGAATGTTGGGAATTAATGTGCGAGGTATCATATCCTGAAATGATCAATCAACGAAGGGTTGGATTCCCTATTGTTCATATTGATACCGACTTCATTTCACCCTTGAGATATGGCGATACTGTTCATGCTAAAATTTGGATTGAAAAAATCGGTACAAAGTCATGTACATGGGCTTACAGGTTTTACAATCAAAATCAGGATTTAGTTTGGTCTTCTTCACAGGTTACAGTATGTGTTAATATGGATAACTTAGAATCAATTATAATTCCTGATTGGCTAAGGAATGGATTAGAAAAACACTTGGAACAAGGTGAATAAATGTCTGAGAAACAATTTGATTTTTCCATTAGAATGGATAAAGAAAATTCTACTCCTGAATCAGAGCCATTCGATATGACGGTGACACCAGATACCAAAGGGCCAAAGTCAGTTGCAGTGCTAATGTTTTTTGGAGGCTTAGTGCTAATTTTATTGGCTTTTGGCGATTTTCAATTGAGCCAACTAGAGGATTTATCCGATGAAGAAATAGATCTTATTTTAGAAACTCCGAACAGTGATATAGATACCGAAATTACCAATGAAGAATATCAAGAGTTTCACGACTCTGCTAGGCAGGGATATCTTATTCGCGCCGCTGGTTTGGCAATATCAGGATCTTTGATAGTCATCGGCGCCCCATTCCTTTATTCCTTGAATAAGAAAGGAGCTTATCTTGGAATAGAGGGTGCTGCTATTGGTTTAGTAACAGGCGTTATTGGAAGCATGTTGATTAATGATGCTGCAGACCAATTTCTTTCCGGCCCACTATTACTTACGTATGAACTTTTGACATATTCTTGTGGCATCTGTATGTTAATTTGTGGAGCACTAACCTCTCTCCCCTTGGTCAATGCTAGAGCGAGAATGGCATTAAACGGCAATAAAAAAGTAAGAATTAAAACAGATTCTGAAAGTGAAGAATAATTCAATTCTCGGGTTTAGGCCATTTCTTCATCAATGCTTTTTTCAAATCATCATCGAGAGTTGCATTCCACCAATCGCTCCCCCTCCATATAGCATATTTGCCCCTAATACCTCGCAAATCTGCTCCTTTGAATTTACAGTTGTTGAAGTTAGAAAGATTCAATCTTGCTTTCTTCAAGTTTGCTCCTCTGAAATCGGCATTATCGAATGCAGATTTCATCAAATCTGCCTCAACCATTGAAGCTCTTCTAAAGTCGCAGTTAGAAAAATCACCCTCGGTTAAATCCGCTCCATCAAGAACAGCCCTTTTGAAATTTGACCCCGAATGCCTACCTTTACGCAGCAATGATTTAGAACGGTTTTGAAAAGACCAATCCAATATTTCACCCTTTTCTCCTGTATTATCTCGAGGGTCATCACTACTGCCTGACATCACCATGTTGAAACCTCACAGAGAAGCGGATTTTTCTTCTAAATGTTGGCGCCCTTCATCAGTTAACTCTGCATAACGATTCTTATCACCATACTTAGATGGAATTTTAATAAAATTTCTCTCTTTTAATCTATTGATATACAATGAAAGATTACCTGGCGGTTCTATTTTTGCATCTTCGAAAAGGGAATTTATAGTTCTAGGGGGGCAATCATCTAACTTCTCTATTTCTCTAAGGAAATGTATTGCTCCAAGAACCTGTTCAGGCTTTCCATCAAGTGAGTAATTTTCCAATAATGAGCGGAAGTCAGTACCCCTAGAAGGAATAGAATCTAACTCTGAATTACTAGATGTCGATTCTTTGGATAATTCAACGGTTTCTTGAATTCTTTCAATCATCGCACCCCAGAACCCTTCTTGCTTGTACTGACTTAGGCGTTCTTCGACTTCGAATTGCCCTCCTTCGGCCTCAAAATCAAATTCTCCAGCATGAATAGAAATTTTTGTGGTTTTACTGCTCATGTGGTGCCTCAAATATACCCAATATTCCGGTATAGATAATTGTTTACAATTTAAGAAATTTTAGTAATCTCAAATAGTAGGTCTTTTGATTGTAATTCTACCCGCAAGGTTGAGGGGACACTATGGAGCACGAATTCCGAGGTTATGCTTTGGTACTTCATGAGGGGGCCGATCCAAGAACTGGAGGGGTTGCTATCGCTGGATTTACTACTGCCGGGATGGTAGGAGTAATTGCAGCATCTCATATCATTAAGTCATTGAAACTAAAACAACTCGGGACAGTTCTAAATGCAGAATTCCCTGCAGTGGCTTTGATTCATGACGAAATCCCAAAACATCCCGTTAGGGTTTACCAGGGTGATAAAATCGGAGTATTTACATCAGAAATAAGATTCAAGGATAAGCAAGATATTATGTTTGCATCGACTGTTTTAGAATGGTTTACAAAAGGTGGTTTTGATAATTTAATTATTATTGATGGCATAATTTCAAATGATAAGCAATTAACTCATGGTGAATTATATGGCGTAGGTTCATCATCAACTGCTAGGGCAAGGCTAAAGCAAGCAGGAATCGCACCAATCCAGCAAGGTATTGTTGCTGGAATAACTGGTTTCTTACTCGGCGAAGGCGATAGACTAGGCATAGATGTCACAGCACTTTTAGCAGAGGCGAGTCCAATGTATCCAGATGCTAGAGCCGCTGCTTTGGCGATTGAGGCGGTCTGTGATCTGACAGGATTAGAAATCCCCCTATCGGAATTATTAGAAAATGCTAGAGAAATAGAAAACAGTGTTAGAGAAGTTTTTGAAAAGTCAATGACAATGTTACCCGCTCCAGACGAAGAAGAAGAAGGGCCTTTTTCAGATCCTTCTTTCGGTTAATCTTTCTTTAATGCTTGAACTATTTTGATTAGTTTGTCAAAAGCGATATCAGTAGCAAATACAGGTTCTAAATCTGGAACTCTAGCAGCGTAAAATCCACTCTCTTTAATGGCTTCAATCAATTTGTCCATCTTAGGGGCGCCAGAAGTTTTCGACCATTTAGGAAGGGAATCTAAATTTATCAGCAAATGCTCTCTACTCATTATTTCTGATGCACTCGATATGTGCTTCACGCTTCTAATTAGCTCTCTTTTAGCATATTCTAAATCATTTTCATCCCAATCAAGCCCACAATCTTTTGCAGATAGGTATTCTTCTTCATTTGGATAACATAAATCCAATACTCGCTGTTCAGTCATCCTTTCAGTGATTTCTTTATTCCAAAGAGGCCCAATCCACATAGGGCCGCTTGCCCTATTTAGTTCACTTTCATTAGGATGATTTTTGAATTTATATGGGATGTCTTCGCATCGAATCCTCCAACCAATATTAGAATGAATCCTGCTTGCTAACTCTTTACTCGATTTCAACATCACACTTATTCTAACATGATGTCCATCAAATAAGGCTAGAATTGGAATAATAGTTTTGTCATGTTTAGCAGCAGTGGTTGCAATGAGCCCCATCAAAGTCCTTATAGCATCATCATGAGCGTATAAGTCAACAATACCTTTGGCGCCATACCTTCGTTTTTGAGAACTTAGAGATGAGCCGGTTAATGCAGCAGTATCAGTAGCAGTAACCTCTAAAAAGCCAACCCTTGAAAGACTTTGAACAGCAGCATCTAAGAATGGAACAGGTGAGCCAAAAGGATCGATGTCAATCCACTGAAATGAGGTTTCAGATAATGCTACTCGAGCATCTAAGTTTTGAAAACAAATTCCATTATCGAATTCACCTTCAGGAATTTTTCCATATCTGTCAGGTTCGACTGAGTGATTAATTTTAGTTGTAGGCGGGTGTTCTTGATGTGAAGTTTTAGCCCAACTTAAGGCAAACACATCTAAGTCATTGGCTGTAATTCTCATTTTGTGCTGTAGAGTTGCTGGGATTTCATTTCTCCATCTCCGTACTCTAACTCCTGTTGAACATAATGCATCAAGAACTCTAATACTTTTGTCATTTTTTACTAGCCAATTATGTTCTAGGGCGTCGGACAAAAGTAAAACAGATCTTGTTCTAGCTGGAGCCATTGCTGGATTTAGGAAACCTTCCCCAGTTTTTTTCGCAGGCCCTCTTGGCATATGGGACGGCCTTTCCTGTTCTTTTTTTAGATGAATAATAGTTTTACCTTCAATCCAAATATTACCAGGCCAATTCGCAGGTAGACTCCTTTCATCCTGCTCCGCCATGATTAGCCGAGAGATTACCCATTGAAAATTAACTCCTATACTTTAGTTTAAGTAATACTGATTATAGGAGCGATTGATAATATGAAACTCGGAGTTGAATTTTTCCTGCCAATACTAATTTCTTCCCTCGTACTCTGCGGTTGTATGTCACAAACCGTCGAGGAAGAGATAATTTCAGAACCAATAATAAACTGTGAGATTTTAACATCGGTTTCATATGATTCTNTAGTAGACGGAGATGGTACACAAGCNGTNATTGCNAATGTTAGAGCCATTGATATCAANGACACAGAGAAAGTTCTAGTTTTTACTGAACCGATGAGAGGTACATTCTCCTTAATTTATGAAGATTGTTCATCTNATTGNCAAACTANNGAATTNGAAATAAAGAATACCATTGCACCGTTAAGATTGGATTCCGCAGACTTTAACGGAGATGGTCAAAATGAATTAATTCTATCAGATATTGGTGTTTTATNTCCTTCNGATNAGCAACTAGGTAANGTNATTTTAATCGATATTAACAATGATTCAGAAGACTATGAAGGGGAAATTGTTATTCAAGATATAGGTAGAGTTACTTGCGCAGAAGCGGTTGATTTAGATTCAGATCAAGATTTAGACTTGACACTTTGTGAATTTGGTCATACAAATGGTTCAGTAGGATGGTTGGAAAATCTAGGTGAAAATAATTGGACTTGGCATAAATTAGAGACTAAAGCAGGAACGATCGAAGCCTTGCCAGTTGACATGGATGGCGATGGCGACTATGATATNGTTTCAATAATTTCTCAATTATCCGAACAGATAGTGGTCTTTTGGAATGATGGTTTCGGTAATTTCACTTCAGAAATTTTATTCAATGCCAGCACAACTTTTTTTGGCATGAGTGGGATAAATATTGTCGATATTGAAAATGATGGAGATAAGGATATTTTATTCACCAATGGAGATGTTTTAGATGGAGATTTCCCTGAAGACGAAAATCTATGGGACTATCACGGGCTTTCGCTATTGGAAAATTTAGGCAGTGGAGATTTTGACTATCAAAGAATGATTGCATTTACAGGGGCTTATGATTCTGCAATGTTCGATATTGATAATGATGGTTTAGAAGAAATTGTAATTGTAGGATTTAAGCCCTTGATTGGAGATTTGGTAGATTATGGAGATCAGCCAAATATTGCATGGTTAGATTATTCAAATGGTTCATGGAATCCGGTCTTCCCAGATAATGATATTGACGCTCCTCTTATTTCCTTGGAAGTAATGGATTACGACGGCGATGGAAATAAAGAATTAATTGCCGCAAATCATGATATTGTTAATTCCTCTACGTTTCCAAAATTAATTTCTATTTCATCAACATCTAGTGAAACTTGTTTTGAAATGGAATAATTTACTCAAAGAAACTTTAGAGGGCCTACATAACCATTGTCTATGGACGAAGGATTTACAGTTGCAGGGCAGTCGATGCCGAGAATAACCATTGGTTTTGGAGNATTTTTGATAGCGTGGGGAGTAATAATCTCAGTANTATCAAAATCNGATTCCATAACATCATTCTTTCCTTCGTTACTAGGTCTGCCAATACTAGTTTCAGGAATAATGGCTCAAAAAGTTCCCGAAAAGCGTAAACNTTGGATGCATATAGCCGTAGTCTTCGGTTTACTGTGCGCCATTGGGGGAACAAGATTTTTCATGGTGATGTCTGATGGATTGACATATGCTTCTGGCTCAATGTTGATGTTGCTTGTTACTGGCTCAGTCTATACTTTCTTTTGTGTTCAATCGTTCAGATTTGCAAGGATTAACTCATCCGAATAGTCAAGGAGGCAGGAAAATGACTGAGCCGTTANTTATTGATGTTGTTGATAATGGAGGNCAGTGGACACATCGGGAATGGAGGATGTTACGTTATCTTAAGGTAGATACACAAATTATTGATAATACAACTCCGGTTAATGAACTTAGAGATTTAGACGGTATTATCCTTTCAGGAGGTGCTGCAAGAGTCGGACTTACAGGCGAGTTAGGTAATTGTGCTGCATATTTGGAATTAGAAATTCCAGTACTTGGCATATGTGCAGGACATCAATTTATGGCTAGACACTATGGAGGTGATGCCAGAGAATCTCCAATTCCAGAATTCGGTGCAATGGAAATTGAGTTACAAAACGGAGGAGGTAAAATTTTCGATAGAACAAATCAAACCCAAATGGTATGGGAGTCACATAATGATGAGGTTCACATAGTTCCCGAGGGGTTTTTTATCACCGCTAGTAGCCCTTCTTGCCANGTACAAGGGATGGAAAATGAAGAAGGCGACAGATTCGGATTACAGTTCCACCCTGAGGTTAATGATTCAGAATTTGGTAAAGAAATGTTTGAGAATTTCGTTGAAATTTGTCGTAAGCATAGAGATAGTTAAAAACACGCATATAAAAATCAATCAATGTTAATCTAACCATGACAGGTTCAGTATTGATTGTGGGTGGCGGTAGTGACATAGCCGAAAAATTGTCTAAAAAGTTAATAGAAAGTGGCTTCAAAGTAACTTTACTGGTTAGGAATCCCGAAAATTTGGACCAAGAGCTTTCAAGTAAAGTTTCAGTTGTCGTTGGAGATGCATTATCGACCGATGATTTGGCATCTGCAATCGAAGTGGCCACTGCTCAAGGAGAAGGATCGATTTTAGGAATGGCTCATTTAGTTGGCTCTATACTTATTAGGCCCCCTCATGCTGTAAAGCAGGAAGCATTTGAAGAAGTAATTCAAACCAATTTAGTCAGCGCTTTTCTAGCATTATCTTTGACTTGTAAATCAATGTTGAGGACAGGCGGAGGTAGAGTGGTATTCACATCAAGCGTTGCAGCAAGTTTAGGTCTAGTTAATCATGAAGCTATCGCCGCAGCTAAAGGAGGAATTGAATCAATGGTCCGTTCAGCAGCAGCAACGTATGCTCAAAGGAAAATTAGAGTTAATGCAGTAGCACCAGGCCTTACAGACACAAAACTTTCGTCAAATATAACTAAATCGGAAGCGTTACTAGGGGCAGCTGTATCAATGATTCCAATGAAGCGAATAAATGAACCCGATGAGATTGCTGAAGCAATGTTTTGGTTATTGACCGGTGCACCAGATAATTTAACTGGCCAAATACTCCACCTTGATGGGGGGATGAAGCATNTCAGAAATTGAATTTGACGAAGAAAAATGGTTGAATGCCACTAAGGTTTCTAAATTGCGAGTAGGAAAAAAGAAAATGGTCACAGTAGGAAAGAAACTGGTCCTATTAATTAATTTCGAAGGAGAATATTTTGCTACTGAGGCACTTTGTCGACACATGCGTTGGCCTTTAGCTTGGGGTGCTAAGGTTAAGGATGACTGTATCAGGTGTCCTTTACATCAAACAACTCACAAAATCGACGATGGAAGTTTAGTCGAATGGTCTCCATTTCCATTAATCCCAGCATACGGGAAATTAATTGGAAAATTTTCAAAGCAGAAAGATTTGCGAACCTATCCAATCAGAGTTCTAGGAGATATGATACAGGTTTATATCGCCTAAATTCTTGCCATTAATCCTAGTTCAATTGGCGTAGAATTGGTAAAGCGTGATAGAATTTTATCATTCATATTGAATCTTCTCAAGTAGTGATTGATTAGAACAATTGGAGCAAATCGTGGAATATATCCTACCCTATAGTCATGTATTAGAGTAGTTATTTCTTCTTTTTGATCTTTTGTTAACTTCTCAGAGAATTGCCCCACAACTCTTTCCATAGCATGTGCAATTCTACCTTTACGAGTTAAGGTATTAAGTGACTTTTGAGCCTCAGTAATATATTCTAAAGCAACAATTTCGGGGTTAATTCCCTTGTCAAATGAGTCTGCAATTAGTTTACCTAATATTCTTTTAGCAGATGGCTTTCGACTTAGTAAAAATAATTTATTTTCATTATGGAATTCCATTATTTTTTGAGCAGTCCATCCACCCTCGCCTCGAATTAACCATTCATGGAAGAAATGAACTCTTGCAAGAAAATGTTCAGCTTGCTTAGAATCACTTAATCTGCCTTCTTCGATAACAGGTATGTGTGGGTTCAAAGTTGTAAATACCATTGCAAACAAGCCGATACCGTCTCTGACTGCATGTGGATTATCTCCTCGGTAAAGTTTCACTCTTTCAACACCGCAACTCGGAGAATCTTTCTTGAAAACAAAGCCACAGACTCCAGCAGAAGCTAACATATCGGACTGAATTTCAGCATATTCTAACATCCGGTCAGTGAAATCTTCTCCATTTTTGGGATTAACCAATTTGATTTTATCATCTTCCTTAACCAAGCGAATAGTCGGCCTAGGAACTCCCATACCAATTCCAACTTCAGGGCATATTGGGATTAATTCAAGATGTTCATTCCATCTTCTTGAGAGAGGTCTAAATTCTGCAGCATCGCCATTATATCTCACTTTTTGTCCAATTAGACAGCCGGAGACTGCAATTTTCGGTTTACTCGCCATAAACTGAAAATCATAGTTTGATTTATCAATAGATGTTTATCGCTAGGACTTAAATTTAGAAAATTAGACTTTCAAATTTGCCTGTCTAGCAAGTAATACTACTTTCATACTNTGTTCTAGCATTGCAGCATTAGCCCATGCTTGATCAAGGTCTGCACCTACAGCATAAGCCCCTTTACCACGAATTACAACGCAACGCATACCTCCTTGTTGCAGTGCTTCAGCCACCTGCCTAAGGAATTCTTCCGGATTTTCATCATCTGGATCTACAATAATTATTTTACCGATATGCTTCTTTCCGATCTCATCAATTGGCTGCACTAAGACTAAATCTTTTTCACAACTTGCAGCCGTAGTGAATGGGCCATGGGAATGAATTACAGCAGCAGGACCTCCTGTGATTAAACTTACAGATGCAAGTACTACTTCGAGAACACGCCAGTCCTCTGGCGCTCCACGAGGAGGGTCACCGCCTAATTTTGCAGCACAAATATCTCGTTCATCCATTCTTGGTAATAANGACATATGTTTTGTTGAGATAATAATTTCCAGTTGCTCTGGGTGCAGCATTGCAATAGTCCCCATGGAGGCGCGTATCAGCTGTTCTCTGTCTAACTGCCTTGCTAAGCGGGCCATATCTCCAACAATATGTGCGCCAATTACCAAATCTTCCAACATTGCAGGCGGCATAGGTGGATTCTCTAAATCTTCAATTACTTCAGCAGCTCCTGCCATAGACTTCCTCAATCTTTCGACTTCTGCAGATAAACGGGCAATTTCAGCCTCTGTTTCTATGTTATCAGATGCGAGGGCATCTTCCATGACAGGGGCTTCTTCGATTATTTCTTCATTAGATTCTGATAAATCGTCCATTTCTATTTCGTTTTGAGAATCAGAACTTTCTATTTCGGTTGAAACATCACTTTCTTCAACTTCTTGCCCAGAGTCTTGTTGTCCTCCAGTATCTTCTCCGGAGGATTCTTCGGAATCCTCTCCTTTTGTAGAATCTTCAGTATCAACTTCCGTAGTTTGTTCAACCTCTTCNTCAGATGTTTCTTCATTCACTTGATCAACTTTTTCTTCTATTTCCTCATCTAATATTTCACNTGGATTATCTTCAGATNGCGTTTCACTTGGAGATTCGCTTGGTGGGCCTTTTGANGGTGGCCCGCTAGGAGGTTTACTTGGTGGGCCTTTTGATGGTGGCCCGCTGGGAGGTTTACTTGGTGGGCCTTTTGACGGTGGCCCGCTGGGAGGTTTACTTGGTGGGCCTTTTGACGGTGGCCCGCTTGGTGGACCTTTTGATGGAGGTCCACTCGGTGGGCCACTTGGNGGCTCATTTGATACTAGATTTTCCGAAATATCCACTACTTCTTCTCCTTCAGAATTTGAAATGGGTAGTTCAGNTGGTGTTGATTTTTCTTCTTCAGGAATTTCAGTTTCATTCGAAGAGGATACCACTTCATTTTCAATTATTTCATCTACTTCCGCGTTATCATCCGAAATTTCAGAATTAGCTTCATTCACATCTGCCAATTCTTCCCCAGGAATTGTTTCTTCTGAGTTAGATTCTTCAGCTTTATTGATTTCTAAGCCGCTCAGTGTGCCAAATGCCCCATCGAGCATATTTTCGACTCTTGCATTTTCAGCATCCTCTCGGGCTTTTTCAGCAGATGTTTTTTTGGCAGCCATGTTTAACTCTCCGGTCAAGCCACATAGAGCGGCTTAAATAGCGGTTGCGCTCCGACGAGTATGCTAAGGCCCGCTTGGTGTAGAGGTTATCATGCAGGATTGTCATTCCTGCGACCCGGGTTCAATTCCCGGAGTGGGCGCCAAATGCTAATTTTTAGGTTGTTTGTCGACCATTCGCGTTTTATTATATACACTCGAAAATCTAGGTTTCCGAGGAAGTAGTATGTCAGAAAAGAAATACATCGTAGAAATAGCAGACTCGACTGGACACTCAGTCGTAGAAATGACCGCACCAGAAATTGTTGAAAAGGCCACTGAGTCCGAAGGCTCATGGATTTTCATCGACAATAGATTGGTTAATGCCAATGAATTAGAAAGCATGGAGATAGGTATGGATTCGAAGATAAGAATTATGCCAGGAATTGTTGGTGGCCTAGAAAAAGAGGAACCATCTTACACTGTTGAAGTCGCAGACAATACAGGGCATTCAATTGTTGAAATGACCAAGTCAGAATTAGTGGAGACGGCCAGTACCCAGGGAACTTGGCTTTTTGTCGATGATAAAATGGTATCAGCCACAGAACTTCAATCTATGGAAATAGAATCATCTTCACGCCTAAGGGCCATGCCAGGTCTTGTCGGAGGGATTGATGAGGACACCTTCATAGTTGAAATCGCCGACGAAACCGGACACTCTGAAGTTAAGATGACGAAGCCAGAATTAATTGAGCATGCCAATAACTGTCAGGGCACATGGGTCTTTGTGGATAATAGAATGGTTTCAACAGCGGATCTATCCGGAATAGACCTACGAGACGCACAAAAAATACGATTAATGCCAGGTTTAGTTGGCGGAAATTAGGTATTTGAAGAATACTTTCGCGTCGGACAGGTTAAGAAAGAGTGCTTAGTCGGGTCGACTGGAGTTGAACCGAATGGTAGAGCTAGTTGACTATAAGTGTGCAGTGTGTGGAAGTATAGAATCATTCCACAGAGAGCGTAATGGAATTAGCTGTAAGACATGCGGATCTCGTGTTTTCATGAAGTTAAGAAGGAATGCAAACACAAAGAGACTTGTAGCAGAGTGAAATTAGTTCCGCGCAGGGTTGAAAGACCTTCGACATACAACACTCATCATGCCATCTTGGTTAGAGACAAAGTCACCTTTTCTTTTCCAAGATTTATTATTGCCAAACCAAATAATAAACAGTATAGAAAAGGTATCATTACAGTCTAATCCGCCTCATTTACTAATTTCAGGTCCGTCTGGTGTTGGTAAAACTGCAATATGGAGACTAATAGCAAGACAGGTATTAGGGCCATCGCACAAGTCTACAACCCATATTCTAAACGCCAAAGATCTTTCTAGAACTAGTGGCGCTATGGGTAAATTTGAGTCCTTTTTACGCCCTGAAGGGACCTCTTCAAAAGATACTCTAGCTGGTAGAACAAGCCTAGATGCATATGACTCTGGCCTAGTAAAAGTTCAAGATGATAGAGGGCCACCTGCCGGTTTTGAATCTGTAAAAGACCCGCAAAGTACCCCTATTTCTAGAATAATTGTAATCGAAGATGCCGATTACTTAGGCAATATTAGACAATCATACCTTAGAAGAATGATGGAAAAGAGCAGTAACAGTGCAAGATTTATTTTCACCACTACTACCCCTTCGAGATTAATTGAAGCATTAAGGAGCAGAACTCAGCATATACGATTGCCTAGAACAAGTCGCCAAGAAATAGAAAATCTATTAGAGAAGATTTCGATACAAGAAGGCCTAAATCCAGCTAGAGGCATTCTAGGAGATATTGCTCACGTGGCAAATGGTAATATCCGTAAGGCAATATTCCTGTTAGAAGTTCTATACCTCAGAGGTATGTTGGATTCGAGAAAAAATCTTCAAGATGTAATTTCATCTTCTGCACATAGAGAGATACAACTAATGCTAGAAGAAGCAATAAGGGGTAGAGTTCATGACTGGAAATGGGAGAAAATCGGTAATAAGAATACTCGAGTCCTCAAGGGAGCAATGGGAGTTTTAGATCAAATAATGGATAAGCAAAGCCTTGAAGCCGAAGACATTGTCAAGCATTTGCACAAATTAATGACCGAGGGAAGGATTCATTTGAAGGACATTGAACTTTCAAAATTAATAATATCATTAGCTAAATGCGAAGTTGCTATTCAAAAAACTTCTCAACCTCGTATTGAACTAGAAAAATTCTTTATGGATGTTGCTGAACTTTCAAAACAATAATCGTAATGCTCATGACATGAAGTTGGTTGGACCGTTTGGGCGTGTAGCATAGTTGGATAATGCATCGGCCTCCTAAGCCGAAGATCGCGGGTTCAAATCCTGCTGCGCCCGTTTGACAGTTTATTTCTAATTTTAAGGCAAGAAGTAAAGCCTAGGACCTTGTGAGCGGTATTGTTAAGATGGCCAAGAGTAACAAGTCAGAAGACTTTCAAAGTCTCGAATTACCTGACCCTTATGGGCACGGGTTTGAGAGAATCGAAGACCCTCTAGAACATACCCGCCGGCAGTGGGAAAAGTTAGAACAAAGAAGACAATTAGTTGGAAATATTACTCGTAATAACTTTCTACTTTTTTGGCGTTCTATAGCAGGTTTAACATTAGCTTTTTTTTCACTTCTTGGAGTTTTATTTCCACAACAAATTTCACAAAACTTGAACTTAGTGTTTATATTACCAGTGCCAATATTACTTGCAACACTACCAAGTATTATCGCCAGTGAATCCGCATGGCATGCAATGCAAGCAAGACTTTCACTAAGAGAACAGGGCGGTTTTAGCAATGGTAGTAAGCATGCATTGAGAGTACAACCGGGGATGGATCGTATTTTAGATGGGCTTAGAGACCACAGACGAAATAATCTAGTTAGTACAGTTTTAATCGGACTTTCCCTAGGTTTGATGCTATTATCGTTATCTCCTCCGCCTGGCTCAGTAGCCTGGAATTTAGCCCTTATTATAGCAATGAGTTCAGGATTTTTATACACCTTCCACGCACAACATACATTGGATTATGTACGCCAACTCGGAGATAAATTTCCAAATTTAGTTTTTCATTCACCTACGCACCATCCAACACAATTAGGAAGCATTCTTGGAGACTTACTTGTGACACATTTAGATCCAGACTTATACTTAGAATGGTGTGATTGGAAAGAACAATTTGAAAAATCTCTGATCCCGGGATATGATAAAAGACAGGCATTGGAGAGATTATTGTATGTCTTATATCTCCACAATGAAGATGTTTTGAAAACACATAGAGTTCCTGAAGAATTATCTGTTTTTATGAAAAGAAATTCAGTTAAACAAATTTTGCTAATCGAGGAAAACAGGTTTAATTGGCGAACATTACAACGTTTAATTTCACACGCTAAAGCGTGGCAACCTAGCGCATTTTATATCCTAGATCGTTTACAAAATGATTTACTTTCAGGAAAACCAGAGTTGATTAGAGCGAAGTGGAGAATGGATGCTGCTATTGATGACAAAAGTATAGATGGTTCAGCCAACCTATTTATTTCTCTAAATAATCAAACATTTGAGTCAAGGCATGTTAAGGTAGAGGTTTTAGTTCCAAATGGAGAGCCTAAATCTCGCGATCATCGTTTTGAATTAAAGCCCTGCCCACCTCCTCGGCAAGAAATCAAGCTCTCTAATTCCACTGATGAAGACGCTCTAGACTGGATCCCTAGATACTTGGAGAAAGGAGTAGTTTTGTGGATAAATGTTGCATGGAATAGGAAATTCTATGGCCGCTCAGATATTCAAGTTATTTTAAGAGATGATGATGGAATAATTCTTGAATCGCTAGTTTTGACAACATTTGTTGAATCTAATTCTGCTGATAATACGCGTGAAAGAATCAAACGTCTCGAAAAGGCTAGAAAAATCGGGGAATTAGCTATACCAAATGTGGAATTTTCTTGAAGCCATCAAGTCAATAAAGCGCTTTACTTATTGCCAACCGATTGTTGGCTTATCTCAACGGGTGAATTGAATTGGAAGCATGGGATGTTTTAGTCATAGGTGATGGCCCCGCTGCACTGCGTTCAGCAGCTTCAGCCGCCAAGCAAGGAGCCCAAACTCTAATGGTATCTCCAAATGCACTGGGAGATGGGAGTTCATTTGCTACGGATGGACTTTCTTCTGCAATTCAAGAATCCAATAATAAGGGGCACAGAGAGGATACAATACTGACAGGTTCATATCTCTGTGACCAAGACATAGTATCGATTAGAACGAGTCAAGCGATTAAAGAAATGGACTTATTAGAGCGCTGGGGGGTAATTTTTCAGCGTGATGCCAAAGGCTTACCTGTTGCACATATGGGGATCGGGCATTCTAAACCTAGAATTGTTAATTCAGGTGACGGCATGGGTAAAGAGATACAACAGGTACTCGAAGAACAATGTATGAAATATGGTGTGGTAAGAAGAGGAGACCAAGTTCCCATTTCACTTGTACACAATAACAATAGTGTATGCGGAGTTATCACTGCCGATTTAGTCAATGGAAATTTTGTTGCAATTCAATGCAAGGCGATAATCCTTGCAGACGGTGGCTTTGAAGAGGTATTTTCTAATGGTAAGGCAAATATTGGGATGGACCTAGCACTTCGTTCTGGAGTACCGCTAAGAGGAATGGAATTTATTTCCAAATCTCCTCTTTCTGTTAAAGATACTAACATGATTTTACCATTTGGTATGATTAATTCCGGGGCAACAATACATCAAGTAGACGGAACTCCGGTTGAAGCTGGAACAGTTATTGAGATGTGCAAAATTTCTAATGACTCCGGAACAGTTGTTTTAGATGCTAGAGAAATGGGCGAGCAGTCCAAGTGGTGGAATTCAATTTTTAGAAATATCAAACAAAGAACAGGTATTGATATTTCAAAACAAACAGTGGCACTTGAAAATCAGGTCGATGCAACACTTGGTGGTTTGCCTATCGATGAGCATGGTAGAGTGGTTATTGGCAAATGGTCGCGGTGGTTTACAGGATTATATTCAGCCGGAGACGCTGCTTGTTCAGGGCTTCATGGAGCAGGGCTACTACAAGGAAATCGATTACTTGATTCTTTAGCCGGTGGAAATTCTGCAGGCCAGCATGCCGGAAATTGGTCTAGTAGTAGTAAATTCTCAGGCGCCAATTTAATCAAAGAATCCTTGGAAATAGCAAATTCTAATCATAATTCTCGCTTTGCTAACAAAGACGGAAATGATAGCGTTGTTAGGATCGGCATAGTATCAAGTAAACTTAGAGAAATTGCATTGAATTATGCCAATAACGATAATGATTCAGAATCTTATAGCCAATTAATTGAATCCTTAGAAGAGTTGACAATTGTTGCAGATTCTATACATCTAGACCAAGAGTCTTTGATTGCCAATACCAACATGCTTTCAATGCTTCAAACACAGGCAGGCATAAGATTGTTGAAGTGTGCTCTAAGAGCTAGTTTGGCAAGAAATGAAAGCAGAGGTCTTCATCAAAGAAATGATTTCCAAGAGCAAGATTCAGATTTATTACATCACATAACCGTTGATAATGATGGTAAAATCGGAACCCTCGCTTTGAGAAAGAGCGAGACGGGGAATTGGATTCTCACTCCACAGTGAGATATGAAAAACCCTCTCGCTTTGGCTTGTCTATGAGCGGAGAAACCTTGTTTGAGAGAATCATAGCAGGAGAAATCCCTTGCCACAAAGTCTCAGAAGGAAATTCATGGTTCGCATTTCTAGATATTTTTCCGCGCAGAGAAGGCCATACATTAGTAGTCCCTAAACGCGGAGTGAAGCATATTTCGGAACTTCGAGATGATGAAGTTTCGGAATTATTTGTTGGATTGAAAAGTGTTCAATCTATTTTATCAAACTATTTCCAGACCGAAGATTTCACTATATGCGTTCACGATGGCGAGAAGGCAGGACAAGAAGTGCCTCATGTCCATGTCCATGTAATTCCAAGAACTCTTGGCGACGGTGGGTTGACGTTAATGTCAATGTGGCCTGAAAACCGTTCTATTGGCGGGAATGCAGACCATGAGTCTCTGAATATCCTAGCATCTAAATTGAGAGGTGATTTTAATGAAACACCCTGATCCTGAAGAGTTAAACGATGGAGTTTTAGACCATAGAGGCGATGCTTTACCGTATCTTTCTAAATCTGCAAAGAATATGAAAATGGGCAAATTACTCGATACTCCAATGCCAAAATACTCAGGTTCCACTCCAGGCTCATATTTTTGGACAAAAATACTATACTGGATTTGTAGAAGAATTAGTGCTGTACAATTTAGAACTCGAGAAACATCTGGGCGACAGAGTATACCATTAGACCGAGGAACTCTTTGTTGTGCGTGGCATACTAACGGATTGTTAGACGCTCTTGAAATTACCTTGAATCATCCTAAACACTTTGTTTTTGGCGCAAGGCACGATTTGGTCACCAGACCAATGCTAGGGTGGTGGACTCGGAAAATGGCAGTTCAGCCAGTTGTTAGAAAGGCTGAATTGTTACGAGGTGGGTGCTCTGAAGAAGAAGCAAATTTTCTCAATGGGCGTTCATTACTGACCCTTTCTTCAGGAATTGCTAATGGTTTTGGATGCGTTCTATTTCCAGAAGGTACTAGCCATAATAATTCTCACATGATAAGGTTTAGAACAGGACCTGTTAGAACGATATTAGCAGCCGGTGCCCTAGCTAGTTCACTTGGCAAAGAACTTCCAGCATTAATTCCGATTGGTCTACATTTTCGTGTAAGAGAATACTTCCGAACCGATGTTTGGGTAGAATATGGCGAACCTATTCAAATTTTAAAATCAGATATTCCTAATGAACTAATTGAAGCGGTTTCAGAAGGGAATTGGTCTGAACCACCTGCAGAAAATGTATTTAATTTGAGAGATAGATTAAGATTGGAAATGGAACCATTAACTCCTAATGTTGCAGAGTGGGAAGAACACAGAGCTCTACATTTATTGGGCCATCTGAGTAGGAGAATTATTGGAGATAAACCGAAATCCTGGAAAGATGAAGTATTAGCGGCTAGAGAAATTAGAGAGATAATCGTCGAACCAAAAAAGTCAATTGTCAACGATGAGCCAAAACCTAAATTGATTGAACATGAACTCATTAAACCTGCAATCAGTGCTTCAAATATTCTTCATCAGAACGGTTTAGATGGCCGTGATTTAAATTCTAAAGGAAACGATATAAGATTCGCAAATATTACGCACTTACCGCTTTCTCTTCTTAGAACTTCAGCATTTATGTTATTACTTCCTATCTTTTTATTGTCCTTAGGGCCTCAAGTTGCACTTGGGAGATTGCTTGGCGATTCTACTGATGAGGGGGTAGATGCTAGAACTTCTTACCAATTCTTAGCATCAATGTTTGGATCATTAATATTCTGGCCAATAGCCTCGACAATAATTGTCTTAATTGGATACTTCCAAGAATCAAATTTGACAAATTTGGTTGGTTTTAATTGGACCGAGGTTCTAGGTTCTGGAGTTTTATTCAATTCATTGTCAATCGTTATATTTTGGCTAATATGCTTTCCAGTATTCTGGCTTTCAGGGAAATTGGGTTCTTTAGCATGGGATGATTATACATATCTAAGAAACTTTGTCAGAAGAAGAACAATGCCCAAAGCAGATCGACATAACTTGAAGGGTTTAATGAAAAATCTGACTCAAGAAATTAAGAAAATGTAATTTTTTTTATGGGTTTGCTTCAAACAGGATGAAGGGTTGGCCTACTTGTGACGCCTGTTGATGTAGCAGCTACTGTTAGGAAGTGGCTTAGCAATGAACGTTTAATCGTTAAAGAACAAGAAGATCCTAGAGCAGTTGCGCATATTCTAATAAAATACCCGCAAGGCCCCCAAGGGCATATGTTTGCAGTTGTAGTTCCAAAGAATAGAGATTTAGTTGCAATCTCGAGTATGACAAGAGTCGACATGGGGCAACAAAAAGAAATGAAGAAACACATGGATGAAGATTCTGAAGGCTGGGCTGAGTGGATTCATGAGGGTAGATTACAACTTATTCGTGCATCCGTTGACTGGGGGATACATATGGGACATGAAGGTGAACAGAAACCTGGTCCTCTGCAAGCATTCAATGTAAGTTTACCATTATGGTTTGATGGATTAAATAAGAATGAATTCATGCATTGTCTGCGAAGACTATGGTTGGCTAAATTGGGATTAATTCATGAAATAAAGTATTCTTATGGCCCTGGAATAGGTAAACCAGGTCCTGTTGATGATTGGGCGAAAAAGAAGCATGATATACAAAATAAAGAATCAAGCTCAAAACAAAAAGATGAATCAGAACAAATTGAAATTGAATTTGATGAAAAGATGTCATTTGGATCAAGTTTCGACCCCTCAGAATGGGCTTAATGCTAATTTTTACGAACCATAATTTGTGACCTGAAAGAGTCGCGGTTAAGTATTAGAAGAGTATCGTTAATTCGTTATATCAACCCAAGGTGTTTTTATGAGCCGTAAAATCAAGTCAATAAGTTTAGTTTCAATAATGTTAATTTCAGTAATGTCTGCCTTTGTAATGTCCGCAGCACCCGTTTCAGCGAATACAGTAGTAATTACTGAACCTCAGCAAATCGTCGATGGAGGTTCGGCTTCGGATACCCAAGCTACTATTGTTGCTGACAGCGAAGGTAATGCCCACGTTGTCTGGTCTAGAAATAATCTCCATCTTTATTATTCAATGATTGCTAGTGATGGTGAAGTTTTGATTGATGCAACACAAATCACCAATGCTGGTATACACAAAATTTGGCACCCTGATATGGCTATAGATGAAGATGATAATCTACACATAGTCTGGACTGATAAATCTGGTACTCACAAGATTATGTATACTGCAATATCTCCTTTCAAGGTACAACCATTTAACGGAATGGCAAGTGATGATGCATCTTTGACTTCTATTGATGACTTGGTAGTTTCTCAAAGAGCCCAGGACAGAGATTGGCCTTCAATTGATACAGATAGTCAAGGAAATGTCCACATCGCTTGGGAAGATGAATTTGACGAACTAGGACGTTTCTTTAATCAACCTCAAATCTATTATTCGATGCTTCAGCCAGATATGATTGCACAGGACGCAATCGTTCTTTTCGACGACACCCTACTTACTCCAATTATTGGGCACAAAGGACATCCTGACATTGTTGTCGATGCAAATGACCAAGTTCAAATCGCTTGGGATGATACTCGAGGTGGCAAAGTAGAATTGGTATTCATCGTTGACACATCAGGATCTATGTACACTGAATGGGCTGATATTTGTACTGTTATTTATGGCGGTAATTTCGCTTCAGGTGGTCAATTTGAAGGAATTAAACCACTGCTTGAAGTCGCTAACATGACTGTGTTTGAAACCATTTACGGATTAGACGGCGGTTGGGGTCTACCTGGTGCAGCAAGCAGTGGAAATTGCGCAGGATATAATATGAATTCAGGACCTAGGTCAACACCTCTAGATGAGGGAGATAGTTCCGGTGGTATTCGTTCTCTACAGAATACAATTTACAACGGCAATCCATACTCAGGTAATTCTGGAGAGGATTGGGGGCCAGGAACAAATTGGGCTTGTTTATCTTGGAAAGATATTAATGGTAATGTTCCAGGAAACCCAGCAACATCTGCAGATCACAAATGGAACCCAAATTCCACTAAGATTGTTCTACCAGTCTCCGATGAAGGGCCAAAAGATGGAGATCCTTCTCAACAAGCAGATGACATAAGTTCAATCGACGAAGCACACGATAATTGTGTTAAAGCAGGCGTTGTTCCAATCGGTCTTTATGGACAAGGATACGGAGGAGCAGGAAATATACAATCACACTTCTTGGATTTGGTTAAGTGTCCAAACGGAGTAGTTTCAACTCAAAACAGAAACTGTCCGGGTAATGACCCTACTACCAATGCAAGAACAGTAAGCGCAGGTGGGCAAGCATATGAATTCCCATCTGGAAGCGGTGGAGCAGGGGCAATGGCTCTTCTTGTCGAAGCAATGGTTTACATTGCTACCAACAACTCCCGTGAAATTTACATGTCTGTTTTAGACCCATATGCTAAGATGAACAACGATCCATCTTGGACTCCAGGTGCTCCAGGCCATTCAGTTAGTGGTGGAACATATTATGAGGATACAGGTGCAGGTGAAGATGGTCATTTAGTAGTTGTAAACGATACTAGAGTTACTATCGATGATGCTTATTCATTCCACCCAGCAATTGGGGTTGACATGCAAGGCAATACACATATTGCTTGGATGGATGGAAGAGATTATGGATTTGAGAAAGCGACAAACTACGAAGTCTATTACACCAAACTGAAATTACAGGGTGCAGGTGCTTTCGACGGTGCTGAAGAAGGGCTTTCTACTTACGCGATTAAGAAAATTCAAGACACTCCTATTTCTAATGTTGAAGGCCCATCAGGCCTAGTATCTGCTTTCTCTGGACATTCTATCTTCCCAGCATTGATTACTGATAAGCAGAGCAATGTCCATATTTCTTGGGTTGATTCTGCAAATATAAGTGCAGGTGAAGAAATTCATTATACTAGACTCAATCAAACCGATTTAACTGGTGAAGGAGACTTTGCATTAGATCCTTGGGAAATCATTCCAGTTACCACATGGGCTAGTAATAAACTTGGAACAGATACTGGAAGTAGGCCAGATTTAGGAATGCCTCCAGCCTTTGCCAATGATTTAGGAAGTGGTGCCCATATCGGTTGGTCTGACCAAAATAAGTGTAATAGCGAACAAAATAATGGTAGATATACTATCTGTTATTCTCACGTTTTAACAGGACAAGTCGATGTCGAACTTGATGCTGGAGAGACGTTCTACCATGTTATCGAGCCAGGTGAACAGACTATTTTCAATATGACAATGAATAACTCAACACCTGGAGATAAGCAACTTGTTGCTGACACATATGGTCTAAACATAACCGGAGTGCCACAAAATTGGACCGCAACTCTGTTCTTTGCAGACAACCAAACACAAATTATGCCAACAACGCCAATTTTCTTAGAAGGCGGTGAATCAACTAGATTTTACATCAGAGTCAAGGCTCCTACTATCTATCAAGCAAATGAAGATGAATTAGCGCAAATTGTTGTTACAGCCAAGTCGTATAAAGATCCAGCAATTCGTTCAGACCTCACGACTCTTACACTGATGGATGTAGTTCATGGAATAAGTTTGGATACATCTCACAGTGTTCAAGATATTGAACAAGGCGGACAAGCAACATTCTCAATCACAATTACGAATACAGGAAATGTACAAGACAGCTTCCTATTCTGGGATCCAAATACGCTTGAAGGCCAGCAAGAATGGTTACTTCCATTTGGATGGGAAGTGACTTTCCCAATGCGTGTTGAATTGGATCCAGGGACTTCAACTACGAAGATTCTAACAGTGAAAGTACCAACCTCTGAAGACCCAGGGGCATTCGTGATATATCTCAAGGGATGGTCAGAAGGAGAACCGATTAAGTCAGTCGACAAAGGAACTTATGATATCTTAGAGCTGGGTATTTTCGTTTCAATTAAATCATCTGGAAATATTGTATTTGAGGCTACAGATAGTGAAGCATTCGTCAAGGCAGGAGATCCAAATTTAGCCTGTCATGAATACGAAGTTCCAATAACTAAGAATTATGATTCAGGAGATCTTGTATTCACCCTACCAGGTGCCCCTGAAGCACGTCCTAGTGAAGTTGATGAAAATACTTGGAGACAAGATAATTGGGAGGTCTCAGTAGACTTTAGAGATGCCCCAGGTACAAATGATCCTCTAAGCCAACCAAGGTCATGGACTATCCAACCAGGTCAAGATTATGTTCAACATACCGTATATGTCGAAGTGTGCGCACCAGATAATGCAAAGGCCGGAATAGGGCCAACAATTATTCTGAAAGCCTACTTAGATGGCTACCCTAAGATTTCAGATTTCATCAAACTAGATACAACTGTAATTCATGAATTTGACTTGGATGCTGAAACAAACCTCAGTAGCGATAGAATAATTTCAGTAGAAGGTGCTAACGGTGCAACAGTCTCTGCCTATTCTGTTTATCCTGGAGAGAAGATAACACTTCCAACAACTGTGACAAATAATGGAAATGGTCCAGATAGATATGATTACAGGTTAGCTACTGTTATCGATCCTTCAGGCGTTCCAGTAAGAAACGGCCACTGGGATATTGTAATACCTAGAGATTCACTACAAGAATTATCTAGAGGTACACAGCAAACATTCGATGTTTTGATGAATGTGCCTGAAACAGATATCGGCGCAGGGTTGTATACCATTGTCTTCCAAACATACTCGGAAGAACCTTATCCAGATGAACAGGGTAGAAATACAAAATTAAGAGATGTTCAAACAATGCTAGTATATGTTAACGAATTCTATGATATGGAAATTAGCATGGACCCGAGGGTCGATAATCCAACCAAGACCTCAGCCCCTGGAAAGTTTGTAAGTTTCACAGTAAACATCACCAATAATGGAAATGTAGAAGATTGGCCTTCTTTAGATAACCACACTGCAGAATCATCAGGAAATGATTTAATCATGCAACAAATTCCTGGAATGTCTCAATTACAAGGCTGGAGTGTTGAATGGAGAAATGTAGTTCAAATCGGAAATGACTTGACTACAGATGAAGCATGTATCACAATTGATACTCCAATGCCAGAAGAATCTTCTGACGAATATACTTCTTGGCTAACACAGTTAGAGGAAGCACAGGATGGAGGAAAGTGTGCATACATCGCTCCTAATGATATTTACATGATGCCTAAGATGTCACCATATCAAACCTATGAAATGGTAGCAGTTGTCAAGATTTCAACCGAGGCTAAATTAGATACTAGGTATATCGGTTTGAAAGTAGTCTCTAAGGCAGGAGATATGACTGAAGGTGGAGACTTCGACTCATCTCCTTCATGGCAAGGAGAAATGCTTGATAGCAATGAACTAGTCTTACAATTAAGGTTGAAGGCTCCGGACTTAGTGATTAAGGAAATTATCAATCCTGCATCATTTAGTGGAGATATTGATTCTACAATTCCAATCGGAATAATACTCCAGAATGTTGGAAATACTCATGCTACAGATATCGAGATTGTTCTTTGCCAGTATGACGATGCAAATGATGCTGATATTGAGAAAGAAATTGAACTCAATGGATGTGATGAAGATAGTATTGTTATGCGTCAAATAGTCGGAGCATTGCTTGGGAAAGATGCTTCAGGTGTGCAGGAAGTTGAAATTTACCTTCTGTATCCTGTTGTTGCAGGAAGTAAAGGTGTTTATGTTGTTGTTGATCCAATGAATGAAATCGTCGAAGCTGATGAAGGAAATAACATCAAAGCAGTCACTGAACCACTTGAATCACCAAGCCCATTCTTTGACGTTGCTGGACAGGTTATTGGAAAGACAGCATTACCATTTGTTGTGATTTTACTTACACTATCTCTATTGGGTGTTGTTTACTTTGTAGGAAAGGGTAGAAGAGCAGAAGTTAACAAAAGATTAAGTGAACAATCTTCACTTATTTCAGTACTTGAATCTAAAGAGTGAGTTATTTCTTAGGCTTGTAATTGCCTAACCACCAGTGTAAACTAGAGTTTTGTGTTCCAGCGATTATGTGTCCTGCCTTTTCTGAGATTTGTCTTTCTAGTCTGGTACTGACTTCGTCCATCAATTCATTCATTTGTTTCTGACCTAACTGAAGTTCTTTGCTAAGTGCAGTAAAATCTACTTTCTTAGTAGGTGCTTCAATAATAGAATGTACCATCGCTCTTTGCTCGTACATTTTAAAATCAGCATCTACAGAAACAGATATTCGATTTCTAATGTGCTGATGTAGTGAAATAATGGCGTCTCTTTGAGAATCTAAATCTTCAAGGATATTACTAAGTTCAGCAAGATGAGAAACTCCTTCACCAACTGAGATCTTCTTACGCCCACTTACAATTTCTGCAACTCTAATACTATGCTCTGGTAAAGATTTAGATAGCCTCATTGGACCTCCGCCAGGTAATCTTCTTTGTTCACAGGTGAACAGATCTGGTCCAAGATCAATCCTCAATGAAATTGCTTGTTGAACAGAATAAATTGTTCTAGGCGGACCACCTTTGTCACTAGGAACTTTCATTTTAGCGACAAATTTACCCTTTTCCAATTCTTTTAGATGTTTCATTATAGCTTGTTGACTTACACCGATTAAATCAGCCAATTGCATGGGATAATGTGGTTCTCTAACAAGACGCTCTAGAATTTGTCTTCGAACTTTGTTTTGAAGAATCGACAATGCTAAATCAATATCCACCATACTGCTCAACCTAAGGTTACCTAGATAGTACACCTTTTTCAATGCGTCGAAAGATTAGAATAGAATTTTTCTAAAAATTGAATAGAAAAGAAGTGCAGCACCAATTAGCATTAATGGTATTGCAACACCGCCTTTCAAAGTAGCTTCATATTCCCAATTAACTAAAAATTGCTGTAGTGATTGTGTATCTTCTCCTCCAGCAACAAATCGATATTCGCCCGGTTCGGGTGACCAACTAATCTCCCCATTTGAGTTCTGACCGCCCTCAATTAAAGTAATCGAATCTTTAGGACATTCATAGTAATCATTTTTTAATTCACAATTTGATATTTGTTCAGCATCAGCAATTCCAATCCATACGTCTTGTTTATCCCAAGAGATATCAACAATAACATCGGCAGCAATCGCTTCTGAAGGTATTTCTAGAATTTCAACAGACATACCCCAGTAGCAAATTACCTCCTCGTCACCAGGTAATATTGGTACACCATCATCTACTTCACACGGAGGAAGCATAGTTTGAACTTCATCAGAATCTGCTAATTCACTATTCATTCCAATTACAGATAACAGAACCAAGATAAATCCAATAATTCCTGCAGCAATTCGAAAATATTTTTCCATCTGAATCACTCAAAGTTCATCCCATTCTTTCCATGCACCGGTATCGGTTTGCTTTTTCTTCGGCGTTTGACTTCCCTTTTTGTCTTTAATAGATTGTTTTGAGGAATTTGTAGTAATTTCCTTTTCATCTCCAGCATCCCAAAAAGCGATGACATTGGAATTATCTTTCTTTTCCTGATTGTCATCTATTTCCATTTTTTGATTGAAATCAGCAAATGGATCACTGACTCTATTTTGCGCTTCTTCGACATCTCCACGCATCAAAGCAAAAACTTGCTCAGTCGTTAGAAGTGTTCCATTTTCAACTCCTTCTTTACCATCTATGAACTCCTCTGAATCAGAAATTCCAGTATCAGCAAATGGGTTATCAATAATCTCTTCAGGTTTGTTATTCATCCTTTCAATTGTTTGAGGGGTCAAGTCTGTCAATGGCATTATTTGGCCGTTAGCATTAATCATCATCACATTAGATTTCCCTTTGTTAGAGAAATAAAGAATCATTGCGACAGGAAGAAGAATTAGTCCGAAGCAGCACAATCCACCTGCAGCAATCAGACCAGTTTCCCCAAATACTGTCCACTGTGCTTTGGTTACATCTACAAGCCAAATAGTAGAATTACCGCAGTCAACATCAGTGGAACATTCCATCGATAGAACATATTCTCCTTTTTCTGTGACATCCCATTCTTCTACAAAGTAATATTCTTGACCTGATGAGTCCATTGGTTGCCAGTCGGTTGCACAGGAAGTAGTCTCAATAGAATCACTACTAGGAGATGAGCCAACCATCTGTTTCAATGTCATTTCACCATATTCTTCGTTATCAAGACCAACAGCGATATGACAGCCGATATCTAATTCACCTATTTCCGAATTCTCGCCAGTGACTTTTATTTCACTCAAATTCCTTGGATTAAACGCATTATCGATAGCATCAGTTTGGCTAAAAAGCATTATTGCGCTGATGAAAACACAAACTAAACCAAAAATCCCAATGCGCATTGCCCAAGGGTTTGACTGACTAGATGGGCTCGCCATGATAATTCGTCAACATCTTCCCAAATCAATCCTTGCACTAAATCACGCAAGTCCTAGTTCGGCTAATTTTTCAGGTAGGTATGTTTCAGTTACGAAGTCAAGACCATATTTGGCTAGTGATTGTTGTTCAGCCTTCTTACCTAATTCAAGCATCATATTGATCTGGTCTTGCCACCAACTATCGGCGAATCTTGGATCTGAAAGTTCAGCATTAAGTGCTTCAATATCTTTCTTTGAAAGGTCATCACTCGGTAAATCATAGGCTAAAATATCATCTGCAGTAATTCCTAGATAAGTAGCACTTGGAGTAGCCAAATATTCAGAAATATGGGCGGTTTTAATTGCACCATATGCAATCGAAGCAAAAATTCTGAAAGACCACGGATCACCGTCTAAGAAAACAACAACAGGTAAATCCCATTCCTCACTCATACGTTTGATTATTCTACGAGTCGACCTTGCAGGTTGACCCTTAAGATGAAGTAAACCACAACGGAAGTCTTCATCAAATCCATTTTCGATCAATCTATCGAACATACCACCAGTCTCAATAGCCATAATGAAATCAATATCATTTTCTAATAATTCGATTTTTTCAGTCTCAACGTTGTAAGGTACTCCATATCCAGAGTCCCCAACATCATCTCTTGCATTAATTCTCATCCATTCTCCTCTACGATTTCTTTCTCTTAGTGTTAAATTTCCAATCATTCTAGCACCATCTTCCTCAGGTCTAAGTTTGAAATCTTCTCTAAGACATTTTGTCACAATTTCCAAATCTTCAGCAAGGTTATTTGATTCATTTTGACTACCAAATTTACCTAAGCCCCAACTTTCTGAAATATAGTACATCTCTCTGAGGGTTGAGGATTTTCCAGCATCAATCATCTCTTCTATGAATTCGATAACATATAGCGCTCGTAGTAATTGCTTCGCTGAACCAAGGCTTGTAGCATCTCTAATGGATCTCTTTTTACCGTACTTGTAAACACCTAATTTCTGATCAAATCCAATGTTATTCTTTGTTCTAACAGGAAGGGTCATTGTTGGAGCCTCACCTTTGATTATTTTATCATACATTTCAGTAACTACCTGATGCATTGCATCTTTGGTTTCTCCAGCTGTAAAACGTTGGACCATTACTGACCACCTCCAAACAGGGTGCTTTGACCATTAGGCGGCTTAACTTTCGGCTCTCCTAGAGAAGCAATAATTTCATCCAAATCTATCTCCGGAGTTTCAATATCATTTGAGTTATTTTCTTCTGTTTCTGTAGTTTCACTTGATTCAGTATTCTGTGTTGACATTTCTTTCATCACCTGTTCTTGTTTTCTAATCTCTTCTAGGTATTTTTCATCCATCTTCATAGCACCTATTACTTCCTGGGAACCTCTGTAAAAGATGTCGGTATCAACCCAGTCACCTTTTTCAAGGCCTTCTAAACTATACTTGATGACAAATCTCTGCCCGGGTTGAAGAGTTTCTAATTTCCATGCCCAAACCCCCATTGCTTCTTTTCTACCACCATTTTCATTTCCAATTATCTTGGCTCCAGCTTTTTCAGGCCACGTTGCAAGAATTGTATATGCTCTAGAGCGAGAAGTATAATTGAAAAGAGTTATTTCTACATCAGTTTGTTTTGTCTCTTTATTCCAAGTAGTGCTTGTTTCCCCGATAACGGCAGACATAATTTGAGTAATAGAGCCAGCAAGGTCGGGAATAGGCTTGTCTAAAATTTCAGCTGATTTAGCAGCTATTGCTGGTAAAATATCATTGATTAATTCGAATTTTTCTTGAGTTTTGGCCATTTTCTTCTTCTTTTCAAGATGCTTCCTTAATCCACGTCCCATTTCCAGCATTGCTTTTCTTGCCTCTTCTATGACCTCTTCGTTTTCGGCTAGGGCTTCCTTTGCTTCAGAAGTAAATTGAACATTAGTACTTGCTAGATGTACTAAAATTGCAGCAGGCCCCTTTGGAACTCCTTTAGCACCTGGCTGTTCTAAACCGTATTGCCTCCAATCAACACTTTCTATGGCTTTTGTAAGAAGACATCCTCCCTGTTGATACATCAATGGTACTCTATTTGCAAATCTAAGAACCTCTACAGGCTTATCTGAAGCCATCGAACCGCCAAAAATCAGCCCTACTTCTATCTGATATGGGTTTCCTTGAGATACATTAGGAACTCTAGTCATAGTAGTTACAAATCTAGAATCGATAGTTTTTGAAAGCCCTTTTTTGATTAGCATTTCTTCAATTGGAGAAAGACAATTAGTAGGAGGATTTAGCATTTTAACTGGTTTGCCATTAAACATTCTCTCGCCTTGAAAGGCTTCTAGTAAAGCGCGAATATCATCAGGCTTCATTTGTTTAGGCTTAGTACTTACATCAAGTTCTGCAGCAGCACACAATTCCTTTGCAGCACGATTTGAAACTCCGGAAAAGTTCATTCGTAAGAATACAGAAAGTCTTGAATCTTTAGATTCAGATAACATTCTTTGCAATTGCCCAAGTTCTATTCCATGAGGGTGTGGCTTAATCGAATCTACTTTACGCGGGAGTCTTTCAGTCACTCTTGGCCAGTGGTGAACTTCTCCTTCTGGGTCTGTAAATGTAATTTCAGCATGAGGATTTACGATGCTGGTCATTCTTAGATACTGCCAAACACTCTGTCTTCCTTTCTGATATTTGGCCTTTAATTGAGTTGTAACTTCCAGTCCATGTTGTTTCATTGAACCATCTTCATTGAACCAGCCTTCTCTACCTTGGTTACTTTTTACAGCCTTATTTTTTCTAGTATCTAGACCGATATCTACAACCGCAGCGGTTGATTCAGTTGCGATTTTTGATCTAACATGAGTCGGTTTACCCGTCGTTAATTGGCTGTACATTACAACCCCAGTAATACCGATACCTTGCTGACCTCTCGATTGCCTAATCGCATGAAATCTAGATCCGAATAGGAGTTGTCCGAATACTTTCTCAATACTTTTTTGTGGAATCCCTGGACCATTGTCCTCCACTTTTAATCGAACAATGTCTTTTTTGTTGTCTAATTTATTGATCTCGACCTTTATCTCAGGAAGGATTCGCGCCTCTTCACAAGCATCCAATGCATTATCTACTGCTTCTTTTACTGCAGTTATTAGTGAACGTGATAAGGAATCGAAACCAAGAAAGTGTTTATTCTTCTCAAAGAATTCCGATATTGCAACTTGTTTTTGATTTGATGCGAGTTTCTGTGCGATTCCAGCCATACTTAGACCTCCACATTGGTCCTCCTCCGTCCCAATGACGTCGGGCCACTAGTGTTACCGGTCATCGAATGCCGACGGTTTTTAATCCTAATACCGTATTATAGTTACAAGAATCGATTTCAGACCTTTACATATTTTCGAAAGATTCAATTTTTCGTGATATCGAAGTACTTCTAACAACTAGCCAAAAGGTAAGAATTATTGATACTATAATGCTGATTGTATAACTAATTCCTTTATCTTGTGTTTCGATTGAACCAGATATAATTCGGGTTTGTGAGCCCCACCAAGCATACATTATTGATGGAACAATCATAGCAAAATTTCCTAAAATATAATCTCTAAATCTTATATCTGTGGCACCAAAAGCATAATTTAGCACGCCATATGGAATTACTAGACTCACTCTAGACAAAGCAACAGTCTTCCATTTATCGACAATAATTGCTTTTTCTAACCCTCTCAGTTTTGGATTTTTATCTAGTAATTTTTGTGCATATGGATTTAACCATCTTTTTCCGAGAAGGAAAGGAATTATCGCAGCAATCATGCCTCCTATCCATGCTATCAGTAATCCAATTGTAAACCCGAAAAGAATTCCAGATAGATATTTGTGAAAACTTGCCGGGATAACTAGGATTCCAAAAATTACATATAATCCAATAAATGCAATTTTACCTTGAATTCCCGAATCACCAAACCATGAAATCAGATCAATAGATTGACTCAAAATTAATTGGGTCAAAGTCATTGATAGAATAATTCCGCCTATAACGATAATAGCTCCGGAAGAAAGAATTCTTAATTTCATGCTTATCATTGAAACAAATCATCTCTCCAAGAAACTATTTCTCCAAAGAAAGCCGATGAAGCAACAGTTAGTGGACTTGCGAGATATAATTTACCCGGGCCAGATCGTCCTTGGAAATTACGATTAATTGCTGAAACCGTGACTTGTTCAGGAGTAATTGAAACGCCGGGACCTGCACCAATACAGGCACCACAACCCGGATCGATTAACTTGACACCTACCTTTAGAAATAAATCATGCCAACCTTTCCGTACAGCTAAATCCTTTACTAATCCACTGCCATATTGGATATAGAATTCAACACCAGTTTTTACTTTCAAACCTGCAGAATCAGCAGCAGAACACACCATTGCATAATATGCAATATCATCTTCTTTGCCTGCAGTACAAGACCCGCCATAAGCAATATCGATTTGTACACTTCCAATATCAGAAATATTTGCACCATTGGTCGGGTCGGATGGCACTCCTTCGTCAGGATTCCCGGGGTGAGCCACCATTGGCACGATCTCTGATAAGTCGATATTATGAACTCCTCCATGATACACAGCATCTTCATCTGGAATAACAGATAATTGTATCATCTTGTCTCGGTCTAGTGATTGAGCGTTCTCCATCCATTCGTATAGTAACTCATCTGGTTCACAAATACCAGTTCTACCACTACATTCTGTGGCCATGTTGCAGAGTGTTGCTCTTTCATCAATAGATAGTGATTCCAGTCCAGGGCCACCAAATTCCATAGAACGATTGAGAGTTAATTCCTCTCTAGCGTGATCTGCTAAAATGAATAGTATAACGTCCTTAGCAGTACATCCTTTGTTTAGCGTACCAACTAAGTTAAATCTAATAGATTCAGGTACTTTAACAAATGTGAATCCTGAATAAATTAGACTCGCATATTCAGTCGCTCCGACTCCATATGTTAGTGCATTTGATGCCCCGCCCATACAGGTATGCGAATCAGTTGCTTGAATAAAATCACCAATTTCTATGAACTCCTCTCTTGCTACTTGATGGCAAATCCCCGGAGAAACCCCATCTTTAGCCGAATAATCTCTAACTCCGGCATGCTTTTGAAACTCGACTTGCAAATCTCTTAAGGTTTGGACTTTATCCATGTGTGGTACGAATTTTGGATTATGATGTGCATACAGTAGATGGTCCTCAAAAACAGCAAATTTACTCGGGTTAGGTAAGGAATAATCCGACCCATACTCATCACTCAAGAAAGTATGAACTTGAGCAGTAGTAAATTCATGACTATATCCTCCTTGAACCTGAGAAATGACCGGGTCATGCGGTTTTACACACTGCCCTTCCCTTTGTCCAACTAAATTTCTAGCAATGATTTTTTCAGCCATTGTCATAGGGCCGTCAGGCGTTTCCAAGGGTGTGAGGGTGATTTGTTTATTTTTCAGTTTCTCAGCGAAAGGAAATAATCCACCATTTTCGATAATTAATTTAGTCACATCATCATATTTACTAGTGAACTCTTCAAGATTGATTTCTTCACCGTCCTGTAATCTTTCGAGCATCGAATAGTCGCCCATTAGTTGTCCTAAGTTGATGTTATTTCTTTCATGTATCGGTGCGAAAGATGAAGCTATGACGATATTTATTCCAGCCCATCTTTCACACTGGGCAGCGGTTTCTCTGCTTGACCCTGTGCCCTTTCTTTGTCCAGATACGATAACCTCAAAATTACCATCAATCAGAGCATTTTCATTGAAAACTCTTAGACCGTTATACTTTAAACCAGCATAAGCATTTTTTGCAATTTCAGATGGTTCGTGATCAAAGCAAACCCATGCAGGAGTCATAACATCAGTGTTTATGTCATCTAGTAAGTCACTAGGGTCTAAATCCTTCATGCTTAGATTTAATCCATCATAAAGCTGCTTTTTGATGAGATCTAAATCCTTGGTTAAAAACAGAATACGTTTGTCTTTGGAAAGCGCGATTTTTTTGGGGGGCCAATTTTCGCGCATAGCACACATTATACTGCACAATGCTTCCATGTATAACGGTTATTCATAATGTTATAAATACAAAAAATAAACTTTGAAAAAGTATTAATTTCATGTTATCTAATCTTATGCAAAACATTCATATAACCTAGTCTAAGGGGTTAAGAGTGTTGCCCTTAATGGCAATTGGAGAGGACTAAATATGGATGAACAACAACAAGTAGAAGATATAGTAAAATGTAGCGATTGCGGAAGTAGAAATTTAACCCGTGACGAGACACGTGGTGAAGTCGTTTGTGACGACTGTGGATTGGTTTTAGAAGACAATGTTATCGATCAAGGTGCAGAATGGAGAGTTTTCTCCCCAGAGCAAGGTGATCAAAGAGCTAGAACTGGTGCACCAATGACCGTTATGCTTCACGACAAAGGTTTGTCTACAGATATAGATTGGCAAAATAAAGACTATTCTGGAAAGACAATTAATTCTAGATATAGATCTCAATTCTACCGAATGAGGAAGTGGCAAAAGAGAAGCCGTGTTTCCAATGCAACCGAAAGAAATCTTGCTATGGCACTAGCAGAATTAGATCGAATGGCTAGCCGTTTAGAATTACCAAAATCAGTTCGCGAAGCAGCAGCGGTCAATTACAAGAAAGCAGTTGATAAGCGCCTAATTAGAGGCCGTTCTATTGAAGGGGTTGCCGCTGCATCTCTATATGCTGCTTGCAGGCAGTGTGGAGTTCCAAGAACTCTTGATGAGATTGGACAAGCATCTCGTACCGGAAGAAAAGAGATAGGAAGAACTTACAGATTTATGGTTAGAGAGTTGAAAATGAAGATCATGCCAACAGGACCTGAAGATTATATCTCTAGATTCTGTTCCGGATTAGGATTAGATGCTGAAGTTGAAGCAAAAGCGTATGAATTGATTAAAGCGGCTCAAGAAAAAGAACTTACCAGTGGAAGAGGACCAACAGGTATTGCTGCATCAATTATTTACATCGCTTCGGTTCTTTGCGGTAAGCGCAGAACTCAAAGAGAAGTAGCAGAAGTTGCAGGAGTAACTGAAGTAACTATTCGAAATAGATACAAGGAATTAATTCAAAATTTGAATATTGAACTTGACATTTAAGTCGTTTATTTTCTAAATAGGCGTAAGGTGTTTAGTCCATGGGAAAGAGCCGAAATAGACTTTCTCAAATTACCTTTGAGAAAGTTGCAACCCTATTAGTTGAGGCATTAGAGAGAGGGACTCAATCTTGGCCATTACCTTCACCACCAATTATTGACAGCGATTTCCCCCCAGTACACCCTATATCGCCTCAAGAGATAATTGAGAAAGGCTTAGGATTATTGCATGCAGATAAAGGAATGTTCGATCATAAATTAAACTCTGTTGTAGATTTGATAGTCCCACATAGAATGAACTTGACCGATGACCCGTTTGAAGTACATCAGAAATGGCTAGCGAAAAGAGTCTACACTGTCTCAGAAAGAATGGTATTTCTAATCGCCACAGAATGGCTTGCTCAATCACTGGACCCCTCTGCGCCCAATACAGATAGATGGTGGGTTAGTTTATGTCTAATAGACGGAATGTCAACAGTTCCTAGAGGGCAGTCTGTTCATCAAGGATATCACTTAATAGAATCAATTGCTTTAGCAGAAAGGCCAGGTACATGGCACACTCAACCGGAATCTGGGCCACAAAATATAGATTGGAATCCTCACGCAAAAGTACCTAGAATTACCAGTGTAGTTGCTCATGAAGAAGGAATTAAAGCGGCAATATGGTTGCTTGAAAGATTAGAAAATAGTGGAGAAGATCGACGTTCCTTATTGATAGAATGGATCAGATTACTTCTTGAGAGGCCTGGTCTAATAGAATCATTAAATTTACCAGAGATACTTATGAGAAGGGCTCTAGATAAATCTCCTGAAGTGGCGGTAAAGATTACGCTTTGTTTGGCAAAACTAATTGATTTCAACCGAGATTTAGGTTTAAAATTAAGCCAGAGACTAATCGAAAGAAGAGAATTAGAAATTAGGAGAGCCATGGCTGATGTACTGACTAGATTATTTCGTAGACTTTCCGTTGATGCTTTACCTTTTTTTGAAAAGATGTTACTAGATGATGATGAAGTTGTTTTAGCTGCTGCTAGTTCCACTGTCGGAGATTTGAAGTTTTTTGATGCCGAATTATGGACCGTAAAAATGTTAGAATTAAGTCAGCATCCATTGCCTTTAGTCAGGAGAAATCTAGTGCCTGGTTTAAGAGATTATATCGAAATGTTTCCAGAGGATGAGAAAAACATTCTACCAATACTATGGAAAGATGGCGATGAAGTAGTAAGAACTCGGATGCGAGAGTTATTGATACGTATGGAAGAGGTTTCATCAGAACATTTCGCAGGTCGAATTACTGATTTAAAAAATAAAAATTGTTCTTTAGAACAATTATGGGATAACCTCAAACTTAGACGACCTGAAAGAGCAGAAATCTGGATGAAATGGATTTCTGAGGGTGGAAAGATTCCTGAAAATGTTCAGGTGAAAATTCATAAAAGTTCTATGCAGGCACCAGATGAATTACCTAGTATTGGTGACGCATTACAGACATTAGATCAAGAGTTAGGCTTCCTTGACTGATTTACTCTTGTTCTCTAACTAAATTTTCTTTTAGAGGACCACTTATTACCATCCAAACATAAATTGAGTTTAAGATTGCCAAACTACCAATTAACAAAATTATCATACCTGTGGTTTCAGGAAAATATTTATCAAAATTCATTTTATTCATTAATATTACAAATAGATAGCAAATAATACCTAAGATTAACACATAAAGCCAGCTCTTCTCAGGATTCTTCAATATTCCGATAGTAGGAATTAACCCCTTTTGTTGGAATGTGAATCTAAACCAAGAGATGTAAATAGACACCAATCCAATTAATCCAATGACTCCTCTGCTGAATGATCGAGAATCCCATGGCCCAGCGGGAGTGAAATCTAAGAAGGTTTGAACTAAACAGATAATACCGAACGCCGCCAATAGTCGCCACTCAGGTACTTCGCCCATAAGTGGACATGAATTTGGGTTATGCTTGAAAGTATGTGCCTGTTAGCAGGAATAATGGCGGTAGTTGAAGACGCATTGATTGTTGCAGGCGGTTTAGGTACTCGTATGTATCCAGTTAGTGCTTTTTTATCCAAAGAATCACTTCCGTTGGTAGATATTCCAGTAATGATTCATTTGGCACAAGAAGCAAAAGCAGCTGGAGTAAAAAGAATTCACATAATAACATCTCCAAACAAGGACTTATCGCCTTTACTTAGGGACATTTCCCATTTACATTCTAATCGACCGGAACTTGATGAAAATTTATTTTCATCTTTTTCAAACATCGAAATAAAAGTACATATTCAAAAACAACAATTGGGACTTGGCGATGCTATTTCATGTGCACTTGATGAAATAGCGGGCCCTTTCTTGGTGTTACTTGGTGACAATATAATTACCGATAACCATTCATCAACCAAAGATTATATCCCATCAAATGCAAGTAAATTATTGGTTGAATGCTATGAAAAGAATAGTCTTCCATGTGGAGCAATTTTACCCGTTAAGGATGAAGATTTATCCAGTTACGGCGTGGTGGAATTGGATGGAGAATTGATTAAGAATGTAGTAGAAAAACCCGAATTAGAAATTGCTCCATCTAATTTAGTTTTATGTGGTAGATATCTCTTCACTGCAGATTCTAAGCAATTATTGAACGAAATTTATACTGTTGAAAAGTATGGGGAATTACAATCAATTGAGTTACAAAAACATTGGATGAAAGGCAATGGTTTCATTGGAGTTAGATTGGATGGCTTTAGTTGGTATGATTCAGGAAATCCCTATTCTTGGTTACAAGCTCAAGTTGACCATGCTCTACAACGAACAGACCTATCGAAACAATTTTCTGATTGGTTAAAACTAAGAATCAAAGATTAGCGTTGACCTGGTTTCCAAAATGAAAGTGGGATTGGGTTTATCCCTTGAGCGCACCTTAATGCAAGGTGGTCTGCCCTTTCATTCCAACGATGTCCGCGATGAGCTTTTACATGTTCCCAATCAATTTCCCTAAGAGTTTTGACTTCTTTCCATAATTTCTGTAAAGATTCGACTATTTTTTTATTAGCCTTGGGGTTCCATTTTCCTGTTGCAAGATTACCTGCATATAGCGAATCGGTTCTAATTATTGCAGGCGTATCACTACCTTCAATCAATAACCACCTCAATGCTTCAGCGAATCCAGATAATTCAGCAGTATTATTCGAACCAACCTCAGCCCCAAGGTAACTTTCATCTGTTGGCGAGGTGACTACATTGCCAAATATTTCCTCAATTATCTCGCCGTTTCCTTTGCCTAATCCATTATCACCAGAGACAACAACCAATCCCCAAGCAGCAGGGGTATTTGTATCAACATTTTGATTTTCTAAGCATGAACCGTCAACATAAAGACTGATCATTTCAGAACGATTCAATATACTCACTCGCCAATTTCAGCCTTATATTGGCTTGCATCCATTAATGATTTGACCCCATCTAGGTTATCTAACTTCATCTTTACAATCCATCCATCTTGGTAAGGGCTTGAATTCATCAATTCGGGAGCATCTTCCAATTCTTCATTGACTTCAGTAATTTCTCCGGCCAGCGGAGCGAAAATTGGGGATGCAGATTTTACAGATTCGACAATTGCAAACTCATCCATATCGCCCATTGTTTGTCCGACTTCAGGAAGTTCGATGTATACGATATCTGTCAATGCGTTTTGGGCGTGGTCAGTGATTCCAATAATAACTTGGTCACCATCGACTTTAATCCATTCGTGTTCTTTTGTGTAGTACAAGCCTTCAGGAATCTCACTCATCTCATCATCTCCAATACTAGCGTACAGAAGGTAATTCTTCAATGTTCGTAATTATAGAAGATTTATTCTTGTTCTAATTCCTTTTCCAAAACTTGTGATTCTAGTTTTGCCCAAGCATTTCCAACCGCTGATTCTGCTTCGATTTCATGAATTTCGTTCTTTATTCTCTCTACCATTTCATCTTCACTTTCATTCGGGTAAATCTTTGCCAAGAAATTATATTGCTGCCCTAAAGAAAATGCGACGAGAATAGAAATCATAGCAACTATAAGAAAAATATGGCCTATCCCTAATTGAGTTATTTCCATACGGCCTTCAAGTAAACCAAATCCACAAGCTAAAATTAATCCAAAACCCGTACAGTAAAGAATTCTTGAAGCGGCCTTAGAAGGGTCGTTCATATTGTTTCCATCCTAAATCAGTAAGTCTCTCTCATTAATTTATGGATTTTGTAAGGTAGTAAAGCACGATTGACTGGAGTAACTTCTAGTATTCTACCATCATCTCTTCTACGAATATCTTGAAGAAGAGGATGACGACTTTTCTTGTGTAACGTAAGTAAAGTTGGCTTATCGACCTGTAGAGCACTTCTAACACAATTAACAAATTCCTCGCTTTCAACAGAAAATTTACCAATTTCATCAATAACTAAAACTTCACATTCTTCTTTAGCATAGTTTATTGCAGGTATAGCAACTTCTTCCAGAGCTTTAAGATCAAGACCATAACCCAATACTCTCAGACGAGAATCAAATGTCTTATGTGCAATAACTCCTTCTTCTTCAGTGATAATATTGATCACTTTGTAACCGAGTCTTTCACCATTTTCTAAAATAGGCTCAGTTCTAAGACCTCCAACAATTGGCTTACCAGTTGGATTTCCTCTGACATTAATTTCACGGGTCCTCTCTTCAACTAACATTTCGAGGACTTTCTCCATAACAGCAGATTTACCACTTCTTGGTAATCCTGTAATTCCTATCTTTGGATGAAGTCCCATAATAATCAATCTCGAGCCTACGCAGTAGCCAGCGGCTTATCAGTAATAAAGAATCGTGTTAACTTTTTACATAAACTGAATTATGTAAACTGGATAAAAACGCCATGAAAAGTATTATTTCTAGAAAAATTTTACCGGAACAAGGAAATCTTCAAGATATCGAAAGAATATTATTGCTATTCTTATATTGTATCCAAGTTTCCTCAACCCATTCGAATAATTCAGATAACGTTTTGTTATCAACATCTGCTAATTTTGCTAATGACTTTAAAATCCTTAATTCTTTTTTATCATAATTTCCATCAACAGCAGCTACCAAGGCGCCATCTCGTAAAGCGATTTTCAAGCCCTGCTTAGAAAGTGAACCAACCACTTCTTCAAAATTCGAGGGATGAGATAGCATATTTCTAATATCAACTCTCATTTCTGGGTGAAGCATAGAAATTCCCATTAGTGATTCAATTATTGCTAATTCTTCTTGAACTAATTCACCATCAATTGAGGCAATTATCACCATCAATTCTGCGTGAGCTTTACGCTCTTCAAGAGATAATTGGTTAACAGGGTTTGGGAACAAATACTTCACTCCGAGAGGTCATTGAGGATATCATAACCACTCTGCATCCATGCATAACCTTCGACAGTCCATTTTAGTAAACGAGATAATGCTTCTTCAGGTAATCCTAGGTGAGATATGATTTCTTTCAAAACTTCACGTTCATCATCATCCACTTCCCCATCAGCTGCTGCCATCAAAACAGCATCTCTTAGCGCAAGTCTACCAGCCTCTTCACTCAGGCCTGCTAAGCACTCATCTAAAGGCGGTGGAGATTTTAGTGCCTCTCTGATCATTGCTCTTTGGTTTGGGGATAAAAGAGCAGTTCCAAGGCGTTGTTCAAACATAGCCATTTCATCGACAGTTAATTCATTATCAACTCTAGTCATGAATGCTAGAAGTCTTGCATAAGAAAACCTTTCTTCTCGGGACAATTTATGAATGGTATCGGGCAACATGACAGTCCCTGTAATTCATCACCCATGAACTTCACGCTAGATTATACTAGAAAATTGCTTAATTTGAGGTAAATTTTTTCCACCAGATTATTCTTCACTATCTTCTGTATAACCAAAAACAAACCACCTCATTGCAGCCCAAGTTACAATACCCCAGATACACATATTGACTAAAAAGACTAGTCTTATTGGCAAATCGGTGATAATTAATAATGAATCATAACTTAACGTTGAAGCAACTAAACCAAATGAATAAACAGAAATTGCTCTTATCAGAGTTTGTCGTATATCTCTTCTGCCATCAAATGTAAACCATCTGTGAACGAAGTGAGCGATTGAACTAGAAAATATCCAAGACATGGCCCAAACAAAAGTTTCTCCAACGATTTCAACAATAGGGGTAATTCTAAAAAATTCCCATGAAAGCCAAAAAATGAGAGTATTAAACCCCCCTGCGGTAGCAAATCGTTGTAATGTACCTCTAGGGAAAACCTCTTCTAACTTTTTTTGGCCTATATTTTCACCACCAAATTAATCGTCTAATGTATCAACATCACTCGGCTTTCCAGTCAAAATTTCTCGTAATCCATAGTTATCTTTCTGTATCGCTTCTAGTAATTCATACTTGCATCCAAGACTTTCAGCAAGAACTCCTAGGGCTTGAGAATCCTTCGGCAAACACTTTCCACCAAATCCACGATTTAATCCAAAAATTGGATCGAGGTGTGAGTCTCCAATAGGTTGGGCTTGTGGGGCTGTAATCATCTCTCTAATAGTATACCAATCGACTCCTAGTTTTTGACAGATATCATACATTTGATTAGCAAAAATAACTTTAATTGCATAGAATGTATTTTTTGTATATTTTACCAGTTCAGCCTCAGTAGGAGATACATGGAATAGATTTTCAGTTCTTATTACTCCAGCTTCCTTATGTTGTCTAAAAACGATTTCAGCAACTTCTTCATGGTGAGTCCCACATACCAATAAATCTTGATTAGCAAAATCCTCTAATCGACGTCTTTCTACAAGAAATTCTGGTGAATAAGCGATTTTTAGATTTGGATATTTTTCATGGAAAAGTTGTGTAGTTCCAGGAACAACAGTACTCTTAATCACGGCAGTAAATCCATCGGGTAAAGAGTCTAGAACCTCTTCAACGATTCTTGTNTCACATGCTCCAGTTTCAGGATGTGNNGGGGTAGGAACGGCGATATATGCNAAATCAACATTATCNGTNACNATAGAAATATCTGTACCTCTTGAGGGGTCATGAACNAATAACTCATGAGCATCAGAAAAGCAATATTCTATTGCNCCNCCAACCATTCCAGCCCCGATTATTCCGACTTTCATATTATGGTGCAGAAAGCCTTAATGTATTGTGGTTTCTATTATTCATCGAAAGGCTCAGGGTTTANTTTACCCTCTTTAGCCATTATTCCTGCTTGGAGTANAGATTCTGGAGTTCCACAATCTACCCATGTTTCTTCTCCTACATTCAACATTTTTACAGAGCCTTCTTTNACATATATTCGATTGATATCTGTTATTGATAAATCTTTAATCCCCTGTTCAAGNCAATCATCTAAATATTGCCAAAAGCGTTCATCAAAAAGATAAATTCCTCCTATAGCCAAATTAGATGGAGGGTTTTCTGGCTTTTCAACAATATCGATTAGTTCTTGCTTATCATTTAATTTCGCCACTCCAAATGCCTGTGGGCTATCTTCTCTTCTAGCTAGTAAAACACAGCCAGGATTTTTTTCAGCCTCTCGGAAATCTTCGACATAATCCTTCAATTCTAGTGTAGTAATATTATCTGAAAAATAAATCATTAACCTGCAATCTTCATTGTGAGGCCTTGCTATTGAAAGAGCATTAGCAACTCCCTCTGGCTTTTCTTCAAGAACATAGTGAATTCTCTCACCAGGTAGCCCAGAACCTATATGTTTAGCAATTTGGCCTATGAATTGATTTGAAATAATCGTAATATCCTTAATCCCTGCTCTTCTAATTGTCCCCAAAGCATAGTCAATAACAGGTCTGTTATACAACGGTAACAGAGTCTTTTGAGTATATCTCGTGAAAGGATATAGACGACTTCCATGCCCACCAGCAACGAGAATAGCCTTTACCTTCATATAACGTCCCAGACTAAACCTCTATTTGTCCCTTCCTTATGATTAATCTTCATCATTGTATAGTTCTTTTATCGCTCCATCCTTTGCATTTTTTTCAAACCAATCAGTTTTTACTAAGTCTCCCAATCTTTCAACGCCGGCTTCGATTAAGTCTTTATCTTTTGATTCAGCATTCTTCCATCGTTCTTCAGACATCTCTGCATATTTCTCATCAGCTTCACGAAGCAAAGACTCTCCAGCAGTTATCTCTTCTGAGATATCTTGATATCGATCGTTGGTCATAGCATCAATACGTTGATTATTTTTATCCAAGGGAGAAAGTAAGACTCCGCCAGTAGGGCCTTTTTCATCAAAACCTCTAGATCTTCTATGTTTTTTATTTGTAAATGAAACCTCTATTTTTTCAAATTCCCCTTTTTTGTACATAGAGATTGTATTTTTCAGTTCACCATAATCATCTTCGATGTCAATTTCAAATAATCTTGCAAAATCTATAATCTCTTGTTTCTTATTTTTGTTTGTGATTGAATAATTGATTCCAAAAATTATCAAGTAAATAAAAATCATTATTGCACTCATCATTAATTTGGATGATAGATAAATTACAGAAATTGTAGCAATAAAAATCAATAACAAACTAGAAATTATCAAATATAGATTTAGTCTAGTAATTCGCTTGATGAAAGAATCATAATCAGAACTAATTTCCATATTCTCATCCTTTATTTATTATCGAACTAAGAGTATCAATCAAATCTTCTTTTTCCAAACTTTCTTCTTTCCATCTTAGTGCATTCAATGCTGTTAGTTTACTAGATTTTATTGAATTACTCATTCTATCAAAGGCGAATTGAATTAGTAAACCCATGACTAAGAATGCTGCAAGTCCAAAATGCCAAGAGGTCAAATAGCCGATTACAACCGATAGTATAAGAGCTTGAACCGATGCTAAAATGACTCTATATCTCATTCTTTTTTCAGATTCAAACGAATCCATTAGCCTTTGAGCCGCTTGTTTACGTGTAGTTGCCATAATAATCCCAATAAATGAAAACTTAGATTGAGATGAAACAATCATCATCAACTTCAATTATTGAACCATTCATAAGCAAGTACTCAATTGCTTCATCGATTTCTTCAAATGATACGCCATTCGCATCCATTTCTAGAACGATTGTTTCCAACGTTACAACTGGTTCGCCTTTAGCAATCTCTTTTTCGATGGTCATGAGTAAAAGCTGACAAGCTACTGCCAATAAAGGGTCATCGCCCTGCGAATCTGGTAATAGTTCAAGGAATGTGTTGACAGGGTGAGATTCAATATTTTCCGTAATATCATTTTCAACAGCTCTAGACCCTAAACCTAGCATTGACTTATCATAATCTAAATCAAAGCAATCAAAGAGGTTTTTCTGACCAGTATCTTTGTTCGTTTGATTCTCATTTCTGATTCTTTTGGATATGTCTTCAAGTCTTTTTAGACGTTGCTCAGATTTTATTTTTTCACGGGAAAGATCGGCAGAAATTAATTCTAAAGCCATATTTGATTGCTGAATTAACCATCCTTCAAGAGTCCAAGCGGGATCTAATCCAGACATTACTTCACAGAGAGTCTGAATTTCTTCGGGCATTGATTCAATATGAAGCCGGTCCTCTCTCATAACACTATTTGGATGGTGACAGCCTATGAAGACTCGGTTTGAAAGTATAAAAAATCTAATTTTTCATTCTATTTTTCCACTCTTCTTCAAATTGGGACCACATCTCTTGTTGAATTTGTTCACGGAGTTGTGCTTCAATTTGAGGCTGTAATTCTATAATCAATTGTTCTTGTATTTCGTAGGCCATAGTTTGCCTAACATGTGCCTCAGTCGCTCTTATTAATTCTTCACGTTCCTGTTCTTGTAGCACTGAGTGGCCTAAGTTTTCATTCTGATTTCTATTAATTTCTGCTTGAACTATTCTCTCTATTTCACTCATCAATCTTTTTACAACAGCTAATTCCCAGTCTTCACGGGGATTAGGAGTCTTCATTCTGGCCGCTTCATTTTTCAATGTTTGAACAATTCTAGCTCTGACTGGATTTCCAATTTCAAAATCATGGGCGCCAGATACAAAACCAACTAGGGCGTCTAACCATTCGTTTTCATTTAATTCATGCCCACATCCAGGGCAGTTAATTTTTGAAGAATCATTCTCAAGGATGTTGCTTTTTTCCTGTTTAGGACCTCTACGAATGGCACGCCTTTGAGGAGCGGGGGCTTCATCCAAATCAAATGAAATGCTGGTTCCAAAAGTTCCTTTTTTTGTAGGATTGATATCGGGTTCTCTTACCATTCTCTTCGCCTATCACCATGCCGGCATTGATAAAAGCCTTCCGCCGTCTAAAATTATCAATGGCCCTTAACTCTGTAAATCGTATTTTTCCGTGAGAGATTTTTTAATGTACTGGATGGTGTTTTTTATCGTTTCATCATTATTATAATTTATTTTTTCACTCATTTGTTCTTGCTCTTCAACTATGGTCAGCATATTTTTAGCAACCCTAGATATTTCGTCCACAATTGTAATACTCGCCATTCTAGAAGAGCGAGAGAGTGGATTTAAGTCAACGACAATTACAGTTTTGCCCATTGCAACCAATGCCTCGCAACGGTCACCATCTTCAAGAGGGACTAGAATCACTTCACTAGAAAATATACCTTCATTACAACATTTTGCCCTTGGCCCCTCTAATCCAGGTATAATCGAATCGGGGTTTGCACCAAGAATTTTGACATCTAGGCCAAGATTTTCATTTATCGATTCCAGGTGTTCTAGTAAAACTTTCATTCTCTCAGGGGTTCTATAAAAAATATTTACCTCTACTGGACAATCGATGACGGATGCTAACTTCATTAGTTCAACCCCTGCTATTGCAGTAGTATTGCCATTTAGACTTATTACAGCGTTTTGTGAATTTTTAAGATGCTGTAAAGCATATTTGGTCGCCAACATCGCTGGAGGAATAGTTTGCTCACCTAGAAGATAATCGTAAGCCTCGCCTCTTCCATGTGCGATTAGTGCACTTCCTGCCAACATACCCTTTTTCGCTGCATTTTCTAATNCATGCCGCTTCAATAGTGATTCATATCTTGGATGACTAGGGTCTGCAGCAAAATCCTCCATTTTCTCACCTGATTATCTAAATATCATAGAGATATCAAGTGGAGTAACTCCACGGTTTAGTGAACTTGTAGATAGTACATCTAATCCACATTCATACCAATCTTTCAAACTCTTAAACACGATTCCCCCACTCGCTTCTAAAATNACACAATCTCTAANNCCCATATCTACTATTNGAGCAGCAGTATCCTTACTCTTTTCAGGTCCAAAATTATCCAACATTATNACCAGTTTTGGTTTATCCTCGATTTCTTTTTGATTCCAAATTGCAGCAGCAGTTAAGGCTTCTTTCTGCTCACGTACCTCGATTTCTAAAAANGCACCACATGTTGAAATATCAATTTCTTGTAGGAAACTAGCGATTCTAGCGGAATTATCTCCTAACTCATTAAACATTGAAGCCAAGTCATTTTCTTTAATCATCGTAGCATCATTTTTATTCAATCTGTGACTTAGTCCACCGCCCATATGAACTGCCCATTTGTCTAATAATCCCCAAATTGTTTTTCTTGTACATGCAATTTGACCTTTTGCTAAAGCAGTCCATTTTTTTGTTTCAGTTGCAATGCCAGAAAGTTGGCCTAAGATATTTAGAATACTTCTTTCAATGTTAAGTAGAGTTTCTTTATCTCCTCTTAATTCTGCGATTTCATCACCGCTAGAGACTTTTTTTCCATCCTTAGCAAACCATGTTACTTGAACTGAAGGCGCCCAAATTTGAATAAGATGATCAATCATTGAAGTTCCAACGATAATCCCGTTTCCTCTTGCTATAATTATAGCATTAGAATCACTATTTCCTCCCATAAATGGCATTTCAATGCCATCATCAACTAAAATTGTATTAATCCATCTGTCCATACTAGATAATAGCATACGACTTGGCCCTTCATCGGCAGTCCACAATAAGTGGCCACGGTCATGAGGAAGGGAACTACTATCCGCCATGATTAATCCTAGAGGTTCAACATCTTCAAAACCTATCCTAAAAATTTGGTGAAAATTAACCTAATTGTAATTTTTTCAGCACAGTATTCATGGCTATTGTCCTTCTGCCTCGATTTAGAAGAATATGTTTGACAGTATGATTGGCGGGCATATCACCCTACTTTTTACCATTGAAAAAGATGGCAGATTATTGAGAAATCAAGGAAGTAGAGGAGTNGGATTGAATATCGATCATGGAGTTAGAGCNTCGATTACCGAAAATAAATCCAATCAAGGNCGAAAAGAGCAGACNTTTTCTGCNGGCTCNGCTTTAGATAGTGAGNTNATAATTGAAGACGGCCTAATCGAGGTAANNGTTGAAGATATGNATGGANAAGAAATGCCAGATTCTACCGGAGTATATTTTGATCTTGTAGAGGAATTAAGGCATGCAAAANTACTCGATAGAACCTCATCTTACAAAATAGAAGTAAAATTAGATTTGCCAACTAGCCAAGGATTCGGTATGTCTGCAGCAGGATTAGTTGCTGTTGCTTATGCATTTAGGGAATTAACTGGGACAGGACTTTCAGGACAGTATTTACGATTATGCCATCGTATTGAGAGATTACATGGTTCTGGGTTAGGAGATGTATTGGGTATTTCGGCAGGCGGTGTTGAAATTCGTATTCAGGCAGGTGCCCCAGGTGCATCAGGAAGGGCACTAGGTTTCCCTTGCCCCCAACCAATATTGCTAGCATGGCAACCTTCGGAAAAAAGACATACATCAAGATACATTGATGACCCAGANTGGCAAAAGAAAATTACTCGGGCAGGAAATACCGCGGTAAATAGCATGAAAAATAAACCTTGGAATCACGATCAATGGGATCAAATTTTGACACAATCAAGAAATTTCTCTGAACAATCAGAATTACTTGAAGAATTGGAGAGGAAAAAACTGTTAGGTAAAACTAGAGATATAGTTAGAGATTTAGATTTACAAGCAAAAATCAGTATTCGCCTATGTATGCTTGGGATTTCACTGGTTATTTTNCCAAGGAAATTAAGAAATCCACTAAAGAAAAAGGAACTAGAAAAGATCTCAAAAGAGTTAGAATTAATTGGNATCGGTACAAAGATTACAAAAATCTCAGGATGAAGCNTCTTCAAGTGGCGATAGGTCTAGTGCATTAGCATCGAGTAAAGTACAGCCAGGAATAAATAGATTCTCACTAAATCCGTGGCGATAAACAACTGCCCCAGAACCCCATTCTTCGATATAACGATTCATTTGTTTGGTCATTTTCTTTCTTTGAAAGTCAACGTCAGCTCCATAGAAATGTTTTGCATCAATCCAAGCAATTGGTTTTCCATTAATTTCGACAAGATCTAGAAACAAAATATCNGGTGTTTTAACAGGTCGCCCATGTTCTAATTTTTGTTCAGAAACCATCTCGGTTTGACGTCTTAATCTTACTCCTTTAGACTCAAACCAATCGCTTAGAATATCCTCAAATAAATCAGCTCGTAGATGAGTTTCTGATNGATCAACATTTGAAACACGGTCTGCNGATTCNGCNCTTTCAAATTCTTCTTTTTCTCTTTTCGATAATTTACTAGGTGTTCTTAATGATTCTTTAATTCTTGATTTTGACCATTTTTTCTCAGCTAGAATAACACGAAATATATTCATTGGAGGGAAATCAAAACGTTTTGAAAGATCTACTACATTTACTCCTTCATTATACAAACGAAGAAGGACTTTTGCTCGGGATTTCAGCCTACCATGCCCATATACTGTTTTTTGTTGAAGAAGAGCTGACCGTAATGATAGGACTTGTTCTAAACTCATTTCTTTCTGCTTGACAATTTCTCCAATTTCGTCAACTCTTTTGTCATCAAGCCAACCAAATTCACCCTTGCGTACTACTATTTTAGCCATTTCAGCTTCAACTTTTAGAGAAACAGGAGAAGTCGGCCACTCAAATGAGAAATTTTTTGGTTCAATAGGTTCCTCTGGAAAACCCATCAGTGGAGGAGAAACAGAAAATCTCTGTAAGGCTTGATTCTCCATATCTTTTATTTGTTTAGCATTCCTTTGAATTATATGTTCTTTAGGAGTTGTCCCATAAGGCCTAGGCTTGGTTCTTTTTTTAGAACGGTTTTGTTTAGACTTACTTTTTTTAGAATCATCTTGAGGCGAAGAAACTTTTGAGTTATCTTCTTGTGCCACAATGTGAGGTTATCATAGCCCCTCCATGAATACTACTGTTGATTATTCTTCTTGAGTTATAATTTCTTTAATCATCTTGAGCTCGAAAACACCGTTTTCAGATAAGTCACTCAACCACTGTTTAGCGATTTGTCTAGCGCTATTTTCTATTTTTGCTTTGAAAAATTTAGACCACCTACTTATCTGCCACCAAGCGGCGATTTCTACGCCTCCTTCTTCTTGACATAGTACAGTAATTTCCAGCCTTAGAGATTTTATAGCATTACCACTTTTCTTCCCATTAGAAATTTGTCCAAGCCAATCAAACCCGATTTCAATAAACTCAGGATAATCTCCTTTGCGAATAAATTTCACTTCCCACATCTCTTCAATTAATTGCTGCCTTTCAATCCGGTGAAGATCAAACCTTTGCCCTTGTTTAAGCTCTCCTTTTTNCGAGGACAATATTCTTTGAGCGGTAGAATTCCATTGTGGCCAGCAATCTAAATTGAGTAAATTTATCGCGACATGTCTAGCTTGTTCAAGTTCTAGGAATTCTCTCCAAACACCATTGGGTGAAACCATTTGAACACCTAATTATTATGCATAGATTATCGACGGACTTAGGGGTAATGCAGATTTTGTTTTNTCAAAATCAATCGTGTTATCNTCACTTGAAATNACAATTATTTCNCTTAANCCTAGTTCTGTTTTGATGAATTCNTTTCTCTTGGAAAGTAAATCTAATTCATTCATATCTCCAGTGATTAGCTGTTTTGATTTATCATCCCATTTGAANATTTGAGGAAGCATTTTTTTGCCCCAGAATGANAAAATCTCACCNGCATTTTCCTGNTTTGCTAGATGTGAGTCTTTTAGATGACCCATGAATGATTTCACATTACCGCCTTCTTGTACAAACTTTATTGCCATTTCAGCTAACTCTCGTTTCCAATTTGGACAAATAGTNAGNGTTAATTTCTCTGCAGGNCCATCCAANTGTCTTTCAGCNATAGTTTTCACCTTTCGCGCGTTTTCCAAAACATTGCGCATTACAAACTCATCATCTAAAGTAGAACTCTCATTATCAGTAATTTCACTTTGTTCAGAAAACTCCGAATTAGAAATTAAATTATCATTGCCTAACAAGCGCCACCATTCCTCCGCAAGGTGAGGTGTAGAAACAGAAAGAAGATGGGACCATGTAGTCAATAAGTCAATACCTAATTCTCTATTACTTCCNCCTCTTCTAAGATACCAGTTCATATCTTTAATCAACTCATAATGAGAAATTTCAACAGCCCTTCTTAGATCATAACTTTCCATTGCCTCTTGAAATTCCATCACCCTTTGTTTTATTCTAGATNTCAACCACTCATCAATTTGATTTTCTTTAGAATNCCAATTAAGAATTTGGTTTGGAATCCCCATCAACTGAAGCATAACACGATGGTTTGCTTCTAATGCAGTATCAGACCAGTCCATACCAGCAGTAGGATTTGCTGCAAATAGGATAAACAGACGAACAGTATCTGCTCCAAATTTCTCTATCATATCTTCAGGTGATACAGTATTACCTAGCGATTTACTCATNTTGGCAGAACGAAGTCCTAGTACACTATTACAATGCGGACACGGGCTTCCAATATAATCAACAGATAGTGTGATTGAACAATCTTCACACCACGGCGCCTGTTTGTTTACCATGCCCTGACAAAGTAATTCATTGAAGGGTTCATCGATAGAATGAAGCCCCAAATCACGTAGAGCCTTAGTCCAGAAGCGAGCATAAATCAAATGCATTTGAGCATGTTCAATACCACCACAATAGAAATCAACATTCATCCAATGATTTGCAACGTCTTTCGAGAAACATTCTAAATCATTATTTGCATCAGTGAATCTTAAGAAGTACCAAGAAGAATCAACAAAAGTATCCATTGTATCGGTTTCTCGACGTGCTGGCTTGTTACATTTAGGGCAAATNGTATTGACAAATTCAGAGCAACTTTCTAATGGGTTTCCTTTTCCGAAAACCACATCTCTTGGCAGCTCTACTGGCAATTGAGATTCTGGTACAGGTACAGCGCCACATTCATCACAATGAATGACTGGAATTGGTGTGCCCCAGTATCTTTGTCGTGAAATCAACCAAGGTCTAATTTTCCAATTAATCGTCTTAGTACCTTTTTTATTTTCTTCTAAAGAATTNATAATGGCACTTTTTGCTTCATCGCCATAAAGGCCTTCAAATTGAGAAGGACAATTTACCATCCATCCAAAATTAGTCTCTGCTTTCTTCATTTCTTCATCTGAATCAGCACCTTCTTTCATTACTAGAGTTCTTTTAATTTGGATACCATATTTTTTTGCAAAATCAAAATCNCTTTCATCATGCGCAGGAACTGCCATCACTGCTCCAGTTCCATAGGATGCGATAACAAAATTACCNGTCCAAATAGGAANTTTCTCACCAGTTATTGGATGTATNGCATTTTTNCCGAGAGGNGAACCTTTCTTCTTNTTCATATTTTTGATTCTATCAAATTCAGTCATAATTGAAACTTCATCNTATAATTCNTGCCAATCTTNTTCAAACTCTGTACCNTTTACTAGAGATTCAGAGAGCGGATGTTCAGGGGCTAGAGTCAAAAATGTGACNCCAAATATAGTGTCAGGTCTAGTTGTAAATACACTTATTTCTTCATCAGAATCTTCTACAGTAAAAGTGATTTCAGCACCCTCAGAGCGCCCAATCCAATCTTTCTGCATNGCTGCTACATTTTCAGGGAATTTAATATCATCAAGTCCNTCAACTAANTCTTGAGCATATTTTGGAGTATCAAGGAACCATTGACTCATTTCTTTTTGAATTACAGGGCCATTACATCTCCAACATCTACCCGCTTTTACTTGTTCATTNGCAAGNACAGTATTACATGGATTACACCAATTCACCGGAGCAAATTCTTGATATGCTAATCCACTTTCCATAAATTTNGTGAAAAACCATTGATTCCATTTGTAATAGTTAGGATCATGACTTTTGACCATTCTACTCCAGTCATAAGAGAAGCCCATTCTCTTAATCTGCTCAGTAATTGAAGCCATATTTCTCTCGGTGATATCATATGGGTGACCGCCTTCTTTAATCGCAGCATTTTCTGCTGGCATTCCAAATGAATCAAANCCCATNGGNTATAANACATCAAANCCCATCATTCTCTTGTATCTNGCAACNGCATCTCCTATCGAATAATTCCTAACATGGCCCATATGCATCTTTCCTGAGGGGTAAGGATACATTTCTAAACAGTAAAATGGAGTTTTATCACTGTTTATTTTTGATTCAAATATCTTTGATTCAGCCCATTTTTGTTGCCAGTAAGGCTCATCAACAGTAATACTATCTTCACTCAAAGCTAACACCCCCCTTCTCCGAGATATTACGTCCATGAATTACCCCCCTTTCAATGACACTCTTGATGAGGTAGTAATCATTCGATTGTTCATGGCCAAGAGAATTACTGTTCGAGCGCCTTGTAGAATAGACTTAGCAGGAGGTTGGACAGACGTACCGAACTTCTGCAGTAAGAAATCAGGAGAAGTTGTAAACATTGCAATTAANAAGTATACNAAATGTATCATGGATATTGATAATCAAAGAAAAATTTCTCTATCTTATTCTACTGATATGCCTACAGGNTCAGGANTAGGTACCTCGGGTTCAATGAATGTGGGTTTGATTGGAACAATTCTAGGTGCAGAATATGAAGCAACAGAAATTGCTGAAATTGCCTATCAATTTGAAGCATTACTGGGTAACAAGGGTGGCCGACAAGATCAGTGGGCAAGTGCTCTAGGAGGAATCAATCACATGTCTTTCAAAGGTGAAAACGTGGAAACAAGATCACTCAAACCTTCAACCGGATTTATCAATTTATTAGAAGATAGATTATTACTTTTTAATAGTATGATTAGTCATGTATCTGGACAATTACATCAGAATATTTGGGATAGATATGAAGATGAAGATAGCGGTATAGTTCAAGCTTTAGAACGAATAAGAGAAGCCGGCCTATTGATGGNTAAAGCAATTGATCAAGAATCTATTAGTATCGTTGCAGAGTCATTCAAGATTGTAATGAATGCAGTTGATGAACTTGGAATGGAATTACACGACCCGTTTAGAAGTACAGTTGACCCTTACATGAAATCAGGGGATGTATTAGCCTGGAAAGCGATGGGTGCAGGTGGTGGCGGAGTTGTTGGCGTACTATTATCTNAGCAATGTGATAGAGAAAAAATAATCATAGATTTTACCGGAAAAGGATGGGAAAATATTGATTGGAGAATGGATGAACGAGGACTTCAAAGGGAAGAAATCACTCTTTGATCTTGAAATCCATATCGGTTTCAAGTAAAAACAAGGCTTCTTTTGTTAATTTATATCTATTTTTAAGACCCATTTTCCTTTTTTCCACGAGACCAAATTTTTGTAAGGTTCTTAGGTGGTGCGAGATTAACTGTTGACTCTTTTCTAACCTAACTGATAATTCTGCTTGAGTCGGGAATTTACCATATTGGTGCTCATCATCCAATAAGGTTAGAATTTTACCTTGCAGGCTATTTGGATCTGGAGATAGAAGTGGGATTGGTAATTGGTCTGGGTCCATTCCAGGATATAATGAATTATTCAAAGGATAATATCTAACAAGGCGTCCGTCTTTTAATCTCCAAATTAATTCTTGATTTTCTAGAAGTCTTAGGTGGTGAGTAATTTGACCATTACTCATATTTAGTGCAGCCATCAAAGCACGGAAGTGGCATCCGGGGTTTGCTGTTAAGTAACCCATTAAGCGACCTCTTTGGAATCGACCATCGGTGGTTTCCTGTGTTTTCCCTAATAGGCCTAGTAACCACAATCCAGCAGCCGTAGAGGGGATTCTTAGCGATTCAGTATTCATAACAAAAACTCCAAGTAATGCGAAAATGGATGATGTAGAAACAACTACTATAGCAACAGTTGTTACTTCTTTTAGATCAACAGTTTCAGAAACCTCTTGCTCAATATTTTCCTTGACCACAACTTGATCTTCAATCATAATTTTTTGTTCATTGTATATAGAATGAATTTCTATACTTGCCAAATCAAATTTAGATTGGCAGTCATCTATGATTGAATTAGACTCTGAGATTAAATATTCTCCTTGCCATCCATTTTTAGGCGTCCAAGACGGTAGTTTAGCAGAATTAACTAGAAGCAGTGATTGGTCATCATTAGATAACATCCAGCAACTTTCATCATTGGTTCCAATATTTGTCCAGATACCTTGGAACTCAAATAAATTAATTTCTATTTCTTCTAATTCAATATATTCAAACTGGAACTCCATATATTGGGAAAATCCTCTTTCTAAAGAATGTTCAATTGTTAAGGCATAATCTACAGTTGAATTAGATAAATTTTCAATTTCTGGTATTTGGAAACTAT
>PADF01000007.1 GCA_002702945.1 Methanobacteriota archaeon
TTGGCATCCGCTTCAGCATTGTGTAATGCAGTTAATGCCGCTACAGCATTACTCGGGTCATGTTCTTCAGAAATAGTCTCAAGCCTAATTGTGGAACCATCATGAAGAGTAATGTCTCTATAATGTCCTTCTGGAACTTCAACCTCAGCAACTGGATTAAAGTGAGGAATATAATCAGTCATGTGTAATGTGACTTCATTTTCCTTAACATAGCCATATGATTTCATTGATTCATCATTATTATTGAATGTGACACAAGGGCTAATCACATCAATAAGAGCAAACCCTTTGTGCGACATAGCAGCCTTAAGTAAAGCATTCAATTGCTTTTTTGAACCAGAGAAAGAACGTGCTACAAAAGTGCAACCAAGATTTATTGCCAAGGCACATAAGTCGATAGGTTGAGTCTTATTTATTGGCCCTTTTTTCTTCTTTGAACCTATATCTGCAGTAGCGGAATATTGTCCTTTAGTAAGTCCATATACACCATTATTTTCAATAATATATACCATGTCCATATTTCTTCTAATAGCGTGAATTAATTGCCCAATTCCAATAGATGCAGAATCACCATCTCCAGAAACACCGATGTATAACAAATCCTTGTTAATAGCATAAGCACCTGTGGTTACAGAAGGCATTCTCCCGTGAACTGTATTAAATCCGTGTGATTTTCCTAAGTAGTATGCAGGAGTTTTCGAAGAACATCCAATACCAGACATTTTAGCAATTCGATGAGGTTCTATGCCACTTTCCCATGCAGCACTAATAATTACATTGGAGATTTGATCATGCCCACATCCAGGACATAGAGAAGATTTTCCACCAGTATAACTATCTTTAGGCTCATTTATGACATTCAATTTTACAGGTCTTGCTGCTCTAGCNGGTTTATCACTCATTTCTTCACCTCCTCAAGTTTTGATAGGATTCTTTCGGCATAGATTCTAGCTCTAGGAGGCATTCCGTCACTGTATGCAACAGAATGAACTCTAGAAACTAAATTATTTGGTAATTCTTTTCTAAGAATACCGTACAACTGCCCATCTCTATTAATTTCTAAGATGATTGTTTGTTCATGTCTCTCAACAAAGTTGAATATCTCGCTGTGTGCAGGCAAGGCTCTAATACGGCATTGGCTAACTTTCAAACCAGTACTTTCGAGGATATCATCAATTTCTTGAATTGTATTTTCCATACTTCCTAAGTAAATAATTCCAATTTCACATTCTTTTTCTTCACGAAGGATNGGAGCAGGGAGATGATCTCTAGCGCCNTCAATCTTTTCTTTTAGTCTGGCCATTAATGCAATATAATCCTCTGGTTTTTCTGAGTAGACACCCTTTGTATTGTGACCGGTTCCTCTGTAAAGAATTGGTGCCATTCCAGAACCTGGTAATGTTCTGTAGGGGATTCCGTCACCATCAACGTCAAGATAGCGCCCGAAATCTTCAAACTCATCGAAAGTTTTCTGATCTCTTACCACTTTTCCTCTATCCATTGGTTCACTAGGGTAATCAAAACCGCTACAAGCCCAACGATTCATACCTAAGTCTAAGTCGCTCATGCCAAATACCGGTGTTTGATATCTTTCAGCATAGTCAAAAACTCTCCAGCCAAATTCAAAGCACTCTTCAACAGTCCCTGGAATTATTACGATATGTTGTGTATCTCCGTGGCTTCCTTCGTACAGCATAGCGATATCAGATTGCTGGGTTCTAGTTGGCAGACCAGTTGATGGTCCAACTCTAGTTACGTCCCAAAATACCGAAGGTATTTCAGCGAAATAACCTAGTCCAATGAATTCTTGCATAAGNGAAATTCCAGGACCTGAAGTAGCGGTCATACCTCTTCCACCAGCCCATCCGGCACCTAACACCATTCCGGCCGCAGCTAATTCATCTTCGGCTTGAATTACGGAACAATTTGTAGAACCTTCATCATCGGTTCTGAGTTTAGGAATCCATCCAATAATTCCTTCAGCAACTGATGAAGATGGTGTGATTGGATACCATGCTAACATTTGAACTCCTCCAAAATGAGAGCCCAATGCTACAGCTTCATTTCCTTCAATAAAGAATTGAGGAGTCTTTATTTCTCTACTTTCGATTGTGTAAGGATCATCCTTCTTTAGATTATCTTTGAAGTAGTCTCTACCTAATCCGAGTGCAGTAATATTCAGTTCAATAGCAGTATCTTTGCCCTTGAATTGTTTAGCCACTGCTGATTCGAGACAATCTTGATCAATTCCAAGAATTTCTGCTAAGGCGCCTACATAGACAATATTAGTGACGAGTTTAGCAATTTTTGGATTTATCTTTCTCGCTAAGGCGGACATTGGAATCGGATAAGAAATAACATCATCTCGATTCATTTCTTTTTTGGCATTTTCATTCCAAATTACTACACTGCCAGGTTCTAATGCGGCTAAATCTTCATCCCATGTTGCAGGATTCACCAGGACTTGAATATGGGTTCTATCGCCAGGTGCTTGGTATCCTTTGTCTGANAATCTTACAATATACCATGTAGGGAGTCCCGAAATATTTGATGGAAACAAGTTTTTCCCACTTGCTGGAACCCCCATATCAAATATTGATTGAAGTAAAATTAGGTTTGCAGATTGTGAACCTGTTCCGTTGGCTGTTGCAATATTGATGGTGAAGTCATTGGCAATGGTTTCCATTGTTTTTTTTCTCCTGAGGTGTTTGGTATACCCGCCCTCTGTATTGTCGGTCCGAATACACTCTTTGAACATGTTGATTGATTTTACACATTTTGCATTTCAAAATTCATAGTGAAACTCAAAACTGAAATGGTTCTCGGAGGGTCATGGCCGATGATAANTTTAGAGATGCATGGAAAAAATCAGAGAAGGCTTTAGCGAGCGGAAATGCAGATGAATCTTTGAGAATCCTAAGGGATATTGATTCTGATGGTGAGCATGCCACAACGCTAAGAATCGCTGGTGAAGCCACTTGGGCAATTGCAAATCACGAGTCATCAAAATCTGAATATCGTAAAGCAGCATCTTTGCTTAGAGATGCGGTAAAGAAAGANCCTAGAGATAAGAAAGCAAACTCAACATATAATTCATTACTAAATGAAATGCAAGATAAAGGCATAAAAGAAACGACAATTCCAAGATTGATTAATGATGGAACACCAACTCTCGCAGGAATGGTTTCTCTTATCTTAGTAATTTTACTTTCTTTAGTTGCACTAAAAATGGCAACTACTTCATCATCAGATATGCCTACTGAAGCAACACTTGAATTTTCATGGACTGATACTGGCGGGGAGATTCAAACGGGAACTGTGGTTGTAGAATTATACGCTGAAGAGGCACCTAAGCATGTGGAGAATTTTGGTTTACTTGCCGAAGAGGGTAGGTATGATGATACGGTTTTCCATAGAATTATTTCTAATTTCATGATGCAGGGTGGAGATTTCACCAATGGCGATGGGTCCGGTGGCCATGCGGCAAAATTCTATGGCTACTGCGACGGTCAAGAGTCTGATAATTCCGCCGATTGCCCACCAACATCTTACACTGTTCCAGATGAAGCAGATAATGGTCTTACTCACGAGCCTTATGCATTATCAATGGCTAAAACCCAGAACCCTAATACAGGTGGTTCACAATTTTTCATAGTAGACCCTGATGCCAAAGGACAAGATGGAAGTCCAGGTACTCCGCATCTTGATGGAGTCCATACGGTCTTTGGAATGGTTGTAGATGGTTTTGAACATATAGATACAATAACTGCAATTTGCGATCCTTCAGGTTATTGTACCAACGATAAAACACCCCAAGACGTGGTTCTTGTTAGTGTAACTACAAATGCACAAGATCCATGGTGGAAAATATGGTAATTTTCTAATTTCTATCAAGGGTTTTATTCATAGACATGCGCCAACTCGGATAAATCATGGCGACATTAGACCCGTTCAATTCCAAGAGGGAATTATCTGTTGGGGGGCATTATTTCGCTCTAGACGGACTTGATGAAAACGGNATTGATACCAGNACTCTACCTTANTCNATACGTATTTTACTTGAGGGTGCGCTGAGAGGAAATGATGGCTTTTTAGTTAGCGAATCTGATATTCGTAATATCGCAAATTGGAAGCCTAATGGTGATAGGGGCGAAATTCCATTTAGGCCGTCAAGAGTTATCCTACAAGATTTCACAGGAGTGCCAGCAGTTGTTGATTTAGCCGCTCTTAGAGATGCTATGGTGGAAATGGGTGGAGACCCAGAAAAAGTCAACCCCCAAGTTCCAGTTGATTTGGTAATTGACCATTCGGTACAGGTTGATGTTTCAGGTTCGCATAGTGATGCATTAGAAATGAATTTAGATATCGAATATCATCGAAATATGGAGAGATATACATTCTTGAAATGGGGGCAAAAGTCTCTACAAGATTTCCAAGCAGTTCCTCCTTCAAGAGGAATCGTACACCAAGTGAACCTAGAATTTTTAGCCAGTGTGTCTAGGCAAGAAAAAGGAGTCTGGTTAGCAGACACACTAGTTGGTACTGATTCTCATACTACTATGGTCAATGGCCTAGGTGTTCTTGGCTGGGGNGTAGGAGGAATTGAGGCTGAAGCAGTAATGTTGGGTCAACCGATTTACATGCTTTCCCCAGATGTAGTAGGAGTTAGACTAACAGGTAAACTGAATCCTGGAGTGACAGCTACAGACATGACTCTAAGAATAGTTGAGATGCTTAGAGAATTTGGAGTTGTAGGAAANTTTGTCGAATTTTTTGGCGAAGGAATGGCTGCCTTATCTCTTGCAGACCGAGCAACNATTGCCAACATGGCACCTGAGTATGGGGCTACATGTGGTTTCTTTCCTATTGATGAGAGGACATTGGAGTATCTTAGATTAACAGGTCGAGAAGAATCTCACATTGAGGGCGTAGAGGCATACTGTAAAGCACAAGGGTTGTGGTATTCGGCAACCTCTAGTGAGAAGTCTTACACCGACTTACTAGAATTAGATTTATCTTCGGTTTTACCAGCGCTTGCAGGCCCTAAGCGTCCTCAAGATAGAGTTGATTTNGCTAATATGAAGTCACATTTCATAGAATCTTTAACCGCGCCANTGGGGCATCAAGGGCATGGTTTAGAAAGTCAAGATCTTTCAAATAGCGCCATTGTAGAAAGCGATGGAAATAGGTTTGACTTGAATCATGGNGATGTCGTTATTGCTGCTATCACTTCGTGTACTAATACTTCAAATCCAGGAGTAATGCTTGCAGCAGGATTGTTGGCAAGAAACGCAAGAGAACGNGGCTTGTCGGTCAAGCCATGGGTAAAAACGTCACTTGCCCCAGGAAGTAGAGTTGTTACAGAATATTATGAAGCAACTGGCTTACAAGACGACCTAAACGCTATGGGTTTCAATGTGGTTGGTTATGGATGTACGACATGTATTGGAAACTCAGGGCCGCTTCCTGAAGATATTGACAATGCCATAGATGAGGCAGGATTAATTGTTGGCTCTGTAATTTCAGGTAATAGAAATTTCGAAGGAAGAGTTCATAGCAAGGTTAAGGCATCATATTTGGCTAGCCCACCTCTAGTCGTTGCTTATGCGATTGCAGGTAATTTAGAGATAGATNTGGAAACTGAACCTTTAGGGTATTCTCAAGATGGAACGCCGGTTATGATGAGTGAAATTTGGCCTTCTGAATTAGAGATTAGTGAAGCCCTCAAGGCTATTACACCNGATATGTTTAGGCAGAGATATTCTGATGCAATGAATGAGCCAAGATGGGATTCAATTCCTTCAGAAGCCAGTCCATTATATCCTTGGCAAGATGATTCTACATACATCAGACTTCCAACTTTTTTCTCTGGCCTCTCCTCAACTCCGGACCCTATTTCCAGNATTGAGGATGCAAAAGTATTACTCAAACTAGGAGATTCAATAACTACTGACCANATATCGCCAGCGGGTTCTTTCCCCAAAGATGGGCCAGCTGGTAAATGGCTTGTTGAAAGAGGTGTTGAAAAAAGAGATTTCAATTCTTTTGGAAGTCGTAGAGGGAATCATGAAATAATGATGCGAGGGACTTTTGCTAACGTTAGAATCAGAAATCAAATGGCTCCTGGTACCGAAGGTGGATATGCATTAAACACAGTTACCGGAGAGGTAACTTCTGTATTCGAAGCCGCTCAATCTTATGACGGTCCCAAAGTAGTACTTGCTGGCTCTCAGTATGGAACTGGATCCTCTAGGGATTGGGCTGCTAAAGGAACATTTTTACTAGGGGTCAAGGCAGTTATAGCAACATCTTTTGAGAGAATCCATCGTTCCAATTTAGTTGGTATGGGCGTACTCCCTATGACTTTTAAAGATGGAGAATCACATGAATTATTGGGACTTGATGGCACTGAACTTTATTCTATTCCTGTCAACGACCATGTCAAGCCGCTTGAAATGCTAACAGTTAGTGCCAAAAAGTCGGATGGGACTGAAATCCAATTTCAAGCACAAGTAAGGCTAGATACTCCGGTAGAGGTTGAGTATTATCGTAATGGTGGAATTTTGCATACAGTGCTGAGGCAACTTGCAAGTAATTAATCGTCACCTTGAAGGCATTGAGTAATTCCCGCTTTTTATGGCGGAACTCACAGGCTATGTCCAATACCGCTTTAGGTCAGATGAACACGATACGAATGTTCTGCTAAAAGGCGAGGCTGAATGGGTTCGTCAAAAAGTCGAAGAATTGGGTTTAACAGGCTTAGGATGGACCATGCCAATTGGCCAAGAAAAGAAAAAAGCCGATATTTCTAGTAATTCTTCAAGGGATAATAAAATATCAATCACTGTTGAAGATGAGCCAATAGGTGAAAAGCCACTTGACATGGGCCCCACACCCGATCCTAGCAGAATTCCTGTAGTCCGAAGACCAATTGGAGAGCTAGATCTTTCAAAAGAGTTGAAGATGCTTGGATTAGAGAAGCCGGTTCGTCCAGATGTCATCGAATTGATGGAAATCTTCGCAGAAATGGACGACCCAAGACCAGTTCAAGGAGCGATGAGCGTAGATCCTATGGCAGAGGCTTGGCTTAGGGAGTTGCTGCATGTTGTAGTCAGGGAGTACGGAATAACCGCACTTAGAACCCAGGATATCGAAGAAATTGCAAGTAAAAAACTAGGTAATAGAGAAGGGACCGCACTTGAAGTGTGGCTTGAATCATTATTTTCGGCTGGAAAACTGGTAAAAGTTCACGGTTCAGATGCAATTGCATGGGGTCCCTCTCCAAGGTGGCTTGCTGGTAAGATTTAATTTGATTCACAATTATCTCTGTCATCGACCGCTCGGAAAAAATCGAATTACTGAGCCTTTAGTGAGATATTTTGGGTTAAACCAAATAGCAAAGGAATTAAAGTGCAAGTATTCTTGGGTCAAAGAGTGATGATGATGTTTAACCAAAGCAATCTCTTCAAAGCCCGCGCCCGAGGTATACTTCTTTGTATGCTGATGATTTTATCGACTACCGCTGCAATTGCTTCTACAGCAAGTGCTTCTCAGGCTAGATCGTATACTACAAATCGTGACCCTCACGATGTTGCAATTGGAGACTTCAATTGTGACGGTAGTAATGATATTGCCGTTGCTACTGACGGTACACACACCATTACTATCCTATGGAATGACGGTAATGGTGACTTCAGTGAAAGACAAGATATTTGGGTTTCTGAGAATCTAAGTAGGAATGCTGATTGGGATGAGTTTTCAAATGTTCAATTCATTGAAGTTGGAGAATTTACCGGAGATTCCGCTATTGATATTGTAATTTTCCAAAGAAANAATCCGTTTAGAACCGATGACAANGGCGCTCCAGACGGCCAACCAGGTAACGTAACAATTATCGAAAACGGTGGATGTAATGAGAAAACATGGGATATAGGTGCTCGTTTCACNCANTTNTGGGCTTGGGATTTGGAAGTTAGCGACTTGAATAAGGATGGAAATGATGATGTCATGATTCTTGATTTACAAGCGGATATTACTACACAAAGAGTCGTAACATACCTTGGTCCAGTATCTTCTAACACTCAAGGTAAGATCACAAACCTTGGGCCTGCTCAGCAGAATACATACAGAGCATTCACCTCAGGAGATTGGGGCGAATCACAAGTTGGCGGAGGCCTTGGTGGTGGAGGACAATGTCTTGATAATGACGTATGGCTCTTGAGGAGCGAAGGACTTGATTATTCAACTGGACAAGTAACCAATCCAGGTCATGATGATAACGTTTCTATTGTTGAATTCAATTGTCAAACCGATGCCTTCCCTCTAACATATACTTTCAGTACTACTCCTGGCCCTGGTGAGCACGTTATCAATATGCAAACTGTAACTTCTCAAGTTATCAGTGTAGCAGACATGGATGGCGACGATGTAATAGACGTTCTTGCCCTTAATGATGAGAATATCGAAAATGTAACTTATGTTACATCTTCTGCTGTAGGAACGTGGGCTAATCCACAATTAGCCTATTTTGGCCCTTACATTTCATGGTCATTGACTGTAACTGACTTGAATGGTGACAATGAACCTGACTTCATTAATCCTACAATCGCTTATCAGCAGAATTCTACCGACTCGGCAGGTGGAACAAGTTCGAGTTTCTTCTTAAATTTCCCATCTACCATCCAAGTCACTCTTTCGGATGGTAACGGAGGTCACTTGAATCCACTGTCTTATGCAGCCGGAAGAAGACCTCACGTCGCTGAAGTTGGTCAAATGGCTGGCGCAGTTAATTCAGCTCCAGATATTGTAGTAGGTCACAAGAATTGGGGCTTTGGTGGATGGAGAGATAATCTAGGTTGGGATGGACAATATGATACAATTTCTGTAATTGAAATGGATAATAAAGATCTGTCGGTTTCAGGTATAGAAATAGACCCTGTTGACAGGTATTTCGGATTTGTTGGAGAAGGTAATAGAAATATCAATGTCAGTGTTACTAATACTGGAATGGATGTTCTTAATGGACAAAGTGCCCAGTTAGATGTAGAGCTGAAGATTGTAGATGAATTGAATTCTACTAACCAAACAGTTTATGCTATGGATTGGGATAA
>PADF01000008.1 GCA_002702945.1 Methanobacteriota archaeon
GGTCATGCAAGAAATAGCGGGTAATATCTTTAATTCTGGGTTTTGAAAGTTCTCTTTGGAAGCGTTCTTGTATTCCCAGTAAAAGCCAAGTATCTGTTTCTTCTGCAACTTTGCTCGTTTTAACCAGCTCAGTGGCCGTCATTTGAACGGTATAATATTGGGTTTCTCCAATTTGTCCTTTCATTCCAGTAAATGTATTCATGTTTGTCGCCAACTAGCGCTTCTTTGCCGCTACTTTATTTGAATTAAAGGAAATATATAGTCCTGCCCATTAGGCAGATTTACATCATGAAGGGCCAATCATTTGTTCTGGCCTTACCCATTGTTCGAATTCTTCATTGGTCAAATACTTCAATTCGAGGGCTGACTCCCTGAGAGTCAATCCTTTTTCGTGGGCATTCTTTGCGATTTTGGCTGCCTTATCATATCCAATATGGTTGTTTAATGCAGTTACTAACATCAGTGAATTCTCTAGATGAGAAGCAATATTTTCCTTTACCGGCTCAAGACCTTCGACGCAATTCTCTCGCATTGAACGGCAAGCATCAGTAAGTAATTTGATTGAGTGAAGGAGATTATGAATCATCATTGGTTTGTAAACATTCAACTCGAAATTGCCTTGTGACCCACCCACTGTAATTGCGGTATGATTCCCCATTACTTGGCAGCAAACCATAGTCATCGCTTCAGCTTGTGTTGGATTGACCTTGCCTGGCATGATAGAGGAGCCTGGTTCATTTGCTGGCAGTGCTAATTCTCCTAATCCACACCTAGGACCTGAACCTAGCCAACGTATATCATTGGAAATTTTCATCAAACTTACCGCCAAGGTATTGAGTGCTCCACTGGCTGCAACAACAGCATCATGTGCTGCTAATTGAGCAAACTTATTCTCCGCACTAACAAATGTTAATCCAGTAATATTAGCAATTTCATCTGCGACCATTTGAGCAAATAGCGGGTGTGTGTTTAGCCCAGTTCCTACTGCAGTGCCGCCTAATGCGAGTTCAAATAAATCATCTAAAGCAAAATCGATTCTACGTAAATCGGCATCTAATTGCGAAACCCAGCCAGATACTTCCTGGCCTAATGTCAGAGGAACCGCGTCCATCAAATGGGTTCTACCTATTTTCACAATGTCTGACCATTGTTTGGCTTTATCGCTAAAGGCATTCCTAAGTTGTCTAAGAGTTGGAAGTAGTTCATGTGTGAGCGCTTCAGCGCCGGCGATATGCATAGCAGTAGGAAACGTATCATTGGAAGATTGAGCCCTATTTACATGGTCATTGGGATGTACTGGTGATTTTGAACCTAATACTCCACCAGCAATTTCAATTCCTCGATTAGCGATTACTTCATTGGTATTCATGTTAGATTGGGTTCCACTTCCAGTCTGCCATATCCTCAAGGGAAAATGCGAGTCTAAATCTCCACGAATGACTTCCTCTGAAGCTGCTATAACCAAATCTCCAATCTCTGGATCTAATTGCTTCAAAGCAACATTTGTCTTTGCTGCTGCTTGTTTCAATACACCGAAGGCACGGATTACTCCGCGTGGCATTTTATCATCCCCGATATCAAAGTTGATTAGAGAACGAGCAGTTTGGCAGCCATAATATTTGTCTGCTGGTACTTCTAGCTCGCCCATTGTATCTGATTCAATTCTAACCTCTCCCGAAAGGGAATCTAAGTTGCCAACGGGGGCCGACAGAGTATTTGTCGTGGACTTTTTCGGGTTTAATGATTCTTCAATCATTCGGCTAATTGTAGCACTGCGGCCATTTTTACCCTTGCCCACTTTCTTATCTAGCCTCAAAGCAATATCTTCAGGTATACTTATACTGATTATTCTGCGGTCGCCTGACCTATATCTCGACATAATACTGCGTTAATAATTAATTATTAAATAATATCTTTTATTTGATTTGGTTAGATTTGGTGTCTTTATTAGTAAATTGTATATTAATTATTAAATAATAATTATTTTTCTAGTTCTGGCCCAATCCCGACCTCTACAGAACCTGAGTTCCAAGAACCCCTGTACATCAATCGTGTTTGAAAGGGCATTGCATAATCTCCTTCTCGAGTTACTGCGATGAGCCCGCCTCGCCCGCCTAAAGGGGCCACTTCGTCTAGAACTTGGTCTGAAGCCTTGTCTAGATCTTGACTATTTTGGAATTTATTTGCCAAGTTGTGTGCCGCACAAGTACGAATATAGGCCTCTCCAACTCCGGTACAAGAAATTGCGATTTTATCATCTGACCAAGTTCCAGCGCCGATGATTGGCGTATCCCCTACTCGCCCTGATGGTTTTCCCGTCATTCCTCCTGTCGAAGTGGCTGCTGCAAGGTTGTTTTCATTGTCAAGTGCCACTGCTCCAACCGTCCCCATTCCTTCATCAGAAAACTCGGTAGTGACTCTTGACTCTAAGTCGTGGTCAAGTACGCTGTCGTCTTCATCAGTAGCCCCTGGGTTTGCTTTGCTATCTTTCCATTGCTGCCATTGACCCTTTCTTAGGTCTGTTTTCAACCAGTCTTGGCTTACCTCTTCTACACCTTTAGCAATAGCAAAATCATCTGCAGCATCGCTGTTCATGATAACTGGCCAGCCTTGATGTAGAATCAAATTTGCAGCTCTAATTGGATGTCTTAGTTTCTTCACATTGATTACTGAGCCAGCGGCTTTATCGATTCCACGCATTATCGATGCATCCATTGTTATGGAGCCGTCTCCACTGATTACTGAACCTTTTCCGGCATTAAATAATGGCTCGTCTTCAAGCATTTCGACTGCCAAGGTTACTGCTTCTAAACAATCAATTTCATTATTTTCTAACTTACTTCCCACGTGTTGTAGGACTTGCTTCATGCAATCGATTCTGCCAGGATCTAACGGGGTTTTTCCCAACCAAGGGCCGTCTCCGCCAGCACCTCCGTGGATTACTAGGATTGCCATGTTTACTGAACCACTGAACAACTGATTATTTGTTGTGGTTGGGCTGGTCTATCGCCTGGTAATTTATTGCACTTCTCTATAGCATATACTACATCCATCCCATCCGAAACTCGCCCAAATACAGCGTGATTGCCATTTAACCAAGGAGTTTCTACAGTTGTAAGGAAAAATTGGGAGCCTCCGGTATTTCTACCAGCATTGGCCATCGAAAGCACGCCCGGCTTGTCGTGCTTCAATGCTAGAGCGGACTGCTCACAAGGGATTTTCCAACCTGGGCCTCCTGTTCCTGCTGATCTTGACATAGGATCTTTTGAGTGAGGACAACCTCCTTGAATCATGAAGTTCTCTATGACTCTATGGAAATGTAATCCATTATAGTGGCCCATGTTAACTAATTTCACAAAGTTAGCAACTGTTTCAGGTGCTTCCTTATCGAAAAGTTCAATCGTAATATTTCCTGCTGATGTCTCCATTAATACTTGCATAATACTGCCAGCAATAGGCAGGTCATGAGCATTGTGTCGGCGAATTTACCTTATTGTTTCAGCCATGGTCTGAAATGTTGGTCGGCATAAGCCCGTGCATAATCAGCTGGGTATCCTGCAGCTGTCAATTGTTGCTCATACGCTAATTGCTCAGGAGTGATGGTTTGATCGACTGCTCCCACGCCCGCTACAGCAGCATAACCTGCATCTGAATAGGCTTTTTCTTGCATTGCGAACGTATCGCTTCTAGAACTTCTGCCACGAACAAAGAGAACTGTCAGGAGTAGTAAAATTACAATTCCACCAATCAATCCGAGCATTAGCGGAGACATTCCCAATATCTTGTTTTCTGATTCTGCTTCATCTGTTGAATCTGTTGAAGAATCTGTATCTCCGCTTCCAGTATTGTCGCCACCGTCAGTAACATCTCCCGTTCCACTGTTGTTGTCTACAGGGTCAGTGATGTTTGTATCATCGTCGCCTGTTCCGTCTGTCTGGTCATCACCAGTATTGTCATCCAAAGGACAGCCATCAGGTCCGACTATTTCACCTGGAAGTGAATTATTACAATCATCATTTTCATTAAGAACGCCGTCACCGTCTAAATCCAAAATAGGGCAGCCTTGTCCGTTATCACCGTTTATTACTCCGGCTTCTGTTGGACAATTATCGCCATTGGTTCCGCTTGAATTATCACCAAATCCGTCTCCATCAGTGTCATACCATTGAGTTGCATCATTAGGAAGAATATCATTCAAATTAGAAACTCCGTCGCCGTCTAGATCTTTACATCCATATCTATCGATGGTAGAGGTTCCGGCGCTGGTTGGACAATCATCCACAATGCCATCTCCAGCATCAGTGGTGTTGAACGAATCTCTATCCTCATCATTAGCCCACAACTCATCCTCGTTTTGAATGTAGAATGATTCTGTTACATGCATATTATTTGTTTCATCAATTTCGGATAATTGCTCGTTAGTATCCAATGATAATTTACAGGTATAATCGCCAGAAGGCGTATCGGTTGGAATCGTAAAGAAGGCATAAGTATCGCTCACTGGGGTTTGATTATACGATGCCCCTGTTGCCACAGAAAGAGATGTGGTGAAAATTACTTCTTGAGTTACATTCTCAGAGTCGATTAACTCAATCAATACCGATACGGCTTGGCCATATCCAGGGCCTCTCAGATTATTGAATATCCATGAAACTTGAATCTCTTCTCCTGTGTAGGTTTCTACTGATGGGCAGGATAGAGATTCTATTGCCAAGTCTGCTTGAGCTGGTTGAACTGAGATTATCTCAAGTTGATAATTTCCTTCTCCACCACCGCCAGAAATAGCGATTGTAAAGGTTTCTTCCAGGCCTTCATAGGTAGTGTTTAATGATTCAAATAACACACCAAAACTAGTGTTATCGGCGCTTGCTACAAGGTCTCCATTGCTATCTGTTAGCGTAGCAGTAAACGGAAGGTCTGTACTTGCATTGAAGTGAACTTCTGTATTGTAATAATCGTTGATCGTGAATGAATAAGCATCTTCTGTATCAGAAATACTTAGACATCCAGAGCCAGAAATTCCATTATTAGTTCCTAGAGGTATTCCCGAAGCATCTGCATCTTGGCCCAAGCCCAAATCATTCTGGGCTCCACAATCGAATGGTGGAATGTATGCAGACTGATCGGGTTGACCGAATAGTAGACGGTATGTTCCACCCGGATTGCTTCCACCAAAGCCGCCGAAATATGATAGATTGACGTAATAGTCTCCTGCTATTCCCGCTGAGTCTGTGGCGTCAAGTGAAACAAAGTCGTCTTGAACCGATAAACTAGAGGCTATAACGGTTCCATTAGATGCTTGTAAAGACATGTCAAAATCAGCACCGTCAATAGGTGGTGATACCAGTGTAACATTCAATGGCTGCCCAGTAGTAATAGTCACCTTGTAAATATCATTTTCATCTGTTGAATCCATACAACCTCTATGTTCTGCAACTGGGTCGAGTCCAGCATCTATTGCAGTTGCAAATGTATCTCCTGCATCGCCGCCTGTTGATGCGTCGTTTTGGGCACTTGCGCATGCATTTACTGAATTGCCAATTGTCATTTGAGTTGATGCAGTAGCATCATTATCTGTCTCAATTTTCTCAGAAATCAATTCATCTTTATCTAGAGTAACAAATACATTGTATTCTCCTTGAACGATATTGGACGGTACTGTGCCTGTAACAGTAATAATCTGTGTCGCATTAATCAACAATCCATTGGACCAAGTCACATTACCCAAGGTATGATCAACCCAAGAATCTGTAGCGTCCACACTCAAACTAACTTCGGTTTTGAAGGCGTCTGTCAGGTCTTGTGTACCGTCATTAATGACTTCGACATCAACACTCACGGTATCTCCAGGGTTTGCTCCTGGATTGAAGGTTATGTTCTCTATTGCTAGATTTGGAATTGGTGCACTCCAATTAGTCCAAACTTCTAGAGTCCAATTACTGTTTCCACCGAACTGTGAAATATTGACGAAATAAGTACCCGGTTGATTTTCAAAGCTACTTCCAATGGAAGTCACTTTTTCGGGATTAGAGAAAAACGCAGTATCGATTAGAGTGCCGTTAGGCTGATGCAATCTTAAATCTAAATCATCCCCTGAGTCAAAAGTTAGTACTGCGTCGATTGTATGATTGACTGGTACATCAAAAGCGAAAACGTCACCCTCATCGATTGAATCTACACACCCAGTGAAAACCGCTGTTACGTTATTTCCTAAATTGTCTGGTGAATCTGTCCAATTTGAAACCGCATCATCGCCTTGATTTGCATCATTTTGGGGATCTTGCCAATCTAGACAGGTTTCAGTGTAATTGGTCCAAGTCTCTATATCATAATCACCATCACCAGCATATTGGAAAACTACAATCCAATATGTGTCTGCAACACCGTCCTTAGTAGAACCGGCACTAGTGACCAATTCTTCTGGGTCGTATGTTAAAGATGAGTCAATGATGTAGTATGAGGCATTATCCTCGAATACAAGATATAGATCATAATCCACAGTTGTACCATCGCCGAAATTATCTAGCGTGACATCAATATTATTGTTGGCCGACATTGAAAATTCATACCAATCTTCCTGGTCAGCACTGTCTACACAACCCGAAAATGAGGTTGTTGGATCAGAGCCGATTGATTTAGCGGTCTGTGCCGTAGCATTTCCTGTATCACCAGTATTGCCTCCATCATTTTGGATTACTGGACAAGGTGCTTTTGCGCCTGCTTGCTTCGGTTGCTTTCTAACATCATCTAAGGTTAAAATTCGGTCATCGATTGAGTTATCTTCTTCACCAAAAATGTAATCATTTAATGGTGTGTCAATAGTGTTAATCACTGGAGAAAGTGCAGTGAAAATAAACATCAAGCCGACTAATATTCGTAAATTACGCATAGGTCTCACATTGCCTTGTGCGCGCCGCTAAGTTATGAAACTACGGTCTTAAAGCCTAATTTCCAACAACTCTGGGGGTCGCTGAATTTACTGCATCTGAAACCCCACCTTGGTACCTTGTNAAATTTTCAATAAACATTTTTGCAAGATTATCNGCTGTTTGATTATAATTATCCGAGTCATCCCAAGTTTGTATTGGTTGAAGAACTTCTGAAGGAACACCTGGGCATTCAAGAGGTACTTCGAAACCAAATCGTTGATCTAAGACATATTCGACATTATCTAGTTCTCCATCTAATGCTGCGTTAAGCATGGCCCTAGTATAACGTATTTTCATCCTGTTACCCACTCCATATGGGCCTCCTGACCAGCCGGTATTGATCAACCAAGCATTCGCATTGTGCTGGTTCATCTTATCGGATAGTAAATCAGCATAAACCCCAGGGTGCATAGGCATGAATGGTTCGCCAAAACATGCTGAAAATGTTGCTTGTGGTTCTTTCACTCCGACCTCAGTTCCAGCAACCTTAGCGGTATANCCTGAAATAAAATGGTATGCTGCTTGCTCAGGTGTTAATCGTGAAATAGGAGGTAGAACTCCAAATGCATCACAAGTTAAGAAAATAACATTTTGTGGATGNCCNCCTTTGGAATCATGNGTTCTATTTTCGATAAATTCTATTGGATATGAACCTCTAGTATTTTGCGTCTTGGAGGTGTCATGGAAGTCTGGGATGCCGTCTTGATCCATCACAATATTTTCTAAAACAGTACCATATTTGCGTGTTGTAGCGAAAATTGCTGGCTCGTCTTCCTCGGATAAATCAATCAATTTAGCGTAGCATCCGCCTTCAAAGTTGAAAACGCCATTTGCNCCCCACCCGTGCTCATCGTCGCCAATTAATGCTCGATTAGGATCGGCAGATAGTGTTGTTTTTCCAGTTCCAGACAAACCNAAGAAAACCGCAGTATTTTCCCCATTGGTATTGGCTGAACAATGCATAGGAAGTATTCCTTTCTTCGGTAAAATCAAATTCATTACGGAGAAAATCGATTTTTTAATTTCCCCTGCATAGCGAGTNCCNCCGATGATCACTTCTTTTGCTTGATAATTTACAATTACAAAACATTGGGAATTTAGCCCTTCTTCTTGTGAGTCTGCTTCAAAGTGTGGCGCGTGAAATACTGTAAATTCGGGTGAATGCTGAGCTAGCCTTTCCTGGTCGGGCCTGATGAACATATTTCTAGCAAATGCATTATGCCAAGCATTCTGAGTAATTACGCGTATTGGCAACGCTTCTGAAAAGTCAGCACCACAATACAAGTCTTGGACAAAAAGATCTTGTTGCTCAGAAAGATACTGTAAAACCTTAGAACGCATTTTATTGAAAACTTCCTCATCTGTAGATATATTGACATCGCCCCAATTNACATCTTCAGCAGTTGTTGGTTCGTAAACGATAAATTTGTCATTAGGGGAGCGTCCTGTTCTTTCTCCAGTTTCAGTAACTAACGCTTTGTGAGCGCTAAAAGTCCCCTCTTTTCGTTCGACTGCCAAGTCAACTAATTCAGTGGCAGAAAGATTCCAATGAATGTTTCCAACACACTCAATTCCATGTGTTGCAAGGTCGCCTGAAGGCGCCCCATAGGTCTCGGCCATATAGACTCGTTTCATCGGCCGTCTTTGTCCCTTTCGCCTGTGTAAGATTTTGAAATAAGNAAAAAAACTATTTTGGTAAAAAGAGAATTGTGGATAATTGGCCTTTTTACAAGGCAACAGGGGAGAGGTTTCAAAGTCTGTAAATGCTGGAGATGATTTATGTCTGACCCTCTAGATGGTGAAAATCCAGAAGGTCCAAGACAGAAAGATAGAGATGAAGTACTTAGGAAAAAATCATTCTCTAGAGCTAGAGGATTAGATATTTCATCATTCATGGTGAAAAATGATGATTCTCCTGAANTACCANAACAAGAAGANNNTGAAAAAGAGGACCATGATATAGCAATGGGGGAAATTGTTGAAATTTTTTCTTCTGGAGGTGATGATACTTCCGCCCCGGGGGCTGTTCAAAAAGATGGGACTGTAATCAATGCTCCAGAAGATGATAGCGTTACTGATCTTGCAGTTCACGGCGAAAAAAGNCTTGGTTTTGGGCTTTTGATAGCCATGATTTTCACNTGGTCTGCAATTGGAACCATCGTTGGAACCGTACTAACTCCTGTGATAAGTGCAACAGGGCTAATTCTAATGGTCGTAATAGGATTAATGCTCGGAGAGAAATGGATACCTAATCCAAATATGCGTATTTTGGGTGTCACTTGGGTGATTATCTCAATGAAATTATTTTACGGACTAGCATTAGATATGTGGAGGTGGGATTGGCTCGCAAATCTGCCAATTGAAGAAGGGCAAGCACTGGGTGTTTTCCTTCTTTCAGCGGTAGGTTTGAATGTTTTTCTAGCACAAAGACACGATGAAGANGCTATAGCAGCGCAGGCTACTTTGATTCTGTTGATAATAGGTAGCGCAGCAGGNGCGTTGTATGGAGAAATAGGNGTTGCNATAATGATTGCGACCGGCACTATTCTTCTACACGGCCTTGCCCTCTTACGAAATTCTGGAAATCTTGCAAGTCTAGGAATTGCTGTGTCATATCTGTGGGTCGGGGCTCATGCAATTTCGAATAATTGGAATCTTTTCGGACTGGAAATTATTGCTTTTGAGGATGACTTAATCCTGTTCTTATTGATGGTCTGTATTACAACAGTAAATGCTACAATGGCTGCTAAATTCGTCAATGCGGAGAATTGGTTCTCTTCCGCCTTCAAATCATTAGGGCTTGGTAAGCCTGGGCTTTGGTCAGTTTCAGTTGGTTTGGGAATGATTGGAGCACTATTGGCAATTGCTGCAAATAGNTTAGAAACAGGGTATGCTCTTGCCCAGTTGATCTTACTACTGACTGCTTTTAGCGCTTCATATTTAGTAGTAAGAGGAGTTTCTTGGACAAGTCTTGCCCCTTGGATAATAGTTCCAGCACCTTTCCTGCTTGCCGCGTTATCTGTCATGGTTTCTGGCGCATTGGATAATGAATTGGAGCGATTTAATCTACAACCATACAGCATTTATGCAGCATTAACTGCACTCTTTACTGCAAGTGCATTATTGAAACATCAAACTGCAGTTTCAGATCATGTGTTATGGGCAGGTGGATTGGTTATTGTAACTCTACTAACCCTACTAATTCCAGCAGACAANGCAGGTGATGGCTCTAGAGCGTTGTTGGCATCGCAGGGAGTTGTTTGGATTGGCCTTTCATATCTTGCAGTCAAAAGAAACTCTCCGTCAATCGCTGGAACAGCGGTTATTGCACCTTGGTTGTGGCTACTATTCTTCGCTGCTGATGCCGAAAATCGGCTGGTTTCGGCAGACTTTATTCCAATATCAATAGCAGAATATGACTTGGCTATTTGGATGGGGGTTTTACTAGTTCAGCAAGTTTGGGTAAATNTTGAACATGGNGAAACAGGCCTGAATATTGCCTCTAGNNTAGCGGGTCTTTCAGAGTTCAATGCTAGATTGAGAGATTCCGCCGTACTTCAATTGTGGAATTTGAGTTTCCTATTCACTCTATTTGTAACATGGGCAGTTACAAGACCTGGCGCTTTACCCGCATATGGACTATATGGAATATTATGCGGACTACTTATCGGCCATGTTTCAATGGTCTATCTTGGAAAGCACAAGGGCCGGCCACGTTCACTAATGACAATATGGGGGATTTCTGCGATTGCCCTTTCGTGGACTTATGGTCAAGCGGCAATTTGGGCAACTGCGTTAGTGATAGCTTGTGGAGTGCTGCTACAGGTTTCTGATAGATTAAAGGCATCCGGAGCGAATGAGTTTGAATTAAAGAAAGCTGAAGCATTACCGGGCCAATTATTGACACTAATGATGGGATTGCTTTCCGGGTTTTTCATCATAATTGCTCTAGATCCATTGAATATCTCAATGTTAACTGGAAGTGAAAATCTATTTTCAAGTGAGATGAATCTACTAATTCTTACTATCATCACATTGGTTGCATTGACTCTATATTTGATTCGAGCATCTACATTAGAAAAATTACTCCCTCCTGCTCTTTCGGCTGTCGGGTTAATGGTTGTGATGATTATTGCTGGACAAGTTCAAGATTCAGGTATTGTGGTATTACTAACAATTGCAGCATTCATATTATCCGGCGCGTATCTTGCATTCCAAGGTGAGTTCCGTTCTGGAATGAGAGCTATTGCTAGAAAAGAAGACAGATTACAACGCATAGAAGAAAAGCGACAGAGAATGGAAGAGTTTATCGCGCAAAAAGCAGAATCTGATGCAGTTGGAGATGCGAATCTTTCTAATCTACAATTAATTGATTCGGAATTATTAGATCTTGCAGAGAAACAACGAAAGCGCTCAAAGAGAGCAGGAAGTATTGGGACATATGACCTTGAAGTAGGAGACATTCATCATCGCCCTGTAATTGTTATTTCTTTCCTAGTAACTGTAATTTTGGCATCGACATACATGTCATTTTCAACAGGCTCTGCATTTATGGTGCTTAGTTTCTGTGTTCTCGTTTCAATCCTNTTCATCGCATTAGCAAGACTAAGAGCAAATCAAATCGGTTTACGTCTTCCGGACATAATGGGCATTGAATTGCCTATAGCACTATCAATGGCTGGATTAGTTCTAGTCCATATCGCTGGAAGAATTTCTAATTCAGTGATTGTGCTTGATGATGCAAAACACCTTGCTGTAATCGCTATTGGACTTACAGTACTGGCAAGTATTGGGTTGATGGGTAGAAGAGATTTAGGATTAAGAATCCCTAACGCATTAGAAGGAATTGTATACTTGTTAGCATTTGATAGAGTTATTTGTGTAATTATTGGAGGAGAAGTACCGCTTCCGTTCCAATTCAACCCGCTAGATGGTGGATTAATCGATTGGCAGATTCCATTAATTTTTATTGAAATAATTTTACTTGGATTCATACTAGGATTTGATTGGGTTGAAAATGAGCGTATTAAGAGAGGTTTGCTTGATCATAGAGGTTCTGGGGGACGGGCTGCATGGGTGATTTTTGCAAGCATAATTTCCTTTGGCCCTGCAGCGATATTAGCGATAATATTCGGTATTAAGCGTGGATGGTCTTGGCAGCAACCTGCTGTTGTATTGACTGCTTGGATATTGCTCCCATTACCAATTCATGGAACTATGTTCTGGGCTACTGAGTACTTGGCAATTCCCGAATTTGGAATGAATATTACCGCTGCCGTACTAGGAATTATTTCAATCGGCTTTGCTGCTTGGAGCATTATTGAGAAACAGGGTATTTGGTTGGCTTCAGCATTATGGTCGGTACATATTTTACTATTCGCCGCCGGTATAGGATGGAATGATTTGGTAATATTATCAGTATTCGTAATGATTTGTTCAACGACCTCTTGGGTTAGTGGAATTCTAACGTTGAGGAAAAGTTGGCGTATTTTTGGAGCTGTAGACCTAGTTATTGCATGGGTCATTTCATTCATAATTTTGAGTCTTGGCGCAGATATACAAAGCATATTGATGATTCTAGTAGCGTCTGCCGGATTGCTTGGTTTGGTGACATACCTTAACCAAACTTATGAAGGTGAAATGGCTAAAGAATAATCAACTCATCCTTGATTTAAGGAATTGTGCTAAATATTCCACTACTTCTTTCATACCTTGGGTTTTAATCTCAGAAGAAAGCCTCAATGAGACACTAATCTTAGCCTGAGTCCCACTATTTCTAATCCCTAGCGATAACTCTCCGGAATCCATGTTAGCGTGAATTAGCATCAAATTTGGCTCACCATCTAAGTCGCTTCTAGTCCAATTTTTCAAATTACCAAGTGCGCTTAATTTCTCTCTCGCAATATTTTCTACTTCGTCAGATAATGTATTCTTGCCATCCCATAAATCACGATTTACCTCTTGAGCAGATACTCGCTTTTTCCAACCTCTATTCATTGAATTATTTGGCTCATGGTTCAAAATTGCTAGGAAATATGCAACTAATGTTGCTGCGCCATCGCCAACAAGAGTCCAGCTAATATCAGACATCGGATGTCTTGAAGGGAGTACTATATGGCCTGAATCTTCCACTCCAATCACCCTTGGAAAGGGTGTTTTATCATCACTATTGTTATTCAAATTATTTCTTAGTGCAAATGATAGCCATCTATCGCCAACCGCAGTTTCAATTGGCTTTACTTTANTAGGGAATCGATCTAGGTTGGATAATAAAGAAAGGTCAGATTCAATACTTGCTGCCAAAACCCAATCGTTACCAGAAATTGTCCCCGCATTAACCACTAAATCTGCTATTTCATCACCATCGACTACTTTGAATCCAGTAGGAGTTGCTTGGATAATTAGGCATCTATCACCGTCGCCATCCAAGGCTGCTGCTACAATAGTTCCTGATTCAGCGGGTGTTAGTTGATTGATTAAAATGTGATTATCTTGGCTTGCCTGTTCGAAAGTCCAGGTTTGGGTTGGTGAAATCTCTCCTGCCCCGCAATTATGATTCATTACTGTAGCCTGACTGCTTATTTCTCTACACTCAATTCCTGTATTTTCATTTATCCAACTTGCTAGCCATTCACCGGCAAATCCTTTCGAAGAATCAAGTAAAAATGGTGTTGAAAAAATGTTGGTTTTGTCTTTCTTGATATCGCCGAATAGTTGTTTGAATATATTGAATCTCTCGTTTAGAATTGAAATATGATGGTTTTTAGACCAACCTGATTTTGATAAGTCTTTATTTGGCGTTGTTAAAATCTGGTGCTCAATGGCATCTATCTCTCTCTCTTCTTTCGCCAGATGCTCTGCTACTTTGGAGATGTGGTCCTCTATTTCTGGTGTAGTTTTATATCCGTTTGAGTCAAAAACTTTGAGTCCGGAGTCAGAAACTGGATTGTGACTAGCAGTAATCATACAACCAATTCTAGCCGAGTTTTCTAGCGTTGCATAATGTAATGTTGGCGTAGCACAAATCCCTATATGGGTTACTTTCATTCCTGAAATTTGTAATCCTAAAGTCAAATATTCTGCTAATAGTTCATTATTTGGCCTTTGATCCCAGCCAATTACTACTTCGTTACCTTGACCAGGAAATAGATCATAAATTCTACCAAGTACTTCGCCNAGTAGCCTAAATAATGGTGGTGAAATCTCTCTTTTGACGAGTAATTTCTCAATCACCTGTTTTTCTTCAACCAACGATATATCGACCTTGCCGCGAATNCCGTCTGTTCCAAATAGTCTAGTAACCATCAAATTCACCTGTGAATTGATTGTTCAGAGTGGACTCCTGTCACTGTAACATTTGGCCAAACAGTACTATTGCAGCCCAAAACGGTGCCTGGGTTTGTTACGGCATTACACCCAAGTTGTGTANCTTCGCCCAAAATCGCTCCAAATTTCCTCAAGCCNCTAGCGATTCTTTTTCCTTCGATTCGTAAAAAAACCTCGCCNCCATCATTTCTTAGATTGCTAAGTTTGACTCCAGCCCCCAAATTTACTCCTTTGCCTAAAATTGAATCTCCCACATAATTGAAATGAGGNGCTTTAGAACCCGGGAGTAAAATAGAATGTTTAATTTCACTACAATGACCGACTAATGCTTTAGTACAAATCCAAGAATTTTCACGAATATATGCTCCATGGCGGATTATTGCTTCTGGCCCTACATAGCATGGNCCTATGAAATGGGTTGAGGGGCCTATTGTTGCTGATGGATGAATAATAACTCGTCCTTTGGTTTCATCAATTGTTACATCTGCTTGATCGAATTTTTCTGTTGNAGATAGATTTTCAATCAATTGCAGTAACTGCTTTTGTAATGAATTAGGAGATTGGGGATCTAGAATCTTCCAAACCGGAGAATGTGTGTTAAAATTAGGTAAGTCGGTTGATTGCTCCCCGACAAAACTAGGGAATAGCGATGCGTAACTAGTGAAGTTAGGCCACTCCATATCTCACTCCAAGAGATAATGCGGCATGAAGTTGCCGAATCAATAAGCAAGCCTATACAGGCGCTTNCCTGTAGAATTATCTAATCTAAAACCAACCATATCAGAAAGGTGACGAGGAATAAAAAGCCCTACCTTTCTTGTGGTTAATCCGTGATTCCTCATNCGCCGTTCATTAGAAAGATAGTTTACTATATCGGCAGCTGAACAATCAGGATAAATCGAAACATAATCGATTATTTCTTCTTTTAGACGTTGTAATCTTGCTTCTTTTTGAGACCCTTTTCCTTTCATTACTATCAGTATTAATTTGTCAATAATAGTATATTAACAAAACAAGGGAACTCCTTGGGCCCCCAAAGAATTACTGTATTTTCAAAATATCTTGCCACTTCTTAGATGATCCTCTACGGAAATAATTGGTATGGAAATCTCGCTGATTGACGTGAGCGCATCTGATGATTTTTCCTCTACTATCATAACATCCCCATTTTGTGTGAACTGGGACCATGATTTGCGATATTTCCAAAGCTGGCCCTGTCGGTGGTGGNCTTTCGATAGTTGTAGTTTCTTTTACTCCATCCCAACTTAGAGAGTCGAATGAGGGCGGTTCAAGTTTGGCATCGTTTTCGAATCTAATTCCTCCTTCGGCTAGTTTTACTGGCTTCCAATCTCCTCTACGGCCGTTGCATAACCAAAATACCATTTTCTTCATTTGTTCGATAGTTGCCATTCCAAGATGCGCTTTTTCCCACCATCCATCGCTTCTAGCCAAGGTTACATGGTGGATTCCTGGNTGTATCATTCTTGAATCTATACCGTCACAATATGTTCTGCATAAATTTTCTAGTCGAACGGTAAAAATTGGCATAGGCCCTAGATTTAATCTGTTTAACTGAAATGGATTAGCTAATTCTCCNAGNAGNAAGAATGGTTTTCTAGCATTCATATTTTCTGCATTTTCTTGATTTAAAATTTGNTCAATTGTTAATTCTCCATTAGTAAAACTTGAACAATANTTTTGAATTTCTTCTACTGAAAGAACGTTGTCAACAGACGTATTCTCTTCCCTCGTTTGTAAATAATGAATACTTTTGTTAGTTACGACGATCGAACCTTCTGGTAGAGGCAGGGGGGAGTTCGCAGGCGTATAAGGCCATAGATTAGGCGTTTCGGGCTGCATATTAATTGCGAAACTGTCCTAGACTTAAACGCAACTTAAGATGAAAAGGTTGTTTCTTCAAGGCATTGAGGGCAAGTCACTTTAATCGGCCTGATGGATGGTATGCCTAAAGCAACCCCACAACTCGGACAAAGTATTGCTTGGTCGACTTTTTTCCTTTTTTGGTCGGCCCCTGGTGTTGGATCATACTCAAAACGAAAACTAGATTTGTCAATAACTTTAGCTGCAGAATTATAATCCTTGTAATCGGGATTTTCGGGTGATGTTTTTGCAACAGATTGAGGAGACGGATCATATTCTCCAGAACTATTGTATCCAGGATTATGAGTTTCAGTTAACATTGCTAGAATTTCATTTTTAGCAATTCCGTATTTAGTCGACATCTTGGCTATTTCTAGCGTTAAATCATACCCACTAAGGCTGCGTAAAATTTGCATATCATCGGGAGCCAGAGGTGACCATGTAATCCGCTAAAATATTCTAGGTCTTGATTATTCACCCTATCTGTNCACTAATATGANGGTATTAAATCTCTATATTTGTATATACTTCACTACCAAGACTTCAAAAAAGGTTGGATTCGGGACTTGTATTGAGGAGGGCATAAAATGAGTAAATCACGGAATAAAAAACTCACTCGTGAAAAATTGCAAAGGATGAGTTCGCAAGAACGCTCAAAGATGGCGAAGACTATTAGTTGCAGAGAAACTATGACGGATGCGCATTGGGTCTTCTCAAATGATTCGGTTGCAGATGTTATTGAAGACTTAACCGAGAATGATTGGGACCATGTATTCGTTGTAAATAGTGAAGGAGTCCCTACTGGAAGAATCCATGCTGTTGATGTTTTGAAACTCATAGCTAAGAAAAATGTTGAACGTTCGGTTGCCTGGATGCACAGTGTTCCTGCCCAACAATTAGTGAATATTCCNCCCTTGACAGTAAGAAGCGAAACTCCATTGCTCAAAGCAGGCGCATTAATGCTAACTCACGACTTAAATCAAATTGGAGTAGTTAACAACCAAGGTGTACTAGTTGGAGTCGTTGAGCATAAAACCATGGCAAAAAATATGCCTAAATTTATAATTTAATTTTAAATTCCCCAATATCTGTCAGATTGGGCTTGTTTGGCTTGTAAAGAACTCTTGATTGTAGTTGCCATCCACAATACTACTACCCAAATTAATGGATAAGCAAGATCTGTGAGGATTTGATTTACGCTAAACTCATACGATTCTCCCCTAAGTACGCCGGTTGAAATTATTAATGCGGCGTTGACAAAAGAGTATACTACCATACCAAATATTCCAAGAACAATTAATCGGCCAGAGAAGGAACCTCTGCGAAGTCTCAAAAACATGAATCCTGCAGTTGATGTCAAAAACGCAATAACCATCCATGCTAATGCGGAGTGAACTACCTCAAGCCACAATATCGATGTTTCAGTAGTGGAAAATAAATCGTCATAAGCACGATATCCTTCCGCTACGGCAAATATTGCGCTAAACAAAGTAGCTGTCCAGAGTAGTGATGAAAACATAGCCGCATCTGCGTTATCACGCATTTCTTGTATCACCTTATTGACAGTGGTTTCAATTCCAGCACCTTTACTAAAGATATACAATCCACTAACAAGTGGTAGTGCGCCAATAACTACTCCACCAATCTCTTGAGGTAACATAATGCCCAGCCCAAGTATTGCCAAAACCAGTCCGAATGGAATCATGATTTTAGCCCTCCATTTAGGATCTTCAAGTGCTTTAACAATGTAATAATAGGTACCCTCAATACCCTTTGATTGTTTAACTATGATTTTTTCAACNTGGTCTATTCTAACCTGTGATTGAATGATTGGTAGTACTGATTCGTCTTCTGCACCATCGGTAACAAGTATGGCTTTATCTGGTTGGAATGTCGCAACTATCTCTTCTAATTGTGCGGCTATAGCCCTATCGGAACGGATTCCTACTTTTTCATCACCAGTTAGAATTGCGATCTCTACCTCGTCGTCTTCCGGTGAATTTTCGCTGAGATTATCGTGTTGCGAAAGTGCGCCCAATATAGCATTGGTATCGCTTTCTTCTGGGTCTGCAATTCCAAGTTTCAAAGCAGCAGTCAATACTTGGCGGCGTCCCACTACTGGGCCCCTAATTGCTGTTTTAATACCGAGATCATTATCTCGGTCAACAGTCAAGACGAGGGTTCGAGTCATATGATTTCACCGTTTGATGTTCATGCTAAGTCGTCCTACATTTCAAAGGCTTCGCGCGAATACCNCAAAAATTCAACAGTTTTAGTAAGAATTTAGTCAGTGGATGAATTTTCTTCAACCTCAGAATTATTTGATTNGAATTTCTGCTCTGCTGCTTTATTTTTGGCATTCCATCGCTGAGTTGCTCGAATATATTTTAGTGGATGGTCTAACCATGGTTGGTCGCAAAGACGGTCATCACCAGGTAATACAGGGCAGTTATGATTCACTTTCAAACTACTACATTTTGCTGGAGTGTAAGAATTATCATACAGATGATTCACTTGATATGATGTTGTTGACTCATTAAAATCGGGAGCTCCACTAAAAAAATTAACACATGATTCCCTAGGAATTGCCAAAGTTGCCGCCATAGCACCGAGGAAAACTCTACCGAAATGGTTGACGTTTACCCCTTTCTCTAAATCTGCAACTACTTTAATCATGCATGGAGGCCAATCTGTTTCGGATGCCCCGACTAATGCTATAGCCTCACTGGCCTTATTAGCCATTAAATTTCTAACCATTCCCACAGGCTCAGCAAGTCTAATTGCAAGGTCGGTATTTACTTCTGACATTTTCTCTAGTGCCTCTGTTTCAATATGTGCTTTGATTCTCTCGCGTAATAAACGCGCTAATTTACTTGACGAAGCATATTGCTGTTCATTGAAAAGTGAGATCCAGCCATTCTCAATATCGTTATTGGCTAAACGCCACCTGCTACCTGTTATCTTAGGACATATCTCTATGAAGTCTGATAANCCAATCTTCCATACTTTTTCATTTTGAGAATTCCTTCTTTGCATCATCTGAGTATTCGATGCAAAATCATATTCTGCGTTTTGTCTTTGTTCTAATTTTAGGTTTGTTATGAAGGTATTTGCAATGATTTCTAAATTAGAATTATCTTTTGCTAATATTTGCTCCGCTCTTGCAGCCTCTGCTTGAGCCCATCTAGCAATCAATCGTTCGTCTTCAGAAGCACATACAACCAAGCGGGCATAGTAAAAGGAAAAGGCTTCAACCAATCTTCCTTCTTCTGTATGGATATCTCCTCCGACAATCTCGACTCCTTCTTTGGATTGTACAGAGTCGACAAGTCTAATNCGAGCCCTCTGTCGGGCTTTTTCCATCCATTCACCCTCCAGTAATTCTTCTAAATTAATATCATGCCTGACCGCCATATCCCTAATCCATTCGGTGGCCTGTGGAAGGAAAGGATAGCGCGAAAGTGTGACTTCATCAACTATTGATGGGGGGTCACGAGGGACGGGCATGCATTACCCACTAGGCCAACAGCATATGAAGTCCTTGATATGGATGCGTTGATGAGGTATTAGAAATTGGCAAGTTCATGCCAGAAGGTCGTTTGCAAGACCTGATAGACATTCAGAATGAGGTACGTTTGGCATTTGGGTGGGAATATGCTGATGATTTCGAAAGTGCTAATCAAATGAGTCTGGCTTTTGACCATGATGTNCCGTTCGGCAATGTTGANTGGAATTTTCAAGGTCGCAATGAGACTTTACAAGAGATTTGTAAAGTATTAATGTCATCTAAGAAAGTTGTAATAATTGGCGCTGCTGCTGAAAAAGAGATGTTAGAAGAAATCAATCAAGAAGATGTCAGTATTATCGCTGCCGATGGTTCGGTTGGTGCTCTGAAAGATTTTCAAAATCTAGTTTGTATTGTTAGTGATTTAGATGGTGGAGAACATATCGACTTAGCAGCAATTAACTCTCAAAGATTCATTATCCATGCCCACGGAGATAATCATAAGAGATGGAAAAATATCCTTACCAGATGGAGTAAATTTCCAAACCCACCAANATTAGTTCTATCNCATCAGACCAATGAACAGCTTANTGGAATGGAGAATTTTGGTGGTTTTACCGATGGAGATCGGGCACTTTGCTTTGCTATATGGGCAGGGGTTAAAACCCAAAATATCGAATTAATTGGATTCTCAACCGATAAGGTAGGCGAATGGTCCGGAACTACCAATCAAGAAAGGAAATTAAAGAAGTTATCATGGATGAAGAAAATCGTCTCAATGCTTAATTTAGATCNTCAAATTGATTAATATTATTTATTTCTCAATGCCCTTAGCCTTTCTTTCAAAGCACTCTTTTCACCAGATTCTTGGCTATNCTCATCGTTAACTGTGTTTAACCTACGCTCAAACATTTCATTTTGCCAAACGTGTAAATTNCCATCNTCNGAACCTATTACAACTCTTGATTCGCTACTTGCCATACACCTTGTTTGTAGTATTGGAGATTGTGCAATAATTGTGCCATCAGATAAATTTCTAACCTGTAAGGAACCNTCNACACCNCTCCACCTAGTTGACCAATGTGTAGTATAATTCGAAATTGGAAAACCGATTGATTGGCAACTTATCGGAAAACCACTTTCAAGCCATTTCTGTTGAGTTGATTCAGTGTAAGCAATTAAATCTCCACNCTCTAAACAAGCGATTACAATATCGTCATTTGCTGAAATTGATTCGATTGAATTAGAAAATTTATTGTGTAGTTCATTCGATGTGCAGATTGTACCATCTGCATGACCAAATAAGATTCCTGCGGTTGTTTTTACCCCGCACATTACTGGTGAATCAGTTTGTAATGAATGNTTGANTACTTCTCCATCTGGCAAGATTTGCGCCCAACCTGATTTCGGCCTTCCAAGTCCAACAATTACATCTTCATCCTGTGATAAAATAAACCATGGCCTTTCATTGAGTTTCGTTACCCAATTTTGCTCGCCTGACAAGTCAAATGCCCAAATTGCTGATTCAAGAAAATCATTATGTTCTATATCATAAACCGACGAGGTTGCGTAAATTTGCTTATTTTTAACCAATAAAGAATCGGCACTTCCTTCAAGTGGGTTTTGCCACAAAATTTCTCCTGAATTAGAATCTAAACATACTATATGAAGGCCTGATGCTACTATTACCTTCTCTTGTTCAAATACAATCTCACTAATTCTATCGGGAAGGTCTTGCACCCATACAGTGTCACCTTCCGAATCCCATTTCTTGATTTGGCCGTCCCANCCACCNGCAATCAAATTATTATCCGAATCAANAGAAACAGAACTTACTGCTTGGTCCAATGAACGAATCATCCAGCAAGCCGATAGTAAGTCCATATTGTGACTTGAATGGTTATTAGTGATAATAAAGACGCTGCTTTTGCATCAAAAACAATCAATTTTGATTAATTTATTTTACTCGAGAATTACTTCTGGCTTCTTAATTGAATATGTCAATGCAAAGGCAATCAATCCGAATAAACAAGCGGTGTAATAATGGCCCATGGTGAAAAAGGAAAGTATTGCGCTGGTCCTTAGTAATCCAATTGAGCCCGACTTTAATGCCCAAATAGCGAAGCCAATTGACATTACTGCTAGCCCGATAAATGCAATCCCGACAGTCGTATAGAGAGATGCTGCTCCGGGGTCCATCAGTGGATGATCCATTTGCTGTGGAGTCAAATCTATTTCACGGATTACACAATCATCGGCCCCATTAGAGCATTCTTGCTCGGAAAACTCTTGTTGTGAAGGAATTGTAAAGTCGATTNTAGTAAAACCAATTGGTTCAAACAAGGCAGGAGGNGAAAGTAATACTCGATTAGAAAATACGTCTTGATGCCCATCTCTATTAGTAATTATATCAACTCTTATCATTCCAGGGTCTAATTTTTCAATTTCAAAATAACCTTCGTTATTAGAATTGATTTCTGAAGAATTCCACATTCCGTTTTCTTTCCATGANACATATACCACTGAATCATTAAGTGGCGTTCCATTATGGTCGAAAATATTGCCTCTAAAAATTGCGCTCTCATCCGGTGCATTTTGCGCCATACTGTACACAAACTCATCAGGGCGTACTAACCCCGATTGAGCGGAGGTGTAATCTAATCCGTTGATAAATCCCAATAAAGAGATGAAAATGATGAAAATTCCAGTGGCAGTTCCTATTGGTGGCATTTCTTTTTGCTCAATAGTTAGTTTTGACTGAGAAGATGCGAACATTATATTTTGATTTGAGGAAATATCAGAAGTCATTTCATCGATGTAATCAATCGATGCGGATTGGCCTTCTTCACCCTCGCCCATGCCCATCGATAAACGCCATCCTACTTGACTTCAATGCGCCCGTTAGAATTGGCGATAAGTTTGGATAATATTTGATCTTGAATCCAAACCTTGATCGATATTGACCCNTTACTATTTTCTATTTTTGATGTTACTAAACCACATTCATATACATCTGAAACATATCCTTCTATCGATCTTTGTTCTAAACTTGGATGCAGTAATAAATCGATTTGTGGACCAAATAGCCGCAATAATATTTTATCTTGTAGTTCATTCAAGCCTATATTTTCCATAGAAGAGACCGCTATGGGTATGCTAAATCCAAATTCTTGGATAACATNGGTTNTTTCTTGCAACTCTGCTCCATCTATCATCTCTACTTTAGTTAAAACAACTAAAATCGTTTTCTCGTTCAAAATCTCATTATCTATTTCTTCTTCATCATTTAGATATCTTGAAAAAATTTCAGTTCTAGATGTTGCTAATTTCCTTTTGATTTCCANCATACTATCACTAGAATCAACTAATAAGAGTAATAAATCGCATTCCAATGCTTCTGCAAGCGTTGCTCTAAATGCGTCTAATGTTGAATTGGGGATTTGATCAATGAACCCAATTGTATCTGCTAAAAGCACCCTAGGACTTGCCGCCATCCTTCCAACAGTTGTTTCTAATGTTGAAAAAAGTTTATCTTCGACCAATACCTCTTTTCCTGATAGTTTTAGAAAGAGACTAGATTTACCTGCATTTGTATATCCTGCAATCCCAACGGTCATAGCACCACTACGGGTTCGTTGTTTACGCCTTTCTGCTTGTGCATTTGCATGCTTTCTCTGCCTTTTTCTCAAGGANGCAAGTTCTCGATTTAAATTGGCTAAAATTGCTTGTAGCGCAGTTACACCGCCACCTCCAAATCCTGCTCTTTCGCCACTCGTAGTCTGATTCGCCAATTCTCTAAGTACGGTTCTATCAGATAGTAATCTAGCAATTCTAACTTGTGTCCTAGCTTCTAAAGAACTAGCATGAGAAGTAAATAATGAGAGTAATAGGCGAACTCTATCCCACACCTCTATCCGTACAATATCGCTAACAGTAACAATTTGTCTTGGTGTTGTATTAGTATGAATTAACACGAGGTCTATACCAAACCATGGATGATTTTGTGAACGTGTTTTCAGTTCATCTCCTAAATCTTGAAGCCTGCCTTTACCAAAATATCCTCTTGGATCTATCGGGCCTGATTGTTTGAGAACCTCGATTATTTCGATTCCCATGGTACTAACGAGGCCACAAAATTCGGAAATATCTTCATCGCCCCGAACTAGCAGTAATGCCTTGCGCCCTTCGTGGTTGGTCCGCGCCTCTCCAAGAGCAACTCCACCGGCCCCAGCAAGAATTTCAAAATTCGAATCTTGCTTCGCCATAATTTATCCAAGAGTCATCCTCATATCAGCCCACCCCTTGCATTAACCATGGTCGAGTCATATCAAGCTACAATTGAATGGTCTGGCCCTGTTTCTCTCGGCACCACTTTACTAGCTGCTTCTTCAAAACCAGGGTGCTCGGCAAAATTGACAGAAGAAAACGGTAAAGCCAGTTTGATCATTGTGGTTGAAAAATCTTCATTACAAGACCTAAGAGATAGTATTGATGATTTGCTAATTGCGCTATCTGATATAGAAGAAAATAATTCTTGAATTTATTCTAGTTCTAGAATTACTGGTGCATGATCTGATACATCTAATCCGCCTTGACGGTTTATTTTTACTGATTTCAATCTGTCGTTTGCTGCATCATTTAGTAAGAAATAGTCGATTCGCCAGCCTCTATCTTTGACTCTAGCTTGACCTCGATTTGACCACCAGGAGTAGGTTTTTACGCCCTCGCCGACATATTCTCTAAAAGCATCATGCCAGCCATCATTTAGTAAATTGGTGAACCATTCCCTTTCATGNGGTAAAAACCCGCTCTGTTTAGCATTGCCTTTCGGATTCCAAATGTCATCTTCAGTATGTGCAATATTTAGATCTCCACAGACAACAACTGGTGTTTTGAGGTCAAGATATGGGGTAATGAAATCTCTCCATTCTTGCATCCAAGATTCCTTGAATTCCTGTCTTTCAACTTTATTCGAACCACTTGGAAGATATGTATTGATGCAGATCATGTCTTCATGTTTTGAAACAATTACTCTTCCTTCCAAATCATTAGGGTCTTTTTTGCCTCCTTTTCCTGTTTGTAGAATATCCATCGGTANTTTTGAAAGTGTTGCAACTCCTGAATATCCTTTCTTTTCAGCAGGATGAAGATGGAAAGAAAATCCATCGGGCCAATTCCAATCTTTAGGAAGCTGCTCGGGTAAAGCCCTAACTTCTTGTAACATCCAGATATCGGCATTTATTGTTTCAAAATAATCATCGATGCCCTTTCTAATCGCTGCTCGAATACCATTTACATTCCAGGTTACGATTCTCATGAATAACCGGAATAGTCGGAAGTGAATAAGTTCGAATGGTTGGTTTATCAAAGACACTGCGGGTAGTAATATGAAACAAACATTGTACATATANCAAATCTTCTAACATAATACAGTGTGAAAAATAGACGTTATGTTAGAGTTATGACGGCTCAAAGGTTATTGTAAAGTAATTATTCGCTTAAACATGGTCGAGATTCAATGCCCGCATTGTGTTGAAATTATCGAATTAGAAGACGGCCTATTCGGATTCTTTGAATGTCCATCTTGTGAGAAAGAATTTGAATGGAGTCCTGAAAGAAGCCCCTTCAATGAAGAGTTATTCGATACGAAAGATTTTCTCATCGGCTTATTTGCTCCTTCTTCGCTTTCAATCATAGGTCTACTCTATTCTTTGGTTTTTCTTGACGGGTGGGATACTTTGGTGTGGTTTGTGCTATCGATGTTGCTTTGGCCTGTATTAGCAATTATATTCCTGATTTACGGGATTACCACAGCGCGGAAATTTATGATATTTGGCACAGCAATGTCATTCCTTTTGATGACGATATTATTCTTTGTTTTACCTATTTTCCAATAATTATTTGAAAGTCACAATACAATGCGCATGGGCCGAATTAAATCTCAAATCGAGACGAGATGTGGTTTTTATTACGAGAGTAAATTTTGTCACTACTCGTAAATATTCAATCTACTTTCGTGATTGGAATGCAATTACCGCACCTAACATTGTTACAACTGTGAAGAAACTAGAAACCCATGGAAGTCCTAATGGACTATCCGTTACAGTGATACATTTTCTAAATGTCTGACCTCTGTGGTCATCAATTCCAATCGTGTATTCAACACACGGTGCAGTTCCTTCTACAAAATCAAAAGATACAGTGGCATCATATGTTCCATCTTCTGAAGTCACTAATTCATATCCGTTATCAATAATCATAGGATAATCATCTTCGTCATTATCGAAAACTTTCCAACTAACATTATACTCTTGGCCGGGCTTTAAATCTATGAAATTGAAGTCAGCAGAGATTTCGTCTCCATCACTCGCTTTCACATCTATATTGTCGCTCCAGTCAGTTGATTCTTCCACCCAATCCCAATCATACCAAATTAGATTTGTATCCCAATTCCAATCCAATAATGTACCATTTGAATCAGAAATTGATACATTAACGGCATGTACTTGGATGATATTAGAGATATTTACGTTGAAATAATGAGTGTTGTTTTCTCTTACATCATCACTTACAGTAATGTTGAAGCTACCTGTTTCAATCAATTCTGCTGAAGCGTAATGTTTCCAATCAACTGTATAGTTCTCGCCAACATCAAGATTGATGAAAGCTACTCTTGTTACTGCATAAGGATCTAGGCCAAAAATCAGAGAACTATAATCAGAAAATGGACCACGCTCTAAAGATACAGAACCATTGGGAGTCATCCAGTAAGTGGATGTTCCTTTGGGAATATCGCCTTTTCTTGTTTCACCTTCAGGTATTGCATTTGATGTTTGGATATCCTCAGCAAATTGTTCTGGCGCTGAATGAACACCTGACATAAATAACAAAATCATCGCAACAACAAAACCCTTCGAAATATAACTCCTCATGGTAATGCTAACTCTTTAGAATACTTATGGATTACTTAAAAAACATTTAATTATTGAACTACGGAATATTTTACCCACTTGAGTAAGAGGGTGGGGCCTTCTACCGTATACGCATACGTGGATAGCGTCTGACAAGACCCCCTGCAAACTCTTCGTATTCTCATATGATTGCTAAGNGTAATCGGATGACCCCATAGTATGNATTCGATACNATCNTATTAATTATCNAATTCAAGCCAGTCATGACTGAACTTGATGATTAAAATTGTATAGTACAATCTTGCAGATACAAACATGCAGCCTAGTGTCGACCCTAAAGAGCAANGTCAGACACAGTTTTCCGGCCAGCCACAAAACCTCAATCAACAAATCCAACAAACTCAAGGGGTCTTCCCTCAACAACAGATAATTATTTTGAANCCAAAATTTCAACCAAANTTTAACTTCAGATATCTTTCTTACGCCGTATTTGCTATAGGCATAACTGCATCTATTATATTCATGGAGATNTCAGNNCCAGGGAGGTATGCTAATGATATTTGGCGCTTCTTGAGCGAGGCAGTTTGCTGTCTTTCTATAATTTTGACATTCGTTTTTGACGCTGTATTTTACAAAGGAAAAGCGGATTGGCAAGCGACCACAGGACAATCTAACACTTGGTCATTAACCGGGATGATTTTTGATATTCTCTTTGCTGGTTTAGTGGTTCTCTTTGGATTCATGTGGTTCATAGGTGATTAGAGCAAAGGGTAGGGTTGCATATGGCCCATAGAGGACCCATGTGTATAGACGAGATGAATCGAAGGGTGTTATGGAGACCCCCTCTTGAAGAGGTGTTATTCCTTTATCCACTAGCCACAAATGAGATTACTCCAGAAAATGAGGTTAATTACCAGCCACTAAACGCGAATAAATTAAACCAAACCACAAATGAAACACCCAATAAAAACACTAGCAAAGTACCATACATCATAACTCTCTTGTTGCTGGTGTATTCGTAGATCAGGAACCCAATCGCCACCAGTGGTGTTATAATTAGGAGAAAAACAAATTTCTTTGCCCCACTTGAAGTATCTGGTAAAAATAGCAAACCAATAATTGCAGGTACAAGTGGCGCGAAGAAGCCTATCAGGAAAGGCCACAAACGAGATGATTGTCTGTCAGATTCCATACTAACGGCACCTAGGGTTTTATTAATTTAATTTTTAGCCCTGCATGATTACAGTCACTTTTCCAAGGGGTCCCCTTGTATGTACATACAGATACATGGGTACCCATTGTATCAAGTAAATTGCCGATAAATTCTCCTCAACTTAGTGGTTGATGGCGTGTGAGTATATGATGCAATTTCAATTTGCGGTGGCTGTATATTCTTTGATTTCCATAACTCATCAAACCCTTCCATCGATAGATTGCTTAGACCTTCGGGTTTGAGCTGTATTTCGATTTGATTAGGCGCTTTTTGAAGTGCGATATAATTGGTAATTTCATCACTCATCTGCATTATTGCTCTACGGATAAGATCTGGAACAACTAATTCTATCCCACCATCAGGTTTAGTCAAATGAAACATATCATCTGAGCGACCCATCACCGATGTTATGACTTCTCGCGCATCACCACAAGGACACTTTTCCTTCGATGCTACCAAAATATCATTCAATTTGTAACGAATAATTGGTTGTGTTTTGCGCCTAAAGTCGGTTATTATCGGATGATACCAACCCTTTTCTTCATCTATCCATTCTTTTTGAATGGCCATCACACCTTCATTGATGTGCAAATTTCCATATTCACAGGTGGCAGCAATCTCGCCCTCGGTAGAGGAATAAAATTGGTGCAATATAAGACCAAAATGTGACTCGATTTTTTGTTTATCTGTGGCTTCTAAAACCTCAGCTACCGAAACCATTTTTCTAACTTTGATAGGTGATTCAATATCAGCAAAATGGCTCAAGACACTGGGCGGCCCCATCAATATGTCTAATTCATCATGCAAGATTTGTTCATGTATCTCATTCAAAGGCTTCATTAAATCGTAAAAACTGAATTTGATTCTATTTGATCCAACTGATTCAAAAGTATTGGAATTTGCACGCAGAATTAATCCGATTTTACAACGTTGGAAAATAGATTCGTCAAGGCCCCTAGAGAGCATGAAACCAGCCCAACTAGCCTGTTCCTTTTCACTAACAAAATGCATTCCTCGTGAGCCACTAGTGCCTGATGAATAACCGATTGAATACGGTCCGATTTTAGGTGAAAAATCACGGGTTTTTTCTGCCTTATCAGCCAACTGCTTGGCATGATTTACGTCAATTCTAACCGTCAACAGATCTGCGAGATTTTCCATCATTATTGATTTATCAATCATTGGAAATGATTGCCATTCATCATCTGATTGCCCTTCCCAATACCTAGCATAAAATGGAGAATTTCTACGAACAAACCTGATATGACGCTTGATTGCTTTGCGTTGAATAGATTCAATACGCTTCCGACTAGGATATTTTTTTGGTGTCGTGAAGTAACGAAATAATGTCCTTAATTTTTTCATTACAACTCCTCCATACCTTCTTCAAACGATTTCTTGGGAGACCAATTTAATGCTTCTTGGGCGCCTGAAATATCTAATGTTAGTGATTCAGTAACCTGTCTAAGTCCGTAGGGGGTGAGAGTCGGCTCCCACGGTTTACCCGGAATAATTGATGCGGTAAAACTAGCAAGATGAGCGAGTAAAAATATTGGCAAGTATGGTAGTTTTCGTTGACGGTAAACACCTTCCAATTTATCGGTATAGGCTTTCATGATTGAATTGAAAGTTCTTGGATCTCCATTAGAGATATTGTAAAATTTACCTAAACTTCTCTCTGGCGCCTCAATTGCTAAACAGACCGCATCGACGAAGTTTGATAGACAGGTTACATCGATTAGTCCGTTACCACCACCTATGGTTTTGTAACTATTCTTGCCAATCAATCGCTTTAATCGAGGAATTAAAGTCTGGTCATCTGGCCCAAAAACCGCTCTTGGCCTAAGGCCAATCCATTTGTCGCTTGGTTGTGATTGGCAGAACAATTCAGCATCATACTTACTTGCGCCATAATAATGTCTTGGTCGATATTGTGACTCTGGAGTAGTATCACTATGTGGTAAATCATGTGACATCCGGTCAAAAATAGAGGCTGATGAAATCATAACTATACGTGAGCAAGAATTGTCTTGTCCGGCTTGGAAGACATTCTTAGTGCCACCAACATTCGTTTCAAAGAATCGCTTTTTACTTCCAAAGGGTGCTGCATATGCTGCACAATGGATAATGACCTCGCAATTCTTTACCGCGGCAGTTAAATCGGCTAAATTTGTTATGTCACACCTTTTAACTTCGAAATTTTGATTCTGCAAATTGTCGATTTTTGCTGGATTCATGCCGAGGCCAACTACCGAATGACCTAGGTCTCGTAATCTAAACATTACCGCCTTGCCAAGTGTACCTGTAGCACCAGTAACAGCTATTTCCATACTTACACCTCGATTATTTGTGAGACACTTTTTGCCAAATTAAAACCATCAATGCCGGCCATGATATTGCCAAAAACCAAGCGAACCAAACGGGCATAAGTGGCGGGCCATCAACATTAACCGGAATTGCTGTATAGCTGGATTGCCCGTCAACTTCTAGCCAAACCTCTATTGATTGGTTTCCTGAAAAAGGGAAATTAACTTGGCCATTCCATATTGAATGATTGTTACGATCTTCAAAATTTGTCCGCATTCTGACAGTGTCTTTGTCTGTAGGATAAACTAATTCTATCCACGCATCACTTATTTCGGTTGATTCATTATTAGCCGGCAAAATAGACACTTCCGTTTCAATTAACGCCTTTGGGGGCCATATCATGAATTCAACCCACACATATGTCTCATTCACATCGATAAGATATCGTTTTGGAGCATCCAATCCTTCACCTTCTTCTGATAGATGTATCATATGACCGCTGGCGATTGGAGTAAACAGTAACAGCATTAATACGCTAACAACTGTAATTTTTCTTGCACTCGGTTTTTTCTGTACAACTGTTATCATTTTATCCTCTGACAATCGCTCAATAGCCGGACCAAAGCCATAACTCAAAGAAATGAAAGTACGTAAAATAAACACACTAAGCACGGTTGAGAGAAGTGTGTTAAACAAACCAATTTCAGAAGGAATGTAATCAATGAATGTTGGAAGCCAAACCACGTCTACGATGATAACTAAAGCAACTAATTTGTTGGGATTTTGTAACACTGAGTATCGTTTTGTCAATAACAACATTGGAAATAACAGCCAAGGTAAGCATTGAGCTGCCCAAGTTGTATGTGGCGAACCTGGTCGGAAATAATGCTCATTTGTCATCATTGCCTCTACAAGAAATGGCACTACAACCAAGAATAGTAATTGTGATGCTAGAAGTAAACCGGATAATGCTAGTGCGCCGTTATCACCCAACAATCTATCTGCTAATGGTAAGAAAATGATCAGTGTAGCACCAGCAAAAATGAGATGGAGCATAATTTGAAAACCAAATATCTCGATAGCCCATACCCTAGGGTCTAGAAAATTTGCAAATGCAAGATGGAAATGATATACTAAGGCCCAAAGTGTTCCAATAATTATCAAATTTAACCATCTAGGAGTTGCCTCCTTAAGACGATGTTTCATTTGTAAAGCAAGGACAATTGTAGCAATCTCTACTAGCATTCCACCAGCAAAGGTCCACACATGTGGAGGAGTTATGATAGTCGTATCTACTCCATATGAAGTATGCCAATAATCATCATAAAGTCCACCAAGAACTAATGTGATTAATCCACAAACCATCATCCACAAACTCGTTGGAGCTACAAAAGGGCCAATGTAAAATCCGCTTTGTGCCGGATTTTTAGCAACAAAACTGTTCCAAATAATGTATGAAACAAGCATGATACTTGTTGGAACAATACCTGCCAAAATCATTACATGAGGTGGAGTAAACAATTCGTCTCGACCAATATCAGTATGCCACTGAAGGTCAACTGCCAGACCAAATCTCGCAACTATGTGATAGAGACATAATACCACTAAGAACAGTAACAAGAAATTATCTTCTCTACTACGTTTTAGTTCCATATTTAGAACACCCACTTGGCAGTTGTGGACTTACCCGAGCGGTCTACTATACAATGTTCTAGTGTATCATCATGTTTATTCATTTGCTGCAAAAATTCATGCATATGTTGCCCTGATAACCAATTTTGATGGCCTAAGAAGTAGTTGTTAGTTGATGCTTGATCGTGATAATCAACCTTACCTGCACTAACAAATTTGTTGGCTTTAATATTCTCTTCAAAATATCCTAAAGTGGTTAAGTCTGGGTTTAGCTTAGAATTATCATGCGTAATTGAGATGCATTTTGGGCCACTGCCAGATAGACCAATAACCGCGACTACACAATATGAATCATAGTCCCAATCACATTGCTTTGTTGGTCGGTCATCTCCGATACAAAGTAGTGCATACTTACTTGAAAGAGCTGGTAATAAATCTGCTATCGATTGCAGGGCAACATGTGGACTACAACTGCCATCTGTTACATCAAATGCGAAACAGGACTTACTATCGATGCCAATTCCATGGCAGTGTATTTTGAGGCCTCCTTGGATGTGAGTTGCAAATGCTGGTTCTGTCCTAAAATGCTCTCTGAACACACCGCCATGAACAATTAAACCAATATCATCTGGATTAACTCCGGCATTTCTCATCGCAATATTAGCTAACTTAATTGTAGATTTTAACAAATTGGTATAACCTATTTTCTTACTTTCCCAAGATAACATTACGACCAATTTTCCACCCCCTTCGGGAGCATGAAGTGCATTGCCAAAATAGCAAGACCTGAGCCAAAGGACACTAATATTGCCGTCTCGTCGGTTTTTAGATATCCATTATTTTGTGAAATTTCTAATTGGATGCCGTGAGTTGTTGATGCAGTATTTGCTGTCTCTGCAGTATTATTGTGTAAAAAATTGATTTCGCCCATTACATCTGACGCTATTTTTGCTCCTTTTTTTACCGCTTTAGGAGTTGTTGGATGAGAATAAGTATGATCTATTTCATGCCAATTGATATTCATAAAATCAACAGATCTTTGAAGAAAATTCCCGAGATTATTCATTACACCATCTTGTAACTGTTTAGCCTTAGTCCTCATTTGTGGACCTGCGTGTGATTTACAAGCCTGTCCAATGCAATGTCTGTTATATTGTGCCATTGTAAACGGTTCACTAAACTTTATTCTGCCTTCTTTACTAGATGGGCCAAGAATATACGCGGCGGCACCATCGCCAACTGTTAGAGATGCCATCGCACGCGGGTGAAGATACAAATTTCTTCTTTTGGCTTCGCCGATAATTGGAGTGATATGTTCTCCAGAAACGACTAATGCATACTTGGATTGGCCACTACGAATTCTCGAGTCTGCAATCATTAACCCGGTCAACATACCCGCACAGGCGTTAGAAACATCGAATGTTTGAGCGTTGGTGATTCCTAATTCGCTGGCAATCAATGTCGCGAAACTCGGTGACAAATGCTGACGTAATTGGCTATCCATCTTACTAACTGAAGAATTGATGACTAAATCAATGTCGTTTGGGTCTATATCGGATCTTGATAGAGCTTTTTTTGCGGCTCCAATAGCTAGTTCAAAACTTCCTTGGCCGTTTGATGCTTCGCGATGTGCCAAAATACCTGTCAATCTAACAAAATCAAGTGAGCGAGGCAAGTCACTTGTCGATGCAAATGATGTAGTTTCCACTTTTTTGTCAGGCAAAAATCCTGCGAAGGATAGCATTTGCGAGTGAATCTCACTCTCTTGCATATAAGTTAACAATTTATTCTAATAGAAAAAGGTTCAACCGACATAATCAAGTTGCTTAACTATCAAAAGATTAACAGAACCATCGGTGAATTGGTATCTATTTAGACAGGCTTATTTCTTGCCACATTTTGTTTGATTTATGGAACTGCTGTTTGTTGTGATTAGTATGTTAATCACTCTGCTTGCCGCGGCATTAACTGTTCCTGCAGGTTTTGGCTTAGCCACAATGTTAACTCCAGTGGTCTTGTTTTGGTTACCGCCGCATGAAGCAATTGCTGTGGTCGCCATTATTCACGGCGCACACAATGCTTGGAAACTAAAATTGCTGCGAACTAGCGTTGATTTTAATGCTGTTAAGCGATACGGATGGGCTTTGATTGTAGGAGCAATTATTGGAGCAATGTTGCATTCCTACATTCCTTCAAATCCACTACTAATGATTGTTGGATTTGCTCTTATTATCCTCCCAATATTGTCGGCAACTGAAAGGTGGACAAATATCAGATTACCAGATTCAGAGGACAGAATTGGTGGATTCGGTTCTGGTTTCTTTGGTGGATTGACCGGCCATCAAGGCGCACTTAGAGCAATGTTTCTACAAAGAAGATTACCTGATAAAGTGGCATATGCAGCAACTGCAAGCGTATTGGCATTGGCCGTTGACTTGACTAGAATTCCAATTTATCTAGTGTTTGAGGGAACTGCAATCTTTGATGAGTACATCCTTATTCCAAGTTTAGTTATCTCAGCAATACTTGGAGTTTACCTCGGAAAATTGTGGTTGACTAAGTGGAAACAATCTAGCATTAGAATTGGAATTTTAGTTGCTATAGTCGCTAGTGGCGTAATGTATGTTGCCGAAGCAAGCAAAAATATGGGTTATTGGTAAATCAATCAGAAAGTAGATTGCCATTCTTCAACATCTTGTGATGCTGCCCAGTCCTCATCAGTAGTTTCACCACGGGCTTTGAGAACTTCTCTTGCTAATAGCCAGTAAATTAGTGCAAGTGATCTACGACCCTTGTTATTTGCTGGTACTGCAATATCGACATTTCTTAGGTTATTATTCGCATCGACGATTCCAACAACTGGTAGACCAGAGTTGACTGCTTCCTTCAATGCTTGTTGGTCTGCAGCAGGGTCGGTAACGAATAACACATCTGGCTCAACATATGAGCGTAGAGCAGGATTCGTAAGAGAACCTGGGATGAATCTACCGACAGCAGCGTTTGCGCCAATTGCTTCAGCAAACAATCGTGCAGGCCTTTGTCCATATTGACGGGCTGATACAACCATAATTCTTGGCGCATCATACTTGTTAAGGAAGGTTGCTGTACTTCTGATCCGAGAGTCTGTAATGTTAACATCAAGTAGGTATAGACCGTCATCTCTTACAGTATCAATGAATCTTGCCATATCAGCACTCTTCTGTTGAGTACCAATATTTACAGCATTCTCTTCATAGGTTTCAAACGGTAATAGTAGGGTTGCTTCTTCAGACATGAAATGACCTCCGCATTCGCCCCACTTGACCCCCATATTAAACCGCTTCGCAACATCATAGAATTTCTAAAATCACAAAATAGGCGATTTTTGTTACCCAAAATGGCGAAGATTAGAAGTCTCAAGACTATTAAGACAA
>PADF01000009.1 GCA_002702945.1 Methanobacteriota archaeon
CTATGAATAATACAGGGTTTCTACCAGCCTCAACATCGGACTCTACTTGTTGCATTCTACCATTAGCGTCTCTGTACATAGAGGTACTTTCTGAAGTAGTGTAATTACTGCCTTGAGAAAACTCACGTTCATTTTTCTTAGATTGATACAAAAGAAATACAATCGTACCGATTACAACGCCCATACTTGGCCCCAATAATCCGCCTAGTGCATCATTGAATTCGACCCACATTGCTGCTGAAAAATAAAGACCTAGAAGTCCTGTTAATCCAGCAATTACGCCCTTGCCTCGGTGTTGATTACTAAAGAAGTTCTTTGACTCCATGTGTCAGCCATGAGTGGCTTCTTTTTCAAACCTATCTGTTATTTGTTTTTGTCAATGGTTTGATTCAAAAAGATTTGAGTTTTGGAGTTTACATGGCGGATGTATATTATGGGGTTGCGGGAAACCCTGTTTCTCATTCAATTTCGCCGTTATTGCTATCAATTGTTGCGCAGCATCTTGAACAGCAAAAAGGAATTGGGACGGGATTCACAATCAAAAGTTTGAATTTAATTGAAGCCGAATCAATACAAGATGCATTAGCATGGGGTTATGCAAAAACTATTCCCGAACCAATCAACTGGGATTATACTAGTTCTCCTTTTGGTAAGTTTCGAAATCGTGCATTGATTCAAAAAGCGCTTGAAATAACAGAGGGAATAAATGAAGAAAATGAAAACTTTCTAGACGTAAACGATAATATCAACCGAGCCACGTTTCCGTTAGACAGTGGTTCTAAATTACCTAAGAAATCTTTCTCGGAGGAGATTTGGATTAACTTAACGACACCATTGAAACATCAGTTGACAAGTCAAGCAGTAATGGATTTCAATGAATCTTCAAAAATTGAATCTGTTAATGTATTGAGATGGGACGGACATGGGTGGTGGTCTTCAAATGTCGATGGTTGTGGAGTGGTCAGATGCGCTGAATATTTCGGTATTGATGTCACATCAGGTGCAACATTATGTTTGATTGGGGGTGGAAGTGCAGCTCGATCAACAGCCTATGCTTGGACCAAATCTGGAGGCAAGATAAAATTGGTCAGTGGTAGAAGAGAACTCATCGAAGGCCCTTGGTCGAAATCAATAGTTGAATCCGACGAGTATGATTTACTGATAAATTTTGATAGCGATGAGATTCCAGATCAATTTCTAGGAAAGGGCTTGATTCTATCCCCTAGGTATAAGTCTATGGAAGGAGACATAGATCAACGCTGTATGGATTTATTAGAGCAGCATTATGATGGTAGATGGATGCTAGTAGCACAGCATTTAGAATGCTGGCGGCAGTTATGGGCGCCTCAAAACATAGAATATTTACCTTCAATTTCCCTTTTGATGACTAAATTAATCCATGCTGAAACTGTATTGGCATCTTATACATGAGTGCCTAACTTCAAAATATGACATCATTTGAGGGCTACTTGTGGAAATAGATTCTAATTCTAAATCTATGAGCGTTATCACAGTATGCTTGCTGTTTGTTTTAACCTCTATTCCTAGTCAAGTTGGAGCACAGCAGCCTAGTGAAGATCAAAACTTTCAATCCGCACATACCGGAGTAGATTTCCCAGTTGCTTGGGATGATACTTCTATCAGTTCAGAAATTTCAGTTCGTATGGTTTATCCAGCGATGAGTTCTGGCGAATCCAAGGAAATGGCAGGAAATGGTCCATTCCCATGGATTGTTCTTTTCGGTGATATAGATGAAGAAATTTCTGATTACATGCTTTTGTCAGAGTCTTTGGTCAAAAGAGGGAACATTGTTGTAGTTACCAATGGCATTGAACAAAGTGATTCGACAAATGTTCAATCACATCTTGATTTGCTTGAGGAAATAACATTGTTCATGCAAGAAAATAATAATTCAAATAATAATACTCAAGGTAGTTTTGGACAAATCGATTTGAATCATTGGGGCGTAGGAGGTCATGGGACTGGGGCAGCAGCAGCATACTCTGTTTATCCATTCTGGCAACACTCATCTTTGTCTTCTTCCACTCAACCACCTAGAGCTTTATTTGGACTAGGAACTGACTTTTCGGGCTGGGATTCTAGCGATAACTGGGATACATTACCCCCTTCTAATTGGACAGTTCAGCCAGCTTGGCCTGCATCCGCTTTATTCATCACAGGAACAATTGATGAAATAGCAACTAGAGGTGACAATCTTCCATTTGTTAATGGCACTCAATACCTCGGTTGGCAATGGATGCATGTATTAGGCGCTAATCATTATCAATTTCAAGATGAAACCGATGATGGATTCTTCTTTGGCGATGACAGAAACGATGGCGATGCATCTATTTCTAGACAGGAACAAATTGACTTTGCAGGATTACACTTAAACCATTATTTCGACTTAACTTTAAGAGGNGATCATTCTTANTTTAGAGATGCATTCAATCGAATCGAAGATGTCAATAACGCTAGTAATCAAGAAGCATATTTTGATGAGGACTTAGATTCAGGTCAATTTATTTTGCTTCAAAATACATCGATATCACCCATTAACACCACTCAATTTGGAACGTATGAGTCATTTACAATTTCGACTAATTGGACNCTTCGAGATGGNCAAACATNTTCTCAAATCCCTTCATCTTGGCAAGTTGATGTAAAATGTGGCTTTGATGGAATTGAACAGTTTAGTGGATCTGTAAATGAGAATGGGACTGCAATTTGTAATTTCCAGGTTGAAACTCTTGAACCAGGTCAACACATAGCATTTATCAGAGTATATATCGAAGGCGCTCCTTCGACTTCAATGTTTGAATTCTATCGAACTGATACTCCATTGGTTTTCATGACTCCTTTACCTGATATTTTTGTTCCCGAAAGAGGTTCTGTTAATCTTCAATCTAATTTGATTGCAATGGATCCAGATGGTCAAGAAATATTCGTTACAGACGCTTATATCAGTGGTGGCAATATCAACAACTTCTCTGTAATAGTTGACTCGGATGGAAGGGGAGTGACNGTATCTCATGATGTTGAAGGNGAATTTACTNGTGGGGCAGAAGTNAATGTCACAGTAAGATCTGGTGGNGAAGGCGTAATTGATGAAAATCAAGTCACTTTAGAGATATACGTCGTACCATACAACGACCCAGTTGTCTTAACAGGTAATGTTCCAATGCAGAATTTAATTGAAGATGGCTCTTCCGTATTTGTCAATATTTCTCAATATGCCTATGACCCAGAGGGTGAGCCACTTTTTGCTAGCATAAATCAACAAACAACCGGTGAGGCTGGACCGGTCGGTTTTTCATATTCGAATGGTTTTCTTGAACTAACTCCATTGTTGAACAAAAATGGTGCTACTGTTNTGCATGTAATGGTTACTGATGGTGCCAGTGAAGCTGTAGATGTTGATATCCCAGTTCAAGTTGCTGCGGTTGATGATCCAGTTATTGCTAACTTAAGCATGTGGAATATTGAAACAAATGAGGATGAGGNAATATCTCTAAACTTAACAGAATTTGCTTATGACATNGATGGTGATCAATTACAATGGNCAACNAATCCTACTATTNCNGANACTTCAATTTCAGTGACTATTTCTGGACAACAACTNATTATTTCTCCATCCAATGATGTTTATGGTTTGAATCAACTGCATTGGCTCAATGTGTCCGATGGTAATTCAGAATTTTCAAACCTACTTTCAGTAAATATTACNCCTATTCCCGATGCACCAGTTTTGAGTGTTGAGACTCCAACNCCATTCACCGATAGTAATACTGCNGTAAGTGTACAATGGAGTGTNTTTGATGCGGATGGTGAACCGGAAAGTCCAGAACCTAGATTGATTGCTGACGGTGTNTTAATAGATAATTTCACTAACAACTGCATTCTTCAAGAAGACGGTAAATTCCAATGTGTTATTTTACTTGAATTACCTGAAGACCATGATGATAACGTCACTCTAAGGGTTTCTATTGAAGATTCAGAATTTTCTTCGGAATTTGCTGTTTATGCAAATATCTTATACAACCAAAGTTTCACTGTTATCGAAACAGAAGATGATGAGTCATCTTCTAGTGAATTATCTTCTCAAGTAATTATTGGAATTATAGCATTCCTTGTACTGATGATATTGATTTTACTAATTTTTATTCGTAANTCAAGTAATTCGCCAACTGCTATTGTTGGNATTACCAATGTTGAAGAAGTCAGTGTGGTTGAACAAGAATTAGATATTGACTTAAGTCCTACTGGTTTANTGTCNAGGATTCAACAAAAGAAATGATATCAAAGTGGAATATTTCCATGTTTCTTCGGTGGACTCCATTCACGTTTAGAGCGAAGAATGTTTAGTGCCCGACAAAGTCGNAACCTACTTTCATTAGGCTCTATGACGTCATCTAACCAACCATTTCTAGCAGCAACATAGGGGTCTCCAAATTTAGCTTTATACTCATCAACTAATCTGAGTCTGACGTCTTCTTTTTCAGAGTCTTCAACAGCATTAATCTCTCTTCGATGAATAATATTGACAGCACCTTCAGCACCCATTACTGCCAATTCTGCAGTGGGCCAAGCAATATTATAATCACTGCGAAGGTGTTTACACGACATTGCTAAATATGCTCCGCCATACGCTTTTCGAGTAACTAGAGTAAGTTTTGGAACGGTTGCTTCGGCATAAGCAAATAATAGTTTAGCGCCATGTCGAATNATTCCACCCCANTCTTGAACAACNCCCGGTAAGAAACCAGGAACNTCCTCAAAAGTAACTAGAGGNATGTTGAATGCATCACAAGTTCTGATGAATCGAGCGGCTTTTATCGATGCATCAATATCAAGACATCCTGCTAGAACCTTTGGTTGATTTCCAACAACTCCGATACTTTGCCCATTTAATCTAGCAAATCCGATAATGATATTATCTGCATATGATTCAAATAATTCAAGGAAAATTCCATCATCGACAATTTCTTCTACCACTTTGACCATNTCATAAGGTCTATTCGGGTTATCAGGGACTAATGCTTCAAGTTCCTCATTCAACCTTTCAATTGAATCATCGGTTGCTACAANGGGAGGATCAGCCATATTATGATCNGGTAAGAATCCAAGAATTTCACTAGCAAGTTCACAAGCATCTTCATCATCGTCTGCAATCAAACAAGCAATTCCTGATCTTGATGCATGTAGATTTGCACCTCCNAGTCCNGCTGCATCTATTTCTCCTTCAATTACTTCTGGAGTTTCTAAAGGTGAGGATAAGAATAATTGGCCGTGATCTTCTCCTAGGATGGTAAAATCAGCAAGACTTGCAGCAAGTGCAGAAACTCCTACTACGGGTCCTAAAACCAGACTAATGAGGGGTACTCTGCCACTACACTGAACTAGTCTATCCAATAGTTCACCGGTACCAGCAAGTCCTGAAATACCATCATGNGCTCGTTGTCCACCGCCATCCCACATTCCNATAATAGGGGCTTTNGCNCGTTCAGCCATCTCAACTATTTTAGCAATTTTTTTGGCATGAACTTCTCCCATACTGCCGCCATGTACGCTAAAGTCTTGAGCGAAGCAATACACTCTACGTCCATCAATTGTTCCATGCCCAGCAACAACACCATCACCTAGTGTTTGGTGAAGAAACATAGAGTGGTCGACAGTTCTATGGGTGACAAAAGAATCAATTTCAATAAATGAATCCTCATCAAGAAGCATTGAAATTCTATCTCTGGCAGTTCCTCTACCGGTCATGCGTATTTCTTCTTGCTTCTTTAGTCCGCCACCTAATCTTGACAGTTCGCGATTATGCCTCAGTTCTTCGAGACGGTGTTGGTTTCCTGTCATATTTCCACCTCTACTCCATCAAAGAAATATTATTTTCTCCACATAAATTAGATTCCATGGCTGTTGAAACCTCTACATTATTGGATAATGCCCAATGAGTTTTTACTGAAACGGTGTCAGGTGAAGAAACACTTCCATGGCCCAANATTCCCATTTCTATCTGTTTTCTACCTTTTGAATAAACATTCATATCGATTGGTCCATGNATACATTGACTGGTTATGATAACAGGAATATTTCTGTTAATACACCTAGTTAGAGCGCGCCAAACCTTGGTATTTTCCGGAGCATCCTTGCCAGGGTCATCAATCGGTAAATGACCAAGACCAGTGCCATGGATGATTATTGCTTGAGGAGAAGTCAGAATTATTGCTTCAATTTCTTCTTCATGGAGCCATGGGCCTGCNATGAATTGAACGATTCGAATCATTGGAGAATAATGAGTAGGAGATTTTGTTATTTCTCTAGTGTTCTCCTCAAGCATTTTGCTGTAACTACTTGATAATTCAATTGAAATATCACTTGAAATATCATTAATTGTAGCTAATGGTTGGCTATTTACNGGTTGNAAAGCATCTCTTCTAGTTGTATGTANTTTCCTANCTCCAGTNCCAGGATGTATAGAACAACTTCCATCATCNGAACTAGCATGCATTACTAATACGGCACTATCTCCAGCGATTCCACATGGTTTTGGAGCATTAGCAGCCCAAAACACTGCTGCGATAAGATTCTCTGCGGCATCAGAAGAACCTCTGTCCGAAGAACGCTGGGAGCCAACTAAAGCGATTGGACCAGGAGGAACTGTACCCTTTCCCGACCATGCAAAATTCATTGCTGCAGAAGTTATGTGAAGAGTATCTGTCCCATGTGTGATAACCACTCCGTCACAACCATCATTGAATGCTTTACTTGTAGCATCGATCATCTTATTCCAATGCTGACATCTAATGTCATCACTAAACATATTGCCCAATTTTTCCGCTTCAATATTAGCGATCTTTGCTAGTTCAGGAATGCTTGCAACCAGTTCATTAGGTTCAAATCTAGCAACTACTGCTCCAGTCTTGTAATCTACTTTAGAAGCGATAGTTCCTCCGGTGTGTAGAATTCTAATTCTAGGTAAACTTTCATCAAATTCAATTTCTGAAGTCGATGAAACTTCATCTTGTTTATCGTTTAATTCTAAAACTTCAACTGATAAAATATCATTTAGAGGGTAGCTTGCATTATATCCATTTACTAATTTTAGTGTTAAATGTCCCTTTGCTGCAGGGTGTAGAACAATGCCTTCAAATCTGGCTTTACCATTATGGCTTTCAACCTCGACAAGGACCTTTACTCCTACGTCTGGCATTTCAACCATGAACCTCCATAGGTAGAAGGCTCATCAAGAGTTCGCTATATTAATTGATTAAATCAACCTGTAGAGTGTGATTTATCTTTACTGAGATAGGTCTTTCACTTTTTCAACTAAATCCATTTTCCTCAGTCTCCAAATACCTATCGGAGTCATAGCGATTGCAATAATAATTACACCACTCATAAGTTGGAAAGCAACGCTAGGTACGATTACTACTGGGACATAGAATTGCCAAGAAGAAAAAGAAGCAGCTAGCCCAACCGCGCCTCCATAAGCGAAAAGTACTCCTATAATTCCACCAATTGTCCCAATTAGAAGACTTTCAAACAGTAGCATTGAACCAAGCCTCTTAGTTGAGGCACCTAATACCCGTAATGTCGCTAGTTCGAAATCCCTTTCAGCAACATTCATGATCATAGTATTGAGCATTACAGCAATTGTGAATAAAAGCCCAAGATACATTATTGCTTGGAATACTTGTGTTTGCTGTTCGAGTAAACTATTGATTCCATCAAGTAGAATTTGACGTTCAACAATTCCTGCAGAAACTTCACCAAGTTCGGTATCAACCTCCACACCATCTGGTAGTTGAAGATATACAGAAGTTGCATTTACTCCGGTTAAATCACTTAATTCACCGCGTAGGAAATACATTGTACGAGCTAGTTCTCCTCTAGAAGTTCCAACAACTTTCACTTCTTGTTCATCACCATTTAGTGTAACTATTTGTTCATCACCAATACTCCAACCTAGGAATTCCATGGCTCCTTCATCCATCATAACTTCTGTAATTTCGCTATTTTCCATTGGAACATTACCATCTATAACATTCACTTTTCGCATTCCATTCTCGAAATCATTCAACCCTACAAGGGTAAATATTCGTTCAATTCCATCCGAATCTTCAACATTTCCAAGTGGCATTTCTATGAGTAATTCACTTTCCGCTGAATTATTAGACGCCCATTCTAATACAGCGCCTTCACTATCTGGCATAACATATACTTGAGCATCCCAAGATTGGTCTTCTTCTAGGCCACTGATGAGAGTATCTTCTAGGCCAGCAGACATCATTTGNATTGAGCCGAATAGCATCAGTGAAATCCCAACAGCAAGGAAGGTCATTCCAAGTCGTAACGGTTTACGAATACTCGAACGTATCGAAAGACCAAGAGTAGTTGGCATCCAAGAAGTAAGTTTTCTAAGGAGGTTTGAACCAATTTTAATCTGATTTTGGCCACTTAGAACATCTAATGGTTCAAGCCGGCTCGCTTTCCAAGCCGGAAACGCCCCTGAAAGAAATACTACTAACATAGTTGGTAAAATTACACTTGAATAAGTTGCAATAGGAATGCTTCGTTCAGTGATTGGGACTCCAACAATATCTTGATAGAAATCTAGCATTCCATTCATACCCCATGGTCCTATGAGAACTCCGATAAAACAACCAACTGCTCCAATAACTATTGGGGCAATTAAGTAACCCTGCATGAGAGATAGCCGAGAGACACCAAGNGTTCTNAGAACTGCAATTTCTTTTGCNTGACTTTGAACTAATCGTTGTAGACTCAGTACAATAGTGATAGATGCTATGGCTGCAATCATTACGGTGAAAGGAATCGTTGCTCTCTTTGCGCCTTCCAAGTCTTGACGCATTACTTCTACCGGTTCATTTTGACCTCTATCACGAACTCTCGCATCTAAATCGGATTGATTCAGCGAGTCATCAACAAGTGATTTGACTAAATCTATCTCTTCTCCCTCGTATTCTTCAGTATCTGGTAAATCAAAAGATGGGGTTCCCTCAATGTCAAGGAGAATTGTATTACTAGAACCNAGTTCGTTTCCAGTTAGTCTTGCCATTCCNGAATCAGAAAGATATCCAACAACATACTGACCAGGTTCAGGCGGAAACAGAGATCCTTCTGGAGCCATCAATACATGTAGAGGATGATATCCTATGCCAACTAACTGGANATCCATACTTTCGGTTCCTGCTCCAATAGTTATGTCATCTCCAATACTCAAATCAAGAGCATCACTAACGTGTGCATCAATTACAATTTCATTTGCAGCAGATGCAACTCTGCCTTCACTGTGTCCACTAGGCATCCAAACTCTGTCAGAGTTTGCATCAGCAGGAATCCCATGCCATAGTGAATTGATTATTTGTTCTCCAGTGCTATCATTGTGAAACAATGCGCCTTGGATTACAGTTCTTCCTTCACATGAATCAAGCTCACCTGTTACGCTATTATCCCATGAATCATTCAGTGATTGACAAAAACTACTCACTTGTTCGGCCGACCAAATTGAACTTCGATTATCTATCCACAAATCTGCAAGGTTTGCACCTTCCTCGTCATCGCCATGCATTGTATCATACATACCCTCAAGATTATGCGAATAACCTCCAAAAGTAATTCCAGCAAATACTCCAACAGAAACCATGAAAATAACTGCAAATAGTCGTAGTTTAGTTCTCCAAAGACTTCTAGCCAGCCTTTTATTTAACAGACTACGGCTTGAATTTGCTCCTAAGCCTGTAGGTTTACTATCAGTTTCTGACATTATCTCACCTCAATTCG
>PADF01000076.1 GCA_002702945.1 Methanobacteriota archaeon
TAGAACCATCACATCCTTGATCTATATAATTGGAATCATGTTCGCAATGTAGAGCACTATATCCTTGACCTTCAGAATAATATTGTAAGTTGTACCAAGGATGTAATTGCCATGGGCTGATGTCATTTAAAAAAGGATGGCTTTGTTTATAGGCAACAGTCATTTTATCTAGTGCTGGTAAACATATAGGATTAACACGTTCGAATAAAGGATCTTGAACTTCTTCAAGCATGTTTGCAAAATCAATATAAATATCAGTTGATTCTTTATGTGACGTCTTATGTCTTTTCATAAAAGTATGAGATTCTTGCTCCTTACATTCATCTATTAATTGAATTAAACTTTGGCAATCTTCTGAAGATAAAGCATTTGGATATACCTCTATTTGATGTAAATTAGCCATTTTGTTTTAACTCTTCTGTCATCCCTTTGTGCCAATACTTTAAACCAGATAGAGCCCAAGGACCATATCTAAAGCTTGCAGGATTAACGGCTTCAGCAATTTTGACATCTTCTAATGTTTTGTTTGAAATAAACTCACATGCATCATTAAATAAAGGCTCATGTATTAATAGATCCTTTGCATACTTCCAAAACGGAGTGTCATATTTAGAACCAAATTTATAGTGCCAAAGGATAAACGTTTCCACCTGCTTAATATGTTGCTTGATATCTATGGAAGCATGATGAGCAGCCCAACCTTTATTGCCAATGAACTGATATGAATACCTAGCCCATGTTTGATAGGTATTAATTGCAGTCGCTTCCATTGGTTCGAGGAAGAATAATTTATTGCCATTTAAAATCACTCTGCCTTGAACAGGGTTCTTAGCAACGTAGTTATTAAAAGTTGAATGAGATGTTATTTCTACGTCAAAAATTTCTTGAAAGTTTTTTTCTGCATCCTCCCGCGAGGTGATTGTATCGTTATACAAGTAACCAATAGATCTGGCATAGGAAGGAGACTCTGGATTAGTGGGAATTACAAAAGTCCACCCATCAGGAGTAGCAACATGCTGAGTAAATATATCTTGGATATCTTTCTTAGGTTTACCTAAAATTGCTGCATTAATTGGACTAATCAATGTGTCATACTCTTCTAAATCCTGAGGCTTCCCTCTGCAATCAATAACGTAATCAGCATCAATATCATCTAAGTTTTCGACTTTCTTATCTGTGACCTTAAATGCCTTTGAATTTAATACATATTCCTGCATCTCAGCAGGACAAAAATGTACTGCAATTTGATTGCCAGGGAAAGGATGAAAAATATCTTTATTAATCTTGCCCCAATCCTTATATAAAATTCCTAATTTAGGCGTTGCATGAATAGCGTTGGAATAGTAATTAAATTCTGATTCGATAGCACTCCATAACAGTTGAGGTTGAGGAGGAAAAGTTGCTTGTCCAGCTAGTTCTGGGTTGATACTAGAATCATGAATCAGTTCAATCTCTTCAATTCCTCTACCATTACCTCTCCACTTATCCATCTTGGATTGCCAAGAATACTCTAAAGCTGAAAAGCATCCTGCGTTACCAGCTCCAACGATAGAAACTTTAGTCATCGACGTACCTTTCTGATAGTGAGATATAAATTGGAATATGCAGCGATTACTAGTAAGACTAATAGAAACGTATTAACTGTCATCTGCCATCTCCTTTAGTAAAGGTTTCTGAATCGGGTCCTGTAAATCGATCATCGGTTCCCCATTTGTTTCTTTGATATTCCATGAGGAACAACAAGCAACAGCCGGCATGGGCGAGGTGGGAATATCCTGTTTCGGGGTCATTATCCTCTCCTCTCCACCAAGCGAAGAGGTGTCTGCATAGCGCGGCAAAGTAACGCCCCCACTCAGTTCCCCTACACCAGTTATTAGCACTATACTTTCTAGCGCCGTAACCGAGAACGTCAGCGATGTCTCCAACAGCTTGCCAAGGGATGAGATCAAAGCGAGTCTTTTCCATTCATAGTTCCATTTTGCCTAGGATAGAAAATGAAGCAAGTTCTAACAAGTTTTGAAAGGGAATTCAAGCTCTCCTTATAGATGGGGACCACAAAGTAAATCAGGTTTAGTAAGAAAATATTTAGCAAAAGCTAGATCTTTAAATTCTCAAGCACAATCATATGGTGGAAGCACAGGAGGTAGAAGTAGTATCGATCAAGGTTCAGGTATCAACGTATTAAACAGAAGATCAGCAGAACAATCCGAGAAGAAAAAAGTATTTGAGCAAGAAGTTAAACCATTTGCTGCAGGACAAGCTGTTTGGGATGTAAAGAAAGATATTTACGCTGATCTAGGAACTTAGTTAATTGCTTTTGCTTCTACTAAGCGTTGTGTTAGTTGCTTAAGTTCTAATCTATTACCTCGACGTGATTTGTTGTAATGGATCAAATCTGAAGCTGCAAAATCAGACAACATAAAACGGCAAGTCTTACCTGAATTCCATTCAGGATCAGTGTCAGTAGGATCCCACCATAAAACGAATTCAAAGGGAGGTTCCATTGTGGCTTTATACCCAGGTAACGCTTGGTGAAATTTATGAATTCTCCCTGCTAGTTCCGTGATATTTGCATACTGATCTGAATTCAACATTTCTCTTTGAGCTGTATCTACAGGTAATGCGTCTTTCCATGTAATCCAAGAGTCATACACAATAGATCGCACAGTTAAATAAAGATTGCCATCAGGCGCCTTGAATTGATCGGGAGGATTCTCGAATAATTGATTATCAATATCAAGCATGGAAGTCATATGCTTTTCTGCAGCTAATTTGATACGATTTTTCCCAATCGTTCTCGCTGCTATATTCGTTGAAAACAATCCTGCCCATGGAATGAAAAACATTATGGAAACGAGATAGTCCTGTCTGGAATTGATCGTGTTGAACTGGCGGCAAATAAATGATTGCCGACCAATCTGAAGGAGATACGTTCCTAAAATTTTCTAATTCATCGTCATACCACATAGGACGTAGTCTCTTAAATGGAATACAAACTGGGAAGTCCCAAATCCAAGGAGCTCTAATAATTGCTTCATTATGTGCAATCCAAACGACCGCGTGTTCTATATGACCTGCTCTGTATTCTTTTAATGTCTTATTTAATAGTCGCCTAGTTAAGGCTGCACCTGTAGGCGCTCCAACAAAAACACGTTTAGAGGAACTATGAACATCATCTGCATACCATTCTTTTCTAACAATATCTTCTAATGTTTCTTCTTCTCGATCATAATATCTACTTGCTCCAACAAGTCTATTAATATCAACAGTTGAATAAGGATCAAGATCAATACTCCCTAAGACAGATTTAGCTCCTGCTACGACATCTGCAGGTGGAGCTAAATTGCACTTATCAGGTGAATGACGGATCTTGTCAATCATTCTTATAAAGCACTCATCAAGCTAGCAATTCTTTTAGCAGGATTATCTCTAGGTAATGTTGTGCAAGACGCTCCTGATTTATCTATCAATATGAGACATATCTCTTCTTTGAAATTTGCATTTTGGATTACTCCTAAAGCTTCTTTGCAGAAATCAACTACCGAAGAATCTTTATTAGCTTCAGCATCTTTGAGATCCTGAGACAGCATGAATTCGTTGACGTAATTAGATCTATCCGGATGCTTCTTGTCTGCTACTAAATTTAATATTGTTGCACCTGCGCCAAGGTAACCGTAAGAGGTGTCAAAGCGTTGGATCATGTCAGACATAATCGCCTCACAAATCCTAATATTTAATTCTTTAGAGGCTTCTTTATTAGCTGAAGGAACCGTCTTGTCTATTAATTCTGGAAAGAATTTAACAAGAAACTCTGCTGGTTGAGGTCTCGCCACGAAGGAAATTGCGTTGAATATCTACTAACAAGGAGTCGCAACGCTCTTCTGCATTTTCCGCTAAAGGTTTCAAATGTTTGAGTTCAGGATCTTGAGATATTGAACCGATTAAATGACTAAGGGCGTCATGTATTTCGGTCATGTCAATTACATTATCCATTAGACACTCAAATCTGTTTTTGAACGGTGGGTATTAGACCACCATGAATAAACTTCTGGAACCCAAGCGTGAACATGATCAGCAATAAGGTCTGCTAAACTCTTTGTTTCGTAAGACCTATTAGGTCTCGAACAGCTATCGAGTAATCGTAGCCATGCACGAAGACTACCTGAAGCTGTAACATTCTGCAACATACACATCGTTAATAACTGTTGTGCTTGTATAGCACTAGCACCTGCTTCTCTGTATCCGTTGTAATCAATAGCTGAAGAATATGCAGAAGCTAACTGGTTGTCGTGATCCGCTTCACTCCATGGGTGACGATGTCCTGTGTAATCTGGATAATTTCCTGGGCATCTAGAGTGAAATAAATTTTCTAATGGATAATTCTTCTCTTTCACTGCGAGACGAGTGTTTTCAGCAGCTTCATATAAGGGTTGCAGACTGAATTGCATATCATTTCTTTCTGTGCAAATTTCATGCAATGTACTATGGTCTGACTTTATAAATAAAGATAAGTGAGGGTGTTCTAAAGCAGCAAATGTTCCCCAAGAAGGATGCGTCTGACTAGTGTGTCGATAATGACTCGTTATAAGGTTCCCGCAAGTGTCTTCTGCAAACGCATGCTCTTGTACATCTTTTTCTTTTTCTATATCGTCTATCAGGTCACCATGTTTATTCATATATAAAGCTGTATATATTAATCTTTGAGGCATTTCGGTCGCTGCAATTCGTTTGACCACAAACGATTCAATTGCTGATTTGGTCAAAATACTCAGTACATCTTGGCAGAGAATATCACCACTTCAGCAAGAAGCAAGTGATCCTACCTATTTCAGTTGTAAAGTTTTATTACGCGTTATCTTCGTTGCCGTAAAGCTTGTCATAGAAGTAATTAAACATTTCTTTTGGATCTTGATAATCTGGAATATTTAATTTGTTACCAATAACCTTACCATCATCGTCACGTTTGTAAGTTCTGCCTTGGTGATAGTGCAATGCTGCCCCTGTTTCTAAAGTTCCTAGGTCAACATTTGCTTTGCTTTTAGGTAGATAGCTTGAATAGAAATGATCAGTCATCCTATTACCAGCACTAGACACAGCGTCTATGCCATCGTTGATCTCATACTCTGGCAGTGTTGGAGCAAAGTTACCCCAATCCATATCTTTCCAGTCAGGATTTGGACTAGGAGTTGGAGTTGGAGTTGGTTTTGGATCTGGATCTTCAGGTCCAGGTGTTGGCATTATTGGTGTTGTGCCGCTTTCGTTGTGTTTCTTCCACTCAGGAGAACGACGAATATTCGCTAGGACTTGATCTCTAGTTTGAGCATTATTCTTCATGTCATTCAACCAATAGCTCCGCCCTTCGTCTCCTGCGTCACGTCCTAGTTCTGATTTATAAGTATCATTCAACCATTTTTCATTGCTTAACCCGATATCTCTTTCAATATCTGCTTTAGATTTGCCACTACGGAATTCATCGCCCCAGTAGTTGAGACCTTCCTCCCCAACATCTCTACCTAGATTCTGCTTATAAACATCTCTAAGCCAACCAGCTGTAGAAGGATCTTTAGTCCATGCATCTGATCTTTCTATGGCAGCTTCTGCTGCACTTTTCCCTCCTAATGCGGATGCTGCAGATTTAATTGTGCTGGACAATATACCTGGCGTTAGCAAGACCATGCTATGAACTAATAATTATCTAGTTTCTATTTTAGACGACTTCCTTATTCAACTCAGCATAAATAGAATCCTTGCTCACGCACATTTGAGTTTTATGAACATAGAAGCCACCTTTTTGATGACAAGAATACTCTGGAGATAACATTATATTTGCTAACACTTCTGTTCTTGTTTGAATTGGTCTCCCTGCGTCTCCTCTAAGATCACCTCCCCAGTAAGTTAGACCTTCTTCATCGACGTCTCGTCCTAAGTGTTTCGTGTACATCGCTTGCAACCACTTGGCATTCTCAGGATCTTTGTCCCAAGCAATGGTACGAGCATCAGTTTCTGGTCTATTGAAAAGAGAACTCATAGCCATGAGTTTTGTTGCAAAGTGTTACAAGACTAGCTGGTTTTGCTTAATTATGCATCGTCCCACATGCTGGATATCAAACTTTTAGCAACGGCATTACTGGATTGTCTGTTATTTAAGAAGTCGCTGAATCTACCAGTTTTATAACGATTGTTATATTGAGAAGAAGTAACGAAAGGAATGGAACCCATTTGCTCGTTGGGAGTTAAATCAACTCCTAGTCTTCTTCCTGAAGGATTCCAACTGTCTGCAAAATATTCTCCGTATCCTCCAACATTTGGTTCAGGAGTAGTTGTTGCTCCAGATGGATCGGTAGGATCAATCGGATCATCTGGTGTAACAGGATTGACTGGAACTGTATCTTTCCCTCTGTTATAGCCATCATACTCAGGACTTCTCCTGATATTTGCTACAACTTGTTCACGTGTTTGGCCTCTCTCATGTATATCGTCAGTCCAATATTTTCTACCTTCTTCTCCAAGATCTCTACCAAGTTCGTCCTTGTAAACACCTTCTAACCATGCTTCGGTACGTGCTCTTGCTTCGTCAGCGGCTGACATTATAATTTTGAATTGACAATAGTTATATCTTAGTTGATCTAGTTTTTATTCTTTTCTTTAATAATGGAAGGACTTAAGGGGCCATCAGCGGCTAATCGGAAATCAATCCACATACGATTTGCTGCTTGAATTTTTTTAAATCTTTTAGGATCCTTATCGTGAGTAGTTTCTAAAAAGAGTTGAGTCTCATGAGTCAATTTGTTAGACGAAAATTCTAAATCAACTGTTTGGAGGTGTCGGTTATGGAAAAAATGAGGAACTCCTTTAACTCTGAGATGTAACGGATTGCAGCAGTTATTGTCACCACACACTGCTTTAATCGGAAGTCTTCCTATATCTCCCCATGTAAACCAAACTGCACATCTTGGAGCTGAGTATTGCCGACCTGACCCCCAATGCCTGGGCATAGCAAAATAACTAGAGTTTGATCTGGAATGATATTTGCCTCTCCAAGGCCAACATTCTTCAGGTCCTCTAATCTCTACGAAAGACCAAAACTCTAAGAATCGACGTCGATATTTTTTCTCAATCTTATGTACATCTAAAGCTAACCTTCCTTCTGTTAATGAACTTATGCATCTAACGCAAGCATGGCTATCCGTGTATCGAGGAATAAGTCCATCCTTAGAACCAATCGAATGATCGCAATGGAAACAGATTGGTCCGCCTTCTGTTGTTGAATGTAGTTTCGGAGGTAAAGCCCATTGAGACATTATTTGAGATGCAGAGGGAAACCCTTAGGTGCTTTAAATTTACCTCCTAATCCTTCTAATTGCTGAGAAAGAGGTCTTAATTTTGTTTGAATTTCAGGCCATAATTCCTTACGAGTACTGCCTTCTATCGCTACTGGCACTAAATTATTGTACGGACTACTCACAATAAAACCGTTACGACCATCACTAATATTTGTGACACGATGTCCCAATTGGAGGTCTTTCATGATATAAGACTGATCTATCTATCCGATAGAGTAGCTTAATTATTCTTCTGGCTCTTCTAAATCGCCTGAGAAAGGAATACGATGAACTGCTATACCTGCTTCTACACACATTTCTCTTGCCTTATCAAATGATTCTTGCCATCTATAAGGCTCAACAAAATCTGGCACTATAATCTGAGCGATATCAGCTTGAATTAGAACTGAAGCACATTGACTACATGTCATAAGAGGCCATACATACATCGTTGCACCTGCTAAACAAACTCCATTTCTTGCAGCAAATGCTACACAATTCATCTCTGCATGCACAGTCATAGCAAGCCTTGTCTCTCTATTCTTAAGTCTTGAATCTGAGTCGGTTAACCCTCTAGGAAGTCCGTTGTAACCTTCGACTAAGATACGTCTATCTCTAACAGCCACCGCTCCGACTTTCGTACTGGGGTCTTTTGACCATCCTGCGAACATTCGAGCTGCATGTAAAAACCGTTGATCCCAATTCTTTGGTGTTTTAGGCGCTTTTAGGGATGACATAGAATATAAATGTAAAGAGGGCTAAAACCTTGCTAGAAGTTTCTGCTGTTATTGGCTTGGCTGCTGCAAGCGCGTTGTGGCGCATGGCATTCACCCAAGGAAGCATGAAAAGAGGTATGGAGGCTATTCTCCATGAAGTTCAACTATTAAGGAGTGAACTAGGTAAGGATATAGTAATTTTAAAGGAAGATGTTAAAGATCATGAAGCGAGGATAAGACAACTCGAAAAAATTAAGAGAAGGTGATCCATGGATTGGGACACAGAAAACAACCTACAAAAATGTGAAAGCATGCTTACTGTTTACCAAGACCATATCGAAGAACTACAAAAAGAAATTAAAGCCAAAGAAACGAAGATTAAATTTTTAGAGCAACAGTTGGAATATAAAACAATGGGACCGCCTGATAGTGAACCAGTAGATACTCAAGCGTTTTTATCTATTGGCCGGAACCAGCTATAACGTCAGCTCCTGAACCTATCTCTTCGTTGATCCAAGCTTCTTGTCCTGGTCTCCATCCGCTTTGCCAGATGCTCCTAGATTTTGCATGGAGATCATCGGAAGTCTTGTTCCACTTATGAAGCGCCATGATAATACTATTTCGAAGAGCTTCACTGCTAGGTACGCCGCTATAACGTAAGAGAAGTCGAGATGCATTGGTGATATCGTCATTGGTTAAATCTTGCAGGTCTTTAGAAGCTAATCTATCCGCGATTTCTTTATCTGTCTCGTAGAGTGGACTAGACATAGTGCCAGGGTACCAGGGGTGACACGGTAACTATAAACTTTTTTTAGTTATATCTCTCTTCTTTTCTTATTTATATACCAACTCGTCACATATCTAAATACTAAGTGTTAGAAAAAGTGAACAACTTTTCTTTTAGCTAAGAAAGGTTTTCAGAAAGGGTGACACCTATGGCACCTTTTATGAGACTCATTCCAGCAGAAGAGAAATAAATACAAAGACCCTGGCACGTTAGTACCAAGGCCTCATAAAAAAAGACCACTGATTAAGTTATGTCAGCAGTCTTGAAGTTAGATTATGTTATCTAGTCTTGAGAATCTCAGACTGGACCAAGCCAAATACGCTGACTTTTTCCATTTCTTTTAATTCTTTTCGGTTTGTAGCCTAATCTTTTTAAGCAATCAGTTACAGGAGTCGTCATTTGATTTTGCTGAGCGACATTAACTTCTACCCAAGCAAATAAATCTGCAAGGACAACGTAGGATCGCCCTTGATAATATCCACTGCTATTCGTTTCTAAAGCACGAGTAACAACAGCATCTATAGGCGAGTCACGAGTGAATGAATCTTGATAGTCAGCAATATAACTAAGCTCATAACTAGAGAAGACATGTACAGGATTATCTAAATAAGCCTTATATGCTGCAGCCCAAATAGAATCTCTATCTTGCTTCAGCCTATCTAAGTCAATGATCTTTAAATTAGGATCTTCCTTGGAAGGTACTTTACCTTCAACAATGATTGGCATAAATCTACGATTGCCAGTTGGATCGCACAGGAAGTCTGAGTTATTTGTTGCTGCTGCTAAAACAAATGCACGAGGATAAGACTTTTCATTCTCATACTTACGAGCAGACCTGTCTACGGAAACAGAGACTAAGTTTTTCAATTCTTCTGAATACTTTCTCTTGCAGTAACGTTCGAATTCATCCATAACGACAACAAAGCCAGCATGCAAAGCATGAGGTTTTTCTTTTAAATATTCAATACCTTGCTGCATAGTTACGACCCACGGATAAGTGCCAGGATCGTCTAAAGATGGAGGTGTTAAGTATTGGAAAAAGGTTGTTTTACCACAATTTTGGCTGCCGATTAAAATTGGCATCCAGTCATGGCGACATCCAGGAGTGAGAACCCTTGCGACTGCACCAATCAGAAAACGTTTAATAACAACATCTGCTAATAGGTTTCCGCAAGGCATTACAGGATTCTGTATATCGTCTTTTGGTACTCCTAATATTTCAGATGCAATCCTGTCGAAGTAATTGCAAGGACTAGCACTAGCTGCACATCTTTCTAAATATGCTTTAACTGGATGGAATCGATTCTCATAACCAATAACACCTGCTAAATCGAAGACTAAAGTCTTAGGAAAAACTTGTCCTTGTCCTCGAGATATGTAGACATATGCTTGAGAAATATCATGTATCTCTCTCGGCTGGTGCTCAGGACCATAAACCAATTGTTGGCTCATACAATTAAGTCTTAAGCCGTTGTAATAGTTATCAAGCAGATCCTTAATACGTTCAACTAAGTCTTCGTTATTACCGTTATTGCTGCCTCTAGATCGAGCAGGTCTTAAGTTTTGGTCATGATCAAACGTGACGACTTCAGCCGGTTCATTTTCTTCTTTTGGCTTTTCTATAACTGCTATTTGAGTCCAAGGCTTATCTTTATCGAATAAACCTTGAGATGGTTCTTCTGGCTCTACTTCTATATCGCCTAAAAAATCTTCATGATCATATCCTGCAAAACCATCTCCGTGAACGCCTAACTTGAAAGATCCTGTATTCCCTTTCAGTTCGGGAGGTAAAGACTTCCTCCAGCCGGGTTGTTGGGTATCGGCAGCCCAAAAGATGGTTGCCAATGATTTACCACGCCATCCGTAAAAGAACTTTTCACTGGTTTGAGATCTGTTTTTTCCTTTTCCATGATGTCCTCGTGAAGCCCACTCTGACCAGCAGGAGAACAAGGCATCTCCTCCAGTGCTGGCTGCTCTGGTGATACTACAGAATTGGTCTCTATCGCCATCGGAAGTAGGATCCAACACGTGCTCGAGACAATAAGCAGCAAGGTTAATCGAATGTTCATCGACATCTGCTGAATGCGAATGGTAACGTTCTCTTTCTTTAGCTGCCCTTTGACGAGCATCTTCTATCGAAGATTCAGGCAGAACAGCTTTAGGTTGCCATACAGGATGTTGAGCACGACTATTACCGTAAAAAATCCTGCATCGGTCAGAACAATTAGCGTCACCTCCTAATGCTTTAATAAGCATTTCAGTGATTGACTGATAGAGTTCACCGTCGGTTACCCGTTGTGGCAACTGGAAAACAACTCTAAACCGATGCTTGTCTTTAGTAGGATTATGACTAGCAGAAGTGTAAACCCATGCAGCCAACCGAGCTAAAGAGTGCTCAGCGAATTGATCTAATGTTAAACCATTATCGATATCAACCACTACTAGGTCTGCATGATCAAAGGCAGCACTATTCCTGTGGTCTGACACCATGGCTGCTGGGATAAAAGCTCCGCCATGAGAGATATGATCTTTTAAATCTAATAATGTTCCTTTCTTTCTTTGCCATTGCTTACCGAAAGAAGGAGACCAAACAGATGGTTTATCTTTAATTGTTGGATGAATACTGAATTCAATTGGTTGCACTTGGTTCTACCTCTTTTAAATGTTGTTGTGCTTCCTCTAAGTCATTACAAAAACGACAAGAGCCTAAATAGCAAGCTAAATGACGTACAAAAGTGGACTTGCCACCAGTCAATGGATAAGTGTGAACTGTTCCCCCAAGTGGAGTTGTCAGAATAAGTTCTGGCTGGGTTGGCATCTTGGTTTTACAATTTAGTACACGCATAAGGAGTATGCCGATTATTCTTACGAATTGCAAATTTACTCTTTTATTCTAAAATCTATTCAAAGTCTATTTTTATCATGACGCTGACAAATAATAATTGGTTTCAAAAGACAGCTGTTGTGGCTGTCGCAGGTACTTTTGGACTCTCTCATTTATGGATGATTGGTTTACTAGCTAACAAAGAAGCTGGTTTACCTAAGTTTAATTTACCTGTTGGTCAATACAGCCAATACACAATTGATGCTAGTAAAGATGGTTACAGCATCACTCATCGAATGAATGATCCAAAGGTGATGGAGATGAGAGAAGATGTTATCGTCCCTGGCAAAACTGGATTATTCGGTGGAAGCAGTAAAGATAAGAAAANTTACAAATTCGAGCAATACACTATGGAGGGNCATCAGCACATGANGGGNCCAGGNATCTTTCAAACCAAAGGAACAGGAGACGGAAAACTTACNGCAGAACAAATCGCNTGCATCAAAAAATCTGGAGCCGGTCAAGGAACAGGGGCTGCGATTGGCGCTGCAGCAACTACTCAGTATATCTCTCCTGCCGTTAGTTCCATACCTATTATCGGTTGGGTTGCATCTGGTTTTGCTACTGCTTTCGGAGCTAAGAAAGGGGGTGAAATAGGAGAGAATATGGCTGAGTGGTATCATGACTGCTAATGTTGAGAGCTTATTTGGTATACCTTTATGGGTTATAGAGGGAGATTTATTAGAAGGTAGTTTGGATTGGGCATTGGATTTTAGGAATAAAAATCCTGATGGTGTACAAATGACAAACCAAGGGGGATATCACAGCAAAGATGTAAACGATGAATTTCCTTTTTATGATCACTTACAAGAAAGGATTCAGACTCTTCCTAGGTGTAAAGTCGTTTCAATTTGGATTAATATCAATGGTCAAGGAGATTACAACAGTATTCATACTCATCCTTTAATAGATCTTTCGTTAGTTTGGTATCTCACTGATAATCAAAATACTTTGCGGTTGATGGATCCTCTTGGAGATATGAAACATAAAATACTTCGATCACTTGATCATAAAAATATGAATACCAGTAACTTAGTTCGTGCTACTGCAGGGGATATGGTGGCTTTTCCAGGATTTATACCTCACCTAGTGGAACCTAATAGAGAAGAAACCGAACGAGTTTCGATAGCTTTTAATTTGGTCTGTCCTTGAAATCTAACAAACCGAACAAAGATGTCGGTTAACTATAACAAGGTATTTATACCTAACAGGTTAGAATTTGGGTGTAATATTTTTTTAACCTTTCAGATGACACCTGAAGCAGAAAAATTCAACGGCTGGCTAGCCATGTTAGGCGTTGTAGCAGGCTTAGGTGCCTACGCTACTACAGGTCAACTTATACCTGGAATCTTTTAAATCATGAAAGCATCTAATAAAACAATCTTTGAAAGAAGTATTGGAAGACCAGCAATGATGGCTTTTGTATTTCTTTGCGGAGCATATTTAACAACAGGTCACATCATCCCAGGTATCGTTTAATGTCTAAAAAATCTTTAAGTGAAGAGATCTTAGAAGAAGGTTTTAGCTACGACACAGAAACTAAAGCTTTTGCCGAAAGATTAAATGGTTATGCAGCTTTAGTTGGTTGTATTGCTTTGGTTGGAGCTTATGCAACAACAGGTCAAATTATTCCAGGTTTCGTTTAATGACTTCATCTACTCAATCTGTAGCACAACAAACTACTGTTACCGAATACGGTAAGCAGAATATTTTCGCTAAAGAAACTCAACCACAGCTGGTTGAAGACTATAAAGGTTATGTCAAGGAAGCTGAACTAGCTAACGGTCGTTGGGCGATGATCGGCTTTGCTGCTCTCCTCGGTGCTTACGTCACTACTGGACAAGCTCTTCCCGGAATCTTCTAACTCTTTAAGAATTTGTTTCGCTACCCTCTCTTCTTCTTTTATTTCTTGGTAACGGCGAACCTTCTGCAACCATTTGGTGTGGAATTTAGCAAGTTCGTTTTTGTTTAGGATAAAACTCTGATCGATCTCTGGTGTAGAGACGATGATTTCTGCACAACTCACTTCAATACCAAGTGTTTCTGAACAGGCTTGAGCATATGCTGCTAATTGCATTGCACATTTATTGAATTTATTCCAGCCTGTAAATAACGCTCTGTTTTCTTTACTAGCTTCTTTAGTTGGATAGTAACGACAGTAAGGTTGATTAGAAGTTTTAAAATCTCCAATAATAAAAGTATCGTTGCGAATTCCTAGCAGGTCGGGACAACCGCAATACATATACTTATGACTCCAGACTCTGCTAATACCATCTTCCCCAGTACAGAATTTCCATTCTGGTCTTAAGGGCATTTCACTCCAGATAAACTCATCGTATTTATCTAGATGTTTACTCATTCCCTCCCAAAATGGTAGGTATTCTTCTTCTATTTTTATCTCTCTCCCTCGAATATAATCCTCGCAGGCTTGGTGTACCGCTGAACCTCTTATGGCTGCAGCTTTTGCACCGTTAGGATTCTTAGCTTGCCAATTCAGCAATGCTTTTTTACTGCGTTCTGATGATGTTTTTCCGAGGATAGTTGTAACAGAAGGATATGCTTTATCTGCTTGATCTGTTGCGTAATGACGCTCGCCGTTTATCTCAAAACGAGTCGGCTTAGTCATAAAAAGTTACATTATTTATCTTAATGTAACAATTTATTGAGTTTTGTCACAAAATTGGGGGCTTGAGTCCAGTTGTGTTCTTGTAACTAATCTATGAAAAGAAGTCCCATCAACTCCTTCGGCACCACTAGTTAACCTCGACGGGTCCCTATAAGTAATAGTAATTCTTGAAAGAAGTAGGTCTCCTCCTACTAGATCCAACCACTTAGCCCGAGTAGTTGCTTTCTTGAATTAAGGGAGAACACAGAAGGCATAATCAATGCAACCTCGGAAGGAAGCCCCTGTTACTACTCTGCCGTACTTTCGTTAGTTTTCAAGAACTCAAGTGCATTATTTAATATATCTTTTTGTTGTTGTTCTGATTTATAAGCTGAAAACTCTTCTGTAACTTGAGTTGATAGGTGAACTAAACCTTTTAAAATTTCTTCAATACCAGTTACATTATCTAATCTTCTTGCTAATACAGGACCTGCAAGAATTAAATAAGCTAATGTTGCTGTATCAGGTAAATAACCATTAAAACTGGCTCCACCAGAAGTGAAGCCATTGAGTAAGTAACGTAAGTCTTCTGCTGTTTTAGCAATGATTTTTAAATATTCACCATTGACTTGCGTTTCTTTGAGGATGTCGATCAGTAGTTGGTGGTCGTTCTTCTCTGGGTTCTTGGTAGTCATGAATAATTGTGCCTTGGAAAGCATTAGCCAACTGTAACGTTGCCCTTTCTATAGAGCTTAGTTGTTTCCAAGCCAAGTTACATTCGTCCTGACCATAGCGATCAATAATACACTTGACGTCTTTACCGCAAGTTGCCTCACGTAAAGCGCCAAGTGCTAATGAATAGTTAGACCCAGTCACTACCTATAGAAGCTTCTGTTGCTTTAGCTCCAAGTTCGTGATCAGCTCCAAGATTATCTCTGTGAGTTGGTGGCAGTCCTCTTGTAGTAGCTTCTGCAGGTTTACCAGCAAAAGGATCTGCATTGTCATAAAGAGCTGGTAGATACCATTTGTCTTTGATCTCATTCCATTTTTTAGCTACAGCATTTCTTACTGGAGCTTTCAATGGAGCTGGAGTCAACGTGTAAACAGTGTCTGTTCCAGATCCTTTACGAGCTAACTTCATTAAGAAGTTATAGACACCATCATCATTAGCTTCATAAGAATCCATCGAAAGAATTTCTTCTAAAGAAGTTCTTAATCCTCTAGTGCTGAACTCGATGATTGCAAAGTCTTTCTTCTCTTTGATATACCCAATAAAACTTAGGATTTGTTTGGGCTTATCAAGATCATCTTCTGAATGAGTTCCGTACTCGACTTTACGAAGGAATTTAGCATCGTAATTCAGACCAATATTATCCTTGTAATCTTTTGGATAACCTTCTGAAAAAGGAGTGGTATGTGGTTGCCCATCATGTTTGAAGTACTTATAACCACTGATTACATGACCAGTCTCAAAGCCACCACAGATAATGACTTCATGAGAGTCACCATCTTTTAGTTGCTTACCAGGAGAGTAGAAACGATCTGTCTCTTCTTGAGTAAATGTACTAGCTGTGTCAGTAGCAAATTTGTGGTCTGGAGGAAAGAATCCCATTTTTTATTTCCAAGAATGTGAAGTTGGCATGTCACCAGGATCGTCATCACCCATAAAGGCGGATGGCTCATATCCTGAGGCGGAGGTGTCTTTAGCTGGATTGACAGTACCAGCTCCTCCTTTAGTTCTCTCGTGAATTCGGATGCGTCTGCATTTCACCTCTGTATAGATTTTGCCTTTCGCATCTTTCTGAGGTGTAAGCATACCTAGAACTTCAGCTAAGCTTCCTTTCGGATAATCAAGGATTCTCTCCTTCCAATTACCGTATCCTCTTACTCGATACCAGTCAGTGTGTTGAGTACCTGCAACATATCTGTTGACTGCGACACTCCTACTAGCGCTCTTCTCTGCTGCTCTTCCATCTTTTGAAAAGCGACCAACAAACATTGCTTCGTTAATGAATTGGTCTTTATCGGCATTACAAATAGTGCTAATTGTGATGATGGGCATTCCATCATGTTCAGTGTCTTTTTCTCCAAGAGCTAATCCTCCTACGACGAGAATATACTCATCTGGTTTTTTAGCTTGAAATTTAGAAGCTGGACCTGTACTGTTTTTCAGTGCTGCTCTGAGGATCACAGGCATTGGTTCAGGTGTTGAAGCAACTGCAGGAGCTTCTATATACTCCTGACCATTAACAACGACCTGTGTGGGAATTGATCCTAGAGCAACTGTCAAAATTGCTGTAGACAAGTTTATTCATAGTGTGGGTAATTTACAATAACGCTGTATTTAGCGTGTGCAAGTATTTACTTCACTAACTGTGGTGTATTTGCTGCAAACTTTCTAAGCCATTGAGGTATAGGAGGAATAGGCTCTGCTGTCTGAGGCATAACAAGAATAACAATTTCTCCAGAGCTTTCTTCAATTCTCATAGGACCACCATTGAATGAACTAAGAATCACTGAAGCGTTGAGTGTGCTTAAGCCTTTAATAGCTCTTTGTATATAAGTAAGGTTGTAACGACCTGCAGTAGCTGACATAGATTCAGCATCTAATTTATCCCAATGATCTAAGCAATCTTTTAATGCTTTCGCTAAGTTAGGAGAATTGACAGCACTGCGATTGATTGATACTTCTTTCGTCTCTGAGGTGCTTTTTCTGTGTGTAGTTACTCTTGCTATATCACCTTCTATAAAGACTGTTCTACTGGCTGTCTTGACTCCCCTGGAAGCTTTAACAAGTTCACTGTTAGGAAGAAGATTAATAGTTTCGTCTCCTTCTCCGGAAGGATCATAAGCTAAGCAAGCAACGTTGCCTTTATCGGTAGAAGCAAGAAAAACACCACCTCTATCATCAGGAGTCAGTTCAACTGCTTGGTATGGAGCGTAGCTTCCCGTAAATTCAGACGCTATGGCAAGTAGTGCCGAATTGCAAGTGAGCATTTTCTGAAGTCTCGGCTAAATTGGCTGTCCCAGCAAGATTAACTAAATTTCCGACCCATTGCCATTGCCAAATACTGTGATCTTCATCTAATAAGTGGTTAGCTAATTCAAATTCTTCTTGAGATATGAGTGGTCTCCATTGTTTGTCTAAGCACTTTTTGTTCTGCCTGTCGATGAGAACTGCTCTTTTCATTCCTTCCATTTTTATTTTTTCGCGGATTCATATCATAAATCAGCTAAAGAAAAAAAGAAACAATTCTTAATTATTAATCGATTACAATCCAGCAGAATAAAAAGAACTATATCAAATCATTAAATTTCGTAAAACCGTATCAAGGTGATACAGTATCTGATTATACCGTTTGGTAGACTATAGGAAATCGTCGAACCAACACATTTGGTTGCAATCACCAGCACCACACGACGGGGGTGTTGTTATGGAGAAACACCATGGCTACAGCTACAAAAGAGAAAAAGACTGTCACTTTGACATACAGAGGAGTTGCATATAAGCAACAGCCTTTATCTTGTGTAAGAGGTTAGATTAGTTTCTTATCTAGCAAAATTGACTCAAGGATGGATGACCACTTTTGGATTGTCCATCCTTTTTTCATGGTGCGATACGTTATTTTATTGAGATGAGTAACTGTTTGAACAGCTATATCAATATTTTCTGTATCTTTTAATCTTGCCCAGCACGAAACTAAATCTTTCTCAGAGACTTGCAGGTATAGTTCATTCATTTCTTTTTCTTTTCCTCGTTCATCCAATGATCTGTTTTACCTAGTTCGTGCTTGGGGATATTAGGTGCAAGTTCTTCTAAGTGTCCTCCTTTGTATTTGTCAGGCGGAACAACAGTGCAGAAGGTCATAACCCCAGATTGGTTTTGCTCATCATCTTGAGATGCAATAGCCCATATATCTTTATAGGGGTTAGGTGTAGATCCTATAGAAAGTCGTAAGGCCAAAGTGGAGTCATCCCAGTGACCACATTCTTCTTTATTCAAATATTTAACAGCAGTTATTGTCCTGCCTAGGAGTTGCTCTCTAAACCTGTTAGACCATGCCTCTCCGAAGGGGAGTTTTCTTGGCTTCCTCTTAGCAGCTGCCTTTTGCTTTGCTATTTTCTTTTGTAGTCTTTCTGCTTTAGCTATTGTTTCTTTTATTCCAGTAGAAGTTTTCCATTCAGAATCTTCTTGAGCTCGACGTTGTCTAGCTAGGAAATCTTCAACCTCTTTATCGTTGAGAGGTTCGAGGGATGCTTCTTTTGTCATGATGAGGATAAGTGGATAAGTGTTTGATTCGTTGTAGAGGAACAGAAGCACAAGCAGGAATTATGGAATTCCCCAGTGCTTTTAAACGAGGTATCCTGTTGGATAACCCATCATCTCCTCTACAAAGTGTGGGTTCAGATAAGTACTCTCTCCAGTGCGGGTTAAGACGTCTGGAAGCTGGCGGGGTCTGCCACCTGATCGATCCTGGAAACCTTGGCCTGACCTGCCCTTCCAATCCCGAGCGCATGGAGTCGGCAGGCTGTTCGTTAGAACTACGGCTGAGCCGGCTAGCCTTCTCTTTTGATGAGCCTTCTCGTAATTGAGATTCGGTCCCGAGTCCTTGTGGTCTCGTGCTGTCGGAGTTGGTAGAGGTGGATTCCTCATCTCCTTCAGTTCCTCGAAGAGTTGAATTGCTTCTGGATTGACTGCTTCCCTGAGATTGGAAAGTTGCTTCCTGCCTGGTCTTACCGTGGTCACTTGTTTGATCATGGACTCTTTGCTCCTCAGAGGGAGGGAGTCCATCGTATTGGGAGTCGGAAGACTCGTAGCACAGGATCCATATGCGTTTTCTTTCGTGACAGGCTCCCAGATCTCGACCGCTAACAATGTTCCATTCAGCATCGTACCCATGCTTGGCAATTTGAAAGAGGATTTCTTGGAACGTTTCCCCGTTTTGGTGAGAGAGGAGATTTCTAACGTTTTCAAGTAAGACAAACTTAGGTCGAATTTGCCCAACCAAACGCATGACTTCGTAGAAAAGACCGCTGCGAGTTCCTTCTCCAATTCCTCGTTGTGAGCCTGCAACGGATAAATCCTGGCAAGGAAATCCGGCTGTGAGAACGTCGTACTCTCCTTGGTGTGACTGGAAGGTTGTGATGTCATTGTGTATAGGAACGTTGGGGAAATTCTTCTTTAAAACTGATTGACAATAAGGATCGATTTCAATGAATTGTTTAGTTTCAAATCCACCGACTAGTCTCTCAGCTGCATAGGAGAATCCCCCTATACCAGCGAAGGCATCTAATAGTTTTAAATTACATTGGTTCATCGTCAGTAACAGCGCACCAAGCTATTTGAAAATCTATTAACCATTGTCGCTGATCTTTTGAAAGATACAAGTCATCCATGTGATCAACTAATTCATCTTCAGGAATACCAGCCCAACCTTTGATGTTGGTTGTGAGTGGGCTGATATCTTTATGAAGAAGATCATCACAGCACCAATTAGGTAGTGATTGTTCTTTGCAGAATTGAACGAGTTGCTCTGATAAGCAGACTCGAAATTCTTTCACAGGAGTAATAGTTTTAGTCATCTTCATTTTTGTAAAGATCGTCGATGTCTCCTGGATAGAGGACGTGCAGGTAGTAGCCGTCGCACATGTAATCAGGTTGATTAGGACAGTCGCCACCGCAGTACCTGCAAGGCTCAGTTTTAGTCATCCTTTTTGACCTCATGAACAACGGATGAATCGTAATCGGTGTGATCATCGTAGTGATCGACACCATCTTCCTTAACTATTTTGAGAGCTTCCTCTTTGGAGTCTGCTTCCACGTTGTAGTCAAGATAACGATCCATTACACAAGTGATTTTGTATTTAGGCATCAGGATCCTCGATGCTATCTATACCGAGACAGTTACTAGTTGAATCAACACGGTCGAGATCTTCGAACTCTGACTCATGCATCTCTTCAACATCTTCAAGACTGTCAGCCTTGACGTGAACGGTATAGGTGGTCTTCTCTGAGAGAGTGACGTGAAAGGTTGGCATTAGTTTTTCTCCTTGTGAGGGTTAGGGTTAAGTTCAAAGTCAACCGCATATCCGACATACCCCTCTGAACTATTGTCTTGAACAAATGTGACCTCGACAGGACACGTTTTTAACCACTCACGAAATTGTTCTTCTAGTGCTTTAGGCATGTGGAGAATTTCAGTCATTTTGGCTAATGATCTCCATAATGTTGGTTCCAATAATCTCATCTCTTGGTACGAGACTCTTCATTGGAGGTGTTGTAGGACTCATGAATTTCTTCACTACTTTCCCTTCTTTCCAATCGTTGAATGATTTGATCATTGCATTGAGTTGGATTTGGTTACTGTGAGAACCACCACCACTTCTCCTGAAAGCAGGATTAGATAGTTGATTCCTGAAGGACAGGATTGAACAATCAGTTGGTAAATTAGCTCCAGTAGAAAGTAAAGAGAAAAACTCCATCATTTCGTCTACACGCCATTCATAGTCATCACCTATGAGACATAAGGTAAGAGCAGCTGATTGGCTGAAGCACCTAAATTGCCTATGGCATTTCACGATAAATGGATAATATGTTTCAATGATTTCCTGCTTAGCTTGCCAATATTTGACAATCTTTGCGTGATGAGGAGTTACTGCACTACCCCATCTAATCTTTGGATTCTCGGTGTAATTGATATACATTTTGATTGAAGCTGCCAATGTTAAATGATTGGACTTGCAACCAGAAAGAGTCAGCATGTCACCAGCTGTACGTGTCTTTCCTATATCAATAACTGTGAAGATAGAAGGATCGCAGTTCTTTGCCATCAAGATCCTGACGGGTCTTTTAGCTTTAGCTATTGCAGCTAAACGATGCTGACCATCGATAATGCCTCCTTTGGCATCTAAGGCAATACCTTGATTGGTAACTTTCCAGTCACCTCTCTCGATTGTCCTTACTAAGGTCACGACACGAGATTTTGTAATCTTACGATTAATGTTCTGACTGTTGGTCAGGATTGTACGAGCCCATTCAGGGGTCATAAAGACCACTTCGAATTGAGGGTCTGTAGTAGGAGTTTGTGAGTTCATAAGTCGGAAAGGGGAAACTGACTTGGACAAATCAATAGTTTTAAGTCGTAGTGACAATTGGACTTAGCTATTAACTAGCTGTTTTAGGAGGGACACCGTTGACATTACTTTCCATCTTGTGGATTCGTTCGTCAACTCGGTCTAAAAACTCTTCGTAGGCTCTTGACCAGCCATTGTTTAATTCGTGATAATTCGAATCTTCCAAAGCATATGTGACAGTGTCGAAGATATACTCTCCATCAAAGTCAGATACTTTACTAATCAAAATACCGAGTGATTGCTCATCACTTACTTTTGTTGGATCATGAAAACCTTGATCTTTATACATGGAAATAGCTTTTCTCATGTAATAAAGGGCATCTTGTTTTTTAGTCATTGAGCCACCCACGATTAGCTTGGAACCATTCTGTATATGCGTCTTGTTGCCAAGGGAAAGAGAAGTCATCGAGGATTAGCTCTAAGGCTTCCTTCTCTGACTTAGCTTCAAGGACGTCGAGACGCATCCAAGCACAGAAGTTTTTAGTTTTTGAGGCAATTTCAAAGTTCATTTAGTCATGAATTTGGTATACAACATTTTTGCTGGTTGAGATGCCCAGCGTGGAGTGCGAAGACATTCGATGTAATGATCCAAGGTTGGAACAAAACCGAGATCTTCTTTAATGTGTTGCTCAAGGATGAGAGAGGTAGGTACTTTTCTTCCTTTGGAATTAGTGAAGGTGTCGCCAAATAAGGCAACACCATCTGCTATTCCTTGGGTGTGATGACACAACATCCGATGAAGGATCTTGCTTGTACCTGCACGTCCTCTATCCATCCACTTATGTAGTGGTGCATAGTCTTCTGGTTGACCACCAAAAGCTTTAGCAGAACTAACACAGTGATAGTGGTAGTGAGACATTAGAACATCTCTACTTCGACAGATTCGACAACAATCGTATTGTTCTCGTGATCACAGGTACACTTCCATTGACCTAGATCTTCATGATCTTTTTTGATATCAATTTCACCTTGACCGCCTTCATTGTTATGGAAGCCAGGAGCAACGTCTTGAGTTATCCACCATGCAACTCTTGATACATGCTTATAAATAAAATCATCGCTGGAGATATTTATAACGTTACCTTTCTTGTCATAGAACTCGATATCTTCAATATCACCGTCATCTCCGCAACCTTGATATTTGACATTGATAGAGTCCAATGCAGGATGGACAAGAGTGATTGCATTAAGCCCATGTTTAAAAGCTTGCATCCTTTTCATAAAGAAATCATGCTCCCATGCTTTTGATTGAGCCCAAAAGGTGTTCCAATCTCCGTTCATCTCAGGAAAGACAGGCTTCTTTCTTCCTACGACATTTGCTGAATTTTCATATTTAAAATATTCATCAATACGTTCGAAGTATTCGAATAATGATTCGTCACGATTCTTTTTAAAGTCCAATGGGACTATTGTGGTGGAATTTGTCATGGTTAATGATACAAAAGGGCGAAGGGTTGATCGATAGGGCCATAAGCAAGGTCATCTTTTTTATCGACAGGAAGGTTAAGCTTGGCAGCTTCTTCCAGAGACTTGACGACTCTTGCTGAGCGTGGAAAATCCACAGGATTAATCAGGTGGTCATAGCGACCTCCGATACTTGCAGTTAATCTGTAGTTCTCAGGTTTTTTAACATCCAAGAACAAAGGTAGATTTTTGGTGTAAGAATAATGAATCAAATGATTCAATTCGTTCGAAGTATTGAAGATTGCATCACGAAGTTTTACTGAATCGCAATCACCTGAAACAAACCATCTCAACATTTCAGCTTTCTTAAAGCCTTTATGTTTAGAGATAGATATGACCATGAGGTCAGTTAGATCTGTAAGAGTTAATGAATCTATTAGATCTTTGTTATGCCAACGAGCCTTACGGACATTGGGATAACGAGCTTCCATAC
>PADF01000002.1 GCA_002702945.1 Methanobacteriota archaeon
CCATCTGAATCGAAAACTTGCTTCCAATTATCTGTGAAGATGTCTCCGCCCTGGTAGGAAATTTTGTTATCTGACCAACCGTCTTGGTCGAAATCTCCACATCCAGTTCTCCCTAACCAAGAAAATCCTCTAATGTTGTTACATGTATCTACACTATCAGCATAACCATCATCATCATAATCATTACAGCCGAATATCAAAAGAGAAGACGTTCTATTTTCTGAAGGGCATGAATCAAACTGAGGACCAAGAGGATTATCACCATAACCATCGCCATCAGAATCCATCCATTGACCAGATAGATGAGGAAGATGGTCTATTTTATCGAAAATTAAATCTCGATCAGAATCCAAATAAAGATTTAATGAAATAATTTTATTTTCCAAGTCATCTATTACCGCTAAATTAAGTGTTCCATTACTGTCAAAAATAGGGTTTAAATCTGAGGATAAACTGCTGATGGAATTGAAAGATTGGCTAAGCCAAGGAGCGTTTTGGTGGTGAACTCCTTGCTTTTCTAGACTGCTCCACTGTAAGAATCCTGAATCATTATTTGTTGAAAATAAGATATAATGTTCGTCGGTTTGAGTAATGCCAAGAGAGCCTTGATTCATTGAAATAAGTTCGGTGGAAAAAGAATCCCAGTTAGTAGAACCTTGTCTAAAATAAATTGAATTACTATTAGAATTAACAACCATCGCTGGATTTTCTCCGCCGATTAAATCCAGACTCATATTGGAAACTTGAACACTTGGTTGGTCGATTAGAACTCCGTCCCAATTTTCAGAATCCCAGCCTTTCTCATAGAGGCTTAACGCGCCTCCAGATGTTAATGTAGCAAAAATTAGCTCACCAGAATCTGTAATACTCAATTTTATTTTACTCTGTAAATCAGTTTCCGAACGAATTACAGAACTACTGAGAGTTGTTCCATCCCAAGTCCACAAGGATAAATTGTAATCATTTCCATCAAAATCAATCAATCCAATAGCTAGATCACCGTTTGGTAACCAAATTGCTGAATGTGATTTTGAAACTGCTCTACCTGATGCTCCTAATGTAATAATATCCCATCCATTAAGATTAGATGCATATTCGAGTTGGTCATTATTTGAATTTCTGTAAACTAGGTGAGTTGAGTTATTGGTACCAGTAAGCACGTCAATCGGAGATTCAATTAGTATTGAATTCCTAACATTTTCGAATGCCCACCCTGATGAAGTTTCAACATTCAAGTAAATTTGTGTGTTTCCGTTGGTAGAATAAGCAATGTGTTGTTGGTCGTTTGAATCAAGAGAATGGCCGATAAATTCAGGTTTTGTCCCCAGTGTCTGAACCTCATATTCCAATGCAGTCATCGCTTTAGGAGTCCTAAGCACTACACCATTAGAAGGATCTGAAATTACAACATAAGGTAGACCTGAAGGAGATACTACCATCGAAGATGAAGAGTCCTCGAGATTAAAGTCTGTCAATGAGTGGCTAATCCATTCACCTGATGATGAACCATCGTAGGCATTATCAAATAATGTAGTCTCGATTTTTCCTTGGTTGGTGGACGAAACTAAAATACTAGTTTTACCGTTATAAGATACTTCTAAATCCATAGAAATCAACTCACCAGATACTGAAAAATTCTTATTTTCCCAAATATTTCTAGTATGAATATGATAATTCAAAATTTTAGAATTAGATTGATTGGGTACTTCTTGACTAAAAACAAAATCATCAATTCCATCTCCATCAAAATCAGCGCCAGATACAGCATTGATAGCAATATCTCCACCACCTCCTGACACAGTATAGTGTTGATTTTCTAGACCGGATGAGGACCCTAAGTATAATTCAACGGTACCGGTAACTTGCGAACCTGAATGTGTGATTAATACATCATTATAACCATCAGAATTTGTGTCTCCGGCAGAAATAATATTGACTCCAATTAGTTGATTAATTTGACCAGTAATAACCATGTCTGGTTGATCCGCAACACCAGTTGAATTACCATAGAATATCCAAATCATACCACTTTGATAGGCATTTGAGCCGTTGTAAGGTTCAGAGATGAAAATATCATCAACACCGTCACCGTTTATGTCTGATACTATTTCAACCTCATAGCCAAATAGAGTACCTTGCAGATTAGACTGGAAGGATTTATCACATTCGATTGAAAAACCATTTGAATTACCATAGAATATCTCAACTGCTGAATAACCAGATGGACTATCGAAAGAACCTGTATTACTTACAACCAAATCATTGAAACCATCATTATTGATATCTCCTGAAGTGGAAATTGATCGACCAAAGAAAGCACCTTGAGTTATACTGGATGGTGTTTGTAGCGTTCCCCAGCTGTTACTTTGAGCAGATCCATGGAACAAATTTAATTTTCCAAAACCATCCACTCCAAGTGATGAAATTAATAATTCGTCAATTCCATCTCCATCTAAATCTTCTATCTTATCCAAACTCAAACCATATTCCTGTCCAATTTCAGGAGGTGATGATACACCGTCGATAATCTCAGGCTGATTTGCGAGACCTGAAGATGAGCCGAAATAAACATCTAACTTTCCATCATCTTGGTTAAAGCCTGGAGAACCTATAACTAGATCACTAAAATTATCTCCATTGAAATCTCCAATGGTTAGACCTTGACCTATTTTTTGATAATCCTGTTCACCATAAAAAGTCAAATTTGGGATAGATGGGATTCCATTTTGTGAGCCATAGTATATGTCTACTTGACCATTTGAAGTTCCTATTGGAGAATTATTTGGATCAAATGAAGAGGTCCAAGTATCTGCATTAGGATGAGAAATTACTAGGTCACTATACCCATCATTATTGAAATCTCCATAAACTAACTCTCCAGAGGTTTCATCCACTGTATCAGTGATTACAGAATATATTGGAGTTGGACCAATCTGATTCTTATTATTTGCCAAACTTCGCTTGATGAAAATCGATGAATTAGTACCATCATAAGTAGATGAAGATAATTGAATTAGGCCTGTTTCATCAAAATCTAATCCTACTTGCGGACTTATCTCTTGGTCTGTAAAAATTATTTCTTGCGAAGTTGTTCCATTTACAGTTGAGTCAATAGTCATCAAAATTACATTATCCGATTTAACATACATCAGGCTGATTTCATCGTTATCATCAATATGTAATTCAAAATCATCTTCTACTGGACCGTTATCTAAGAGCCTAGTTATCCAAAATGTGCCAGTATAACTTACTTCAAATAACTGGCCAATATCATTTCTAAAAACTCCCCATTCTAGGTCTGAAGATGTCACTTCTAGTTCAATTTGAGTCGGATTAACATTCTCTAATATAGTTCGAGTATGCCATGAATCTCCTGCTGAATATAATGAACTCTGTAGAGCAATTTGAGCTGCTTTGATATTACTTCCATCAGCGTATAGCAACGTTTTTCTTCCATTTTTCTTTACTGATAATGCACAGTCCACTATGTCATCTACAGAGGAATAAGTCGAAATATCATCAACATGCATCAAGGTCTCAAAACCAGAAATATTCCTAGCCATAGTTCTAACTTGACCCTCCATGGTACTCCAACACATCTCTAATTGCTGATAACCTGTAAATTCGATATCAGGGGTTCCAGGAGTCTGATTGACAGCATTGAGAACAATGTGACTATGCCACATATCAAGTGCAGACTCATAACGAACTTCTGCGTCTATTAATCCATCAATAGAAATCTGTGAACCTGCAAAATCATGACCATAAAAAGTACTATTTTGATCGACAAAAGAGTCGCTGAATCGGGTCGCTGTTTGTTCAAGAGTTTGTTCAATTTCTTGATTTGGCGTGACTAAAGGAGTCATGGATTGAAATACAAATAATGTAACAATCAAGACAGGAATTGACGATTTTCTAAGCGTTAAGACCCTCGCCATAAACTTACGACAGTGTAGACACTTCAAAAATACTTGTGTAATTATCCAACTGACCCCCGTAGGGGGTCAATCAATAACATAGAATACAACCTTTGACAAATGAGATATATTTACCATGTGTATGCTAAGAGTACTGATAATAGGTAACTCAGATTTCCCTGAACAAGATATAATCGATGAATTGGTCGATGATTCAGACAAAATCATTGCATGTGATGGAGCCATAGAACGATGTTTAGAGGCATCGATTCCTGTTGATTATTTAATTGGCGACATGGATAGTTTAGGAAAAATGACTATGACACAATTATCTAAACTAAATTTAGAAATTCACAAAATAGATGATCAAAATAATAATGACTTACAAAAGGCAATAATTTTCAGCAGTGAAATCGGGGCAGAAAGAATAGATATTTTTGGTGTAGAAGGGGGAAGTAATCAACATCAATTTGCTTCATACTGGTGTTTATTTGAAACTGAAATAGAATGCTATATTCATCTAAGTGATTGTATTGTTTCTCTCGTAAAGAGTACAGAAGTTAGTTTTTCTATAGAAATTGGAAAGGAGTTTTCTATTTTTGCAATTGGCTTATGTGAAGGAGTAAATGTATCTGGCGGCAGATGGCAATTGAGCAATGAAAAGTTAATTCCAAGTTCAAGAGGTCTGCATAACTTGGCAGACGTGGAAACAATCACTATTTCATGTGAAGAAGGAGCTTTACTTGTTTTCAGAAGTAGATGATTTTTTTGCAGGAAGATGGGTTCTAATCATTTGCGAATAATCTCCTTTCCCATCCCACAACATTGCTTTCTCATCAATTCTGGCTTTATCTAGAGTATTTTCAAATCCACCCCAGTCCTCGATTAATGCTAATTTAAACGCCACTTTAGGAGTATAACCGGGTAAAAAATTTCGAAGGAAAAAGGGAATTCTACCAGGTGTGACTTTATTCACTAATTTGACTATTGAGGTATTACAAGTAGTTAGAATTGAATGATACCAAATTGGATTTTCGATTAATGAGTTGATACTTTTAGCAAGACCAAATAGTAGTTGTTTCTCTTTCCCAGGTGGAGTAATAGCCCTAAACATGTAATCTTTATTTCCTCGGGCATTTGTTCTAAGACCTAAAAGATCTCTCTCGTGGCCGACTAAGAGAAAGAGTTCATAGTTTCGCCACATACCATCCCAAGGATGATATCTTTGTCCTTTTATTCGCCTTGCTTCAAACGAGAACGAAAGACATGTTCCATCATTAAATTCTATAGTTAGAAATGTATGTGCTAAACCATGAATTTTATGAAAATGATCTACTACAAACCAAACATCTTTGATTTCGTTAACATTTACTGTTATTTTTTCATCCCATTTTTCATCTCTATCCTTTGTTGTTCGCCAAAAGAAATCTCTAACATTGAAAAATGTCACATCATCGCCATCAATCACCGCTTTTGATTGAAATTCACAATCGGAATTCCACTTCACACCTGTCCTTGGCTTCTTCGGATAAACCTTAATCATCCAAATTAAAGAAGATATTAGAAAAAAAACAGCGAAGGCTGTGAGCAAGATTGACCAAAAACTACCAAAAATATTGATGCCCATTAATTCCAGTGCTTCACCACCTATTCCAGATTCTAAGGTCTTCATCCCACCAATCGTGATTTCCATCAGGGTGTTGCCTCCAAAGCACACCCTCATCATCTACTGTGGTTGGCAGACCTTCTGGATCAGGAGATCCATCTGGTAAAATCATAGGTTTTGGACCTAAATCTCTCATCTGTAAAACTTCATTCTCATCTTTGACCCTAACTAAGAATATAAATGCCAATAATGCAATGACAAAACAGAGAATTCCTATTGAAATCCAACCCACAGATTCGGTAGGTGTGTCATCTCCAAATGAGCGAGAAGGAAGTACTTCTGCTTCTGCTTCAGTTAAATTTAAACCTGGGAGCCTGATTATATTAACAGCATGAATAGTATGAATCAATTCATTATTTATCACCTCAAGAGAGACCAAATGAACTCCAGCTGGAAGAATCGAACAATCAAACATAGAAATATTGGAATTTTCAATTATTTCTCCCTGAATTCTCCAAATTTTTACGAATGGAGTGAAATCGATCTGCTTGGAATCGGGAGTCATGGTAACCATACAGTCAGTATCGGTAGAATTACCATTGCCATTTGTAACCAATGAAAATGCAGGTGCTGGGCGATTGTAAATTGTCAAATTAAGCCAATCCTCAGTTGTCTGAGATAAATCATTACGATAGGTTTCTTTCAAAGTATAATCCCCCGCAGGCCACCTTGAACAATCTAGAACATCTTGAGTGTCGAGTACTGTAAAAGGAGCACCAGAGAATGTACGAATTCCTTCAGCTCCATATCTCGGTCCAGTTTCATCATAAAATATTCGATTAATAGTACATTGATCTCCGGTTTCAATCTTTTCTGGCGCATTGAGAGCAAGCATTATTCTTGGGGTTTTTAGTGCTGGAGTTAAAACATATGTGGGGAGTTCAATAGAGGTAATTTCTTCACCCGCTTCATTAATGATTGATAGTTCTAGTTCATGTTCTCCATAGGCCCATGAATCATAAGTTAGACTAGCATTGGATTGCCCTGAAAAAGACATTATCTGAGATTCTACAACTTCCCTATCTTTGTGTTCCCCAAATAATCTCAACTCAAGGTTGACAAAATCTTCAGTTGACATTACAACAACTATTCTAATTGCATCAATATCGCCATCTTGGTTAGTGTCTAAAGTATCATTTCTAAGCGCTACTAATGTCAATCCTGCCTCAGCAAGAGGATCTTCAACTTCTTCATCTTCCTGTGCTGTAACGCTACCTGAGAATTGAGGTATGAGGACAGTGAATGATAAAATCAAAAGCATAAATGATGCTTTTATCGCTCGGTTATCAAGCATCTAATTCACCTCCCTGAGCAGTTTGCGAATTAATTGATTCTAGGTTTTCCGGCATAGGAAGTGGTGGTAATTGGTCTAATGGAATCATGCCATTGTTAGCAATATTCTCTTCGGTTAGAGTTTCAAAATCTACAGGTTGTTTGGAATCGAACATCTCTTCCTCTGTTAATTCTTGATCAGACCTTGCCATTTTAACTAAGAGTGCTAATAATGCTCCAACAATAAACCCAAATCCAATCACTAAGTATGTTAACCAAGATGCTGCAGGGTCTTCACCCAAAATAGCAATCGCTGCTTTCAATCCACCATAATCATCTGACCATCCGTCTCCATTAGCATCTGGACATCCTTGTAAATCTCTGCTAGAATCTCCTGCTTGATTTGGACAGTCATCTCTCATTGAACCAAGAGCTACGTCACCAAATCCATCACCATCACTATCGCGCCATTGTAATGCTTCATTAGGGAAAGAATCCGCTGAGCCAAATGGATGAGCTAACCATGAATCTGTAGGATCTGACCAACCATCACCATCTGTATCTCTACAACCTAAGCGGTCTAGAATAGAAGTCCCTCTTGATTCAGGGCAGGCATCGCCTTGGTTTCCATTTATTGCGTCACCATATCCATCACCATCACTATCTCTCCACTGAGTTGGTTCATGATCAAACGAATCTCCTCTATCCGACCAACCATCGCCATCAGTATCGATACAGCCCCATCTATCTCCGCCTTCAGCAGGCCCTACAGATGTACCAGCATTATCTGGACATTCATCAGCAGTTGTTCCTTGAGGATTATCTCCTCTCCCGTCTCCATCTCTATCATGCCATTGAGTTGGGTCTTCTGGCCATGCATCCCCAGAACCACCTGGACTTGCTAACCAAGTTGAAGTTGAATCAGACCATCCGTCCAAATCGGTATCAGGACAACCCCATCTATCGAATGTTGAAGAACCAACCGTAGTTCGGCAACCGTCTCCTCTAAATGATTCTCTCCAAGTTTGACCATCGAAAAATTCCATATTATCTCCAAAACCATCAGAATCAGTATCATGCCATTGGCTTCTTTCATCAGGGAAGGCGTCGGCAAAACCATCAGGGTGAGCAATCCAATCATCTGTCGGATTAGAGTAACCATCCATGTCTACATCTCGGCATCCTAATCGATCGAACATTGAAATCCAACCCGATTCTACTTCCTCAGGAGTTGAAAATACACAAACGTCTCCTTCAAAGCCAAATATATTATCACCATAACCGTCTCCATCCGTATCTCTATACTGTGATGGTACAAGTGGGAAATCATCTATTTGAGTTGCTCCATAAGTTTGGTTATCTCCCCAGCCATCCTTATCTGTATCTCTCCATTGTGAGGGATTATCTGGGAAATCATCTATGAATAAAGCTCCAAATGTTTGATTGTCACCCCAGCCATCATAATCTCTATCTTTCCATTGAGATGGTTCTGTAGGGAAAGCATCTGAGCCATTTACTACAGTCCAATTTAAGTCTCCATCAGAGAAACTATCGCCATCAGAATCAGTACAACCATATCTATCTGAAGAAGAAGAACCTGTAATGAAGGGGCAAGAATCCGGAGTGGATGCATTGATCAGCCATTGTCCAATACCCCATGCTTGGTGTGTTTCATTCCACGCAGGGTCTTCCCAATTATCGCCAAATCCATCTCCATCGGTATCTGTCCATTGTGTATTGTCATAAGGGAATGCATCGGCAAGTCCAACAGGATGTGCGAACCATTCTGTAATACCATCTAAGCCACCTGGGTCAGCATCTGAATATCCATCACCGTCATTATCTAGGCATCCGTATCTATCTAATGTTGAATAACCTCTCTTGTAAGGACAAAAATCCCCTTGATAGCCATCGACATTATCGCCAAACCCATCGTTATCGGTATCTTGCCATTGAGATGGTTCATTCTCAAATGCATCTGCACCATTATTTGTACTCCAACCTGTTTCAGGATTAGAGTAACCATCAGAATCTGTATCTATGCATCCTTTACGGTCATAAATCGAAGTTCCCGGAACTGTATCACAGTCATCTTCTGAATCAATAAAACCATCTTCATCAGTGTCTCTATCACCAGAATCGATTGAAGCTGTCAAAGTGTATTGGATTGCATCGTTACACCAACTATCTTTGCCCTTAATTTTGACATAAACCCAATCTCCAGTTGGCATAGTTTTACTGAGCGTACCAGTGGGATTATCATCGCTTAATGCAAGCGATGCTATTTGAGAGCCAGTAGAGTCATGAATCGAATAATCGCCTTCCCAACCATCACCCCAAATACAAACAAGGCTTGGATTTGGTAAGGTTCCTGAAAAGGAAATTTCTACGATGTCTCCTTTGTAGGCATAAACTTTCCACCAGTCGGTTTGATCGGTTGGAGAGCAACCATCATCATAACAAACATAACCACTCGATGATACACCTTCTGTTAGAATACTCGCACTCTGAAGAGTATCATCTGCTGAAACTGGTGGAGTGAAACTAATCATTAACGCGGCCAAAGCCAACACCATGAAACGCTTCGCGTCCATGGTAGCGAATTGGCATGTTACCTATCAAGTAGCCGCTTGATAAATTGTATTAAAAATTAAAATATTTTTCAATATATTGTTGATTTATTAAATTTAAATATCTAATTTTTAATTATTGATTGATATATTCTTTGAAAATCATCCGAATTATGGTCATAAGTATATTTCGAAAGAACTCTTTTCCTACCAGCTTTTGCTTTATCGACTCTTTGCTTGGGCGAATCAAGAATTCTACAAACTGAATTTGCTAAATCATTACTATCGCCGGATTGGAAAAGGTCTCCAACTGTTTGATCAACCATCTCTGTTAACGGTGCATGGTCTACCGTCACCACAGGAGTGCCACTTGCTAGTGATTCAAGTGGAATTAGTCCTTGCCCTTCATAATATGAGGGATATACTACTAAATCTGCTGAACGAAAATGTTGTGCTAAATCTTCAAAAGGCATACTGCTACGAATAAATAAAGCATGCTCTATTCCTAATTTTTTAGCATTCTTCAAAAGTCTCTTCTTCATATGACCCCGCCCCACAATAACTAATCTGGTTCCCGGATGTTGTTGTAGAATTTTGGGCATAGCCCTGAGTAAGGTCATGTATCCTTTCCTAGCAACCAATCTCCCAACAGCTAGAATCATTGGAGTTTGTGTATTGGGTTGATAACTTAAGGCCAATTCATCGCCACAATCATACATTGTTCTGATTTTTTCATGACTAAGTTGTTCTTCTTCATCATCTTGGTTAGGGGGTCTGAAGACCTTATGATCACAACCCCATAGAACAACATCGCAATTGAAATCGTCCTCTGGCTGGTACCAATTATTGAATTCACTAAGCGTTGATTGTGAATTTGCAACTGAAATACTGGATTCTAAAATCCCTGCCCTTTCAAATTTTGAATAATATTTAGCAGTTAAGCGTATAGCGAGATCATTTGGATTTCTCCAAGTTGCCGATTCTTTGGCTTTAGATGCTCTGATTACTCCTTGCTTCTCACCTAGCCATGAACCATGTAAAGAAGAACAAACTGGAGCAATATTTTGTTCGATATATCTAAATTCTTTTCTAGAAAATGAAGCTAAAGGTAGATGAATATGCACTACATCAACCTCCTCTTTTCGATGAAGGTTTTTTAATGCTCTAAGGGCGTTTTTGGCGTAGGAACGAGTAAAAGCCATAGGTAATTTCAACCAAGGAACTTCAATAACTGAAACACCTGATTGTTCAGGAGGTTTATCTTTATGTGAACGAGTGATGATACTCACTTTGTTACCACTTGCTGCTAGATGCCCAGCTAAATGAAAAACTACTGAACCAATCCCCCCCCATCTGGGAGGGTATTCTCCAGCAATCATTGCAATGTGCATTGTGCTGACGAGATGGGTTCAGCGTTTCAATGTCTCCATAATTGGAGTTATATTATTGAATTTTTAAGCCAATGCTTTCAATACTGTTCGCTTTTTCGGAAGTATATGGCCGATTTATTACCGGTGACTGTTACAGTTATTCTTCCTACACGTAATGAAGAAGAAGCCATCATACCTACTGTAGAATCTATACCGACTGGTTGGTGTAAAGATTTAGAGATCATGATTGTCGATGGTAATTCATCTGATAAGACCAGGGAATTGGCTTTGAAAAAAGGAATTCGAGTTCATTTAGAGGACAGAAAAGGATATGGAAGAGCATACAGGACTGGTTTTGATGTTGCTAAGAATGACATTATTGTAACTATGGATGCCGATTGCACCTATCCTGCTGAGTTGGTTCCTAAATTAGTGAAAAGACTCCTAGATGATGATTTAGACTTCATTACATGTGACAGACTTTCATTAGCAGAAAGCGGTTCTATGTCGGGCCTACATGGTTTTGGAAACTGGGCATTATCATTTACTGCAAGACTATTATTTGGATATGGAATAAAAGATTCGCAATCAGGAATGTGGGTATTTAGAAAAGCGATTTTCAATAATGAAAAAATGAAGCCTACAAATGATGGAATGCCATTATCTGAAGAGATGAAAATTCTTGCAAGAAAGCATCTTGGAAAGAAGAAAGCAATTGAAATTTCAGTCCCATATCGTCCACGTGTAGGGGATGCAGAAATACATACTTGGGGAGATGGCTGGAAAAATTTTAAATTTCTTTTTGCTAAAAGGTTAGGCCTGAATAGAACAAAAACCCCATGGGGTGGTAGAAGTTCTAATCCAGATTCGATTAACAATGATTTACCTGAGCAATAAAATCATTCTAGTATTTGATTGATATCAAATTGATTATGTTCATTCTGCACTTCCTGTGCTCCATCTATAATTCCACCTTCTAATTGTGGAGTTGATTGTGATTCAATATCTGCCTTAGGTTTTTTACCAAATGCGTCCCATGATTCAAGAAGTTGAATTTCATCCAAATTTCTTCTTCGTCTAATTGCAAGCATAGTGATCACAATAATGAGAATGATGATACCGATTCCACCCCCAATAAGAACCACAGAGGAACTATTTTGCTCAACATCTACAACAGTTATTGTTCTAGAAATTTGATCAATGTTAGCATTATCACCAACTCCATCCTTAGCTGTGATTTTCAAACTTGGCCGGCCTGATTCATCGGGTCTAACCTTCACACTACCTTTCCACCTATCTTCACTCTCATCATAGCTTAGGTTGAAATTCCAAATCTGTAATTTATGTGTCAATGTAGCATAAACATCTTGCGTGGTACCATCTGCATCTAAGAGAATAATGCTTACTTCAAACAATACTAATTCCCCAGTAGTCATTTCATTGGTAGATAATATCAATGATTGCTCATCGAATTCGGGATTCGTATTCTCAATAGTGATTCTAACTTGTTCTACATTCTGATATCCTTGACTATCGCGTATGATTAGTCTGATATCATAATCACCTGGGGAGAGATTGATTTTTTCTAAACTAGAAGATAGAGACTGTATCGGAGATAAACTTCCCACAGGTATAACCTGCCACTCTCTAAATGTGATATCATTATCTGCATCATAGGAATCTTCTTCCAGAATAATTTCTTCTCCTCCAATAAATGATTGAAGATTAATCGGTGAAATAATATTTGCATTAGGGCTAGATGTATCTACTATCAAGGTTATGAAACTAGAATTAGATTTACCTGTAGCATCAGTCAATTCAATTTCGATTGAATGTACTCCTGAGGCTAGTTGTGAGATATGGGTTTGAGATGTAGAAACAGAATCTAATAATGGTTCATCTAAGAGATTGCTCCTAACAGTCATGGTAAAATTATCCCCATCATAATCTTTAGAATTAATAGCGTTCCAAAATATATAATCCGAGGAATTGTAAGTCTTTCCATTTATTGGGGTTGCAAGTTCTAAAACAGGAGCGGAAGAAACTACTTCAACCGTGATTGATGATTCAACTGGTTCGTGTATTCCATCATCCAAAGAAAGTGTCAAAACATGTGTACCTGCAGAAAGTCTTCCATCGAAAGTCAACCAATCTTTATCTTGAGGGGTTAAACGCCCATCTAAATCACTAGTCCAAGAAACTATGAGATATTCAGAACCAAAGTATGGCTCTACACTTGCACAATGCCAATATCCAGTGGCGGGGAATGTACCGCATTCTGCATCAAAATCTCCCGAACCATTCGCTGAAAATTGAATTAATTCAGATGAATCATAGGTTTGGGTTTCTACAGGATAAGAGATAACCGACTTGGGATAAGAATTGTCAACATTTAGCTGAATTGTAGTTACTTCAGTGTCATTGATGTGTTCTGGTCTATCATCGGTAACGCGCATTTCGATATTGTGAAAGCCTCTCGATAAATGCCCTTGCCAAACTTTTCCTGATTCTTGATCAGACCACTGTAAAACTCCATCTAGACTAGACCAAAATTCAATCTCAAGAGAATCGCCCTCTGGGTCAACTGTTGCTGTACCATCTAAAGTGACAACACTTTCACTAAAGTTGGAATCTCTAGAAACTGAGAATTGGGGACTAGGAATTTCGTTATACAATTCTACACTGAACTCCCATTCAACTGGAGAATTTACACCATCATCTAGCCAAATAGATAACGAAAAGTAATCCGATGAAGGAATAGGATTATTCGGACTTGAGGTTAATGGGAATGTGTAATTGAAGATATTTGGACACATTTGGGAAGTATCTTGAGGATATTGGAGACCATATGAAGTTGTAAACCAACAATATAGAGTATCTCCTTCAGGGTCATATGAACCATTCAAGTTAATTTCTAATGACCCCGTTCTAGGAAGATTAAGAATATTCCATTGATCTAAACCTGGTTCAAAAGATGCTACCAGAATAGGCTTTTGATTAACCAATTCAATAACTCTACTTTGCTGTACACAATGTCCAGCATCGTCACAAACCTTTGCAGTAATAGTGTGAATCCCATCACTCAAAATCTGTGATGAACCTGCATCATTAACAGTAAAATTAGATTCGGTTCCTATGACGCCATCAATGGAAGAAGTCCACTCCCAAGTCAACGGATCATCATCTAAATCCCAGGAGCTACTCGCATTGAATTCAACAACTGAAGCGCTAGGGAAAATTTCGAGATCAAGTGGAGTATCCCAATTAAGGAATGGAGCTTGATTTCCGAGGGGTAGGAGACAGTAGATAATACGATTTTGATCGAGTATCACAGAACTACTGTTTGAAATTCCATCATAATTACAAGTAATCGTAGCAGTGGTTTGTGAGGAAGGTCCAGATTGAGTCCAACGCTGACCTATGAAATTTGGAAATGAGATAAATCCAATTTCATTTGTGGGCTCTTGAGCCGGCGACTCATATTGGTCGAAAGATAAGTCAACAATTGATTGTGGCACTCCATTTGAATTATTATTTACTACCCAAACGTCAACATCCCAAGCTAAATCTATTTTTGCAGAAGGAGATATAATTGCGTTTGCAAAGTCTATCTGACTAGGTTGATGCAAATGTAATGAAGATAGAGAATCTAAATTTAGAACGGTTGAAGAAGTTAAATCAACTAGTCCTGACCAATTAACATCACTATTCTGGAAAATCAATGAACCTGTGCATTCCGGAGTAATCGAGTTATCATTCCCTAGTAGTTCAGTATGGTCGCTAAGAATAAGGCATGAAGTACCTGAAAATTGGACTCTACTCATAGTTGAATTAAAGTTTCCATTATTATCAGCGTTCCAAAATAATCCTGAATGATTACCATTCATCACCAGTAAGTCGATATTAGCGGCTGCTTTATTGATCTCAACCGCAGGACCTAAATCAGGACCTGACCTTTCAGTTTTTATAATCACATCATGGAGATTGAGTCTGCCTCCTTGTTGTGCCAAAGTCAAACCACTATTATCGATTGAAAGAGGAGAATGTGAAGGATTATTATCTTCTAATTCGATATGATTCAACCACAAGTCTACTGAATCCTTAACTAAAATACCTGAACCTAATGATGATTTTACAGTGCAGAAATTACAAGTGACATCTCCTGAATTAGATTCTAAGTCATTTGATTTTTCGAAATATACTCCTGCTTTATCACTATCTAACGAACCTAAAACGCCATTCCCAAGAGCTGTAAGATTAGACATTGTAACAAAACGAGAATCAAAGATATGTGCTCCAGAAAAACCATTATCACTGAAATGTAAATCATCAATAATCAAAGTCGATGAGTCAACAAATAAGCCCTGTTTTGAATTATTATGTAAGAACCAGTCGCTTCCACGCATTGAACCTCCTGAAGAAGAATGTATTGCAGAGCCTACTGAACCTGAAATTTCTAAGCCTTCAAAATTTGGAGCAAAAAATGACGAACTTATCGCTATGCCAGCTTCATGGGCGCCTTGGCCAGGGTCACCAGAATTTCTAACCTGTAAGTTTCTAAATGTTGTAGAAGAGTCTACTAGAAATAATCTAACTCCAACGGTTGTAGAATCCTCAACCAATGTGTTTTCGAACCATGCCCCCGTTGCATTTACTTCGATTGCTGCATAGCCAATGTTTGCTGTCTTAGCACCGTTTCCACCAGTTCCACGGACTACCGTATTAGTAAAGTCTGCAGTTTCATAATTTGTATAATTAGTATGGTTTGCCTTGTCTAAGTAAATTCCTCTATACATAGAATTTGAGACTACACAATCTCTCACCACTGCCCTAGTAAAAGAGCCATCATCGATATGTCGAACTAAGATTCCATAATCCGCTTTGTCAACACTTAGATTGGTTATCAGTGGCTGACTATCTTCAACCCAAACTCCTGCTGATAGTGCATTTCCTCCTTCTGAAGTCACATTATCAATAACTACATCCCTGAAAATACCGCCAGAAGAGCCCCACAAATTCAATCCTCTAAGTCTCAAATCAGTCATATATGCGCCTTCTAAAATCGGCGTAGAACCTGCGCCAACTGAAAGTCCTAATCCATATCGCCAATCAGAATAACTAACTTCACGTCCTGCTTGATCTATGTATAAATCATGAATGATAGGTGCAGAATTAGAAAATAAATCGATTCCAACCCTAGAAGGATTGATTATTGTAATATTATTTATTCTAGGGTTTGAGCCATATGATGTAATTCCATAAACTGAATCTTCAATTGTGATATTATCCATCAATGAACCTCTGCCATTAGAACTAGAGTTGAATTGTAATCCATTATGTAAACCCGTTGATAATTGAGAAAAGATTACTGGACAATTAGTAGTTCCTTGGGCGGTTATTCTACCATCAACATAAATTCTAATGCTTGGAGACATCTTTACAACAGTACATGGAGAAATTACTAATTCATCTGTAACATTTATGGTGAAAGATGATGTTAATTCAACTACTCCACTCCAGGTGATTTGGGAGCGACCTATGGCATTTGATGAATTTTCAAAACTAATTTCTTGATTTTCATGATTATCTATAATTGTAGAAAAAGGCATTGACAAAAGCATGGAAAGTACTGCAAAAATTATCATTTGCGAGTACTTATCAGTCTGCATAAACATGGTTAAGCGTGTGATACACTTCAAAGATTCGCATACTTGAACAATTTTCTATCACAATTTGACACAGTAAGTGATAATAATCAAGTTCATGTGGACAATTTATGCCCGAAGCATTTGTGCTTTTCAAGACCCTTCCTTCTCAAGAAAGGAATGTATATCTTGCGCTCACCAGTCATGATTCAGTCTCAGAAGTTCATGCCTTATATGGAGAATATGACTTAATTGTTAGAATCAGTGCTAAGGATTCCGCTACACTCTCTAAGATGTTAATGACTGAATTTAGACAAATAGAGGGTATTAAAGACACTCAAACATTGATTGCAGTAGATTACTGAGGTGAAGATATGGCTATTGGATTTGTATTGATAACAACTAAACCTGGGCAAGAAAAAATAGTTAGAGATAATCTTGAAAAAATTGAATTTGTTACATCTGGATGGATGCTATTTGGTGAATATGATTTGATTGCAAGAGTACAGGCTGAAGATGAATTCCAATTGACTAGATGTATAGTTGAAGAAATTCGCCCAATGGAAGGTATTGCAGATACAAAAACCTTGATTGGTGCAGAACTCTAAATTAATGAATGTAATTTACTCTCTAGGGTTTTTGCAGCCCTAGAACAACCTGCTGTTTTGTGAATAGATATAGACTCTCTAAGACAGGTTAGTTTTTCTGATGGGTAAAGGTATGATCTACACAACCACCATCTCGCTGCATATCGATAATACGTATCTGACCTAATAGAATCATCTGGTTCTCTAAGTAATTGAAATTGTTCATTTGCCAGTTTCAAATCAATAGGAATTAGTGTCTCAACTAAATTTAATCTTATCGAATCTGAGTAAATTTGGTTTGTCTGCAAAGAAACAGCATGATCGATAAATTCAATTGTTTCTTGAATTGATACCTCATTGTTTTTTAAACGGAAAATTTGTTGTTTTGAACGTAAAACAAGCATCAAAGATTCAGCCTCTAGGCCAAGTTCACCCACTGATATTGATAATTTTTCAGCCCCAGACACATCGCTTTCAAGAAGCGCTAACGAATGTTTGATTACTGTGATTGCTATTATTGCAGCGGATTTTACTTCTTTGTTGATTTTATTTATTTCGATGTTTGAAAGGTATTTTTTAACATCCAAAATTAGTTGATCATCAATTTTCTGGTCGAAAATTCTATCATCAATTCTTCTAGATGCTGCAGAAATTGCCAACTTATTCACGGTGTGAGGGTCTTTATCATCCAAACTTTGTAAAAATATTCTTTCCGCATCTTCTGTCCTACCTTCAAAATATGCAAGTTGTAGATTTAACTCAAGTTTTCTTTTTTCGTCTACTTTGTCAATGTGATGTTTTAGAATTGATAATTCGCATCTATGGGCAGCGACTTTAGCGGCAAAATAATGTAAATCACTACTTTCTGGCTTTTGTTCCAAAGCCTGTTCGATTAAAACTGCAAGGAAGTTGGATTTATTTGATGAAATACTACTAAGATGATTTTCAATTAATTCAACCATATTTAGATTACCACTAGAGATTTGGTGGAAAAGTAATACCATATCTTCTTGTACATTTCTAGATATGCTTTGCCAGTGTTCAGATAATTTTTGATGAATTTGTTTTTGTTTTTTTGTATCAATAAATGAGCGTCTAACATTCCTAATCAAATGATGAACCTCTACATTCAGGTTATTGGAACTCCATCTTAGAAGAGCCTGTTCATCAAACATACCAATACAATCAGAAACTAATGAATTGTTAGATATTATTGGAATTGGCTCCATTGAAAGTAAATTTAGTGAGTCTTTTTCTTGCTCTCCTAAATTCGATAAAACAGTATCTTCCACATATTTTTGTACATTTGCAGACTGTTCAGGTAATTCAAATTCTGGTTGGTATAACTGAAGAGCAAGGGGGTGGCCTCCCAATCTTTTAGAAATCAATAATCTATCTTCTAAATCTTGACCTTCACCTAATAATTGAGCACCATACTGGTCCTCAAGAGGTAATATCTGAAATTTATCTATTGATGGAAAGTGATTCATTGGCTCCCTACCGATAAAGATAAGTCTAGTTTTTGATGATTGAACAATTTTTTCGGACAATTCCTCGAATGGTCCGATATGTCTTTGTGAAATAGAATTTATATCATCGATTATCAAAATTTCATTTTCGGTATTATTGTAGATTAAATCTTGTAATGCAACGGTATCCTTGGGTAGAGGATCAAGTAATTGCCATTGTTTGCAAATATCAAATAAATCACTAAACTCATTAGCATTAGCCCATCTAATTGTTTTTCCTTGCTTGCTTAATTGATTAGTTAGTTCACAAACTACTGTCGTCTTTCCAATACCTGGTAATCCACAAATTAACAAAGATGATTTTTCTATATTTTTAATTAGAGAAGAGATTAATTCGTCTCTGCCGATTATTTCACCTGTTGATGGCCGATTACCAATAAAAATACCAAGCTGCTTTTTCTTTACTGAAGTTGGATCATTTTTAGAAATGAATTCCCTACCTTTATCTGTAATATGAAAAACCTGTCTTTTTCTAGTACCTCCTCCAACAACATGGGCTTGTCTTTTGAAAACCATTTCCGATTGCTGTAGTTTCTTTAGTGGTAAATTTAGTGCTGAACGTACGACTCCCAAACCATCTGCGATACCTGGAAGTGATATGTCTCTAGTTACATCCCATGACTTTTCTAAATCTGGAGAAAACTTACTGAGCCATGATAGAATCCTTTTCTGGGATGAAGAAATCATGGCTAACACCTATGGGAAGAACTTCGCCCTTTCAAATAATACTAAGTTTTGTTTATTGAGAAATGAATAGTTGTCCTTTTGTGTATCGCCGATAACGGATTGTTATGCCGGTGATGTATGACGCTAAGTCATTTCCAAAAAAAGCCGGTGTATATTTATTTAAAACAGAGCAAGGTAGAGTTTTGTATGTCGGTAAAGCGACAAGAATTAATGAAAGAGTTAGATCTTATTTTTCATCAAATCCAGATAGAAAAATGATTACTGAACTAGTAGCTAAATCTGATGAGATTGAATATATAGTTACTACATCGCCCAAAGAGGCATTAATCCTCGAAAGACAATTGATTAAAGAACATAAACCTAGATTTAATTCAAGATTAAAAGATGATAAATCATATCCTTACATTATACTGACTGATGAGGAATATCCAAGAATCATGTATACCAGACACCCTCCCAAAAGTATACACAAATGGGGTCCTTTTCCAAATGCAAATGCTGCTAAACAGGTTATGCAATTATTAAGAAAACAATTCGGTATTAGAGATAAAGATTGTAGAGGAAAAGATGGATGCTTGGCAATGCACATCGGCCTGTGCAGAGGCCCTTGCTTGGATCCCGATGGATATGATACAATCGTAAATGTGGTAACTGAAGTTTTGAATGGAAAAGCCGGTACATTAATTGAAAAATTAACAGAAAAAATGGACCAATACTCATCTGATTTAGAATATGAAAAGGCTGCTAAGCAACGTGATTTAATTCGTGCAGTTAGAGTTACAACTAGTCAACATGTAGTTTCAAGTAAAGTTTACCGTGATTGTGATGCAATAGGTATAGCGTCAAAAGGGGATTTGGCAGCAATAGTTGTTCTTCATGCTGATGAAGGCGTTGTAAAAGGTCAAGAGGCATGGCCGATTATTCATCGTGGAGATATCGGTGAAACTGTTTCAATGTTCATTTCTTCACACTATCAAAATCGATGTCCTCCAAGACTATTATTGACTCCTACTCCACTGTTTGATGGAGCAAAAGAATGGTTGAATGGACGCAGACAATCAATAGTTGAAGTTAGAACACCATCTCGAGGAGATTTAGTCACGTTACAGAATTTGGCAACCCAAAATGCGGAAGCACAATTGTCAAAATTCATTGATAAGGCTAGTGGCTCACTTGAACAAAAAGCTGCAAATGATGGGGCTGAAGTCTTAGAGATGGAGAAATTGAATCATATTGTATGCTTTGATATGGCCCAATTAATTGGAGAAAACAGAGTTGGAGCAAGCGTTTCTTTCCGCAATGGTAGGCCCGAGAAGAAAGAATACCGTAGATATACTGTAAAGGGAGAAGCAATAGATGATTTGAGAATGATGAGCGAAGTTGTGGAACGTTGGTTCAAGCGGCAAGATGAATGGCCAGATTTACTTCTTTTGGATGGAGGTGAAACGCACCTAAATACCATCTATCGTTTATTGAAAGATAATGACTTGCATGACCAAATTAATCTCGCAGCGATAGCCAAGAAGGAAGAGACAATATTCAGATTAGAAAAAGAACCTATTATTCTTGATAGAAAAGGTAGAGTTCTAGTACATGCTAGAGATGAAGCGCATAGGTTTGTTAATTCATTTCACAGAAAACAAAGGAATCGAAATAAAATCAATGACCCATTGCAAGAGGTATTGGGATTGGGTGCTAAAAAAATGCAGACTTTATTGCGCCACTTTGGAGGTAGAAAAGGAGTGGAACATGCCAGTATCAAAGATCTACAGACAGTCCCTGGAATTGGAAATTCTTTAGCCGAAAGAATTTTTCAATCAATCAATCCTTGAACTGATTTTAATCATTTGAGAAATCTTTGAACTGTTCTAAATCACCATGCATTCCACCACTATGGAATCCTTGTAAATCTGAAAATTCATTGTCTCCAATACCAACTTTACTCGCTTGAGCCGATTTTATCTGTCTTCTTTGCTTCTTCTTTCTTCGCTTTCGAATTCTTCTTCTAACCATTAAGAAAATCAGTAATACGACAAATGTTGGATAAACCCAAAACTGAGTAATCAAATAAACCCAAGAAACTTCAATTCTAAAGGTAATAGTATCTTCAAATTCACCATTCGGCACGGTGTAGGTAATTTTCTGTCTACCATCCACTTCCTTAATTTCTAGATTTCCGGAAGTCGAAGTTGCATCTTTGAGAGTTATTCCTCTCGGCAAAGTAATTGACATTGGGCCACTTATCTTAGCTTCAAATTCTTCGTTTACAGAAGTATTTCCTGAAAATGTATAACTCAACTCACCTTGTTCGGGTTCAGGATAAGTAAGGCCTTGTCCGGAAACTAAGCTGTTAGAAAGGCTAGACCCCATTGCTTCAGCAACATTAACCATCGGATTAAGGAAATAGCTTCTCATGGCATTAGCCAAAAAGGACACTTCAAGACTGTCCATTTCACCATTAATCATTTCTCCAATATTGCCATCAATATCCAGTTTAAACTCTACTTCTGGAATCTTAACACTAAGAGTAATTGGCTCATCATCCCCTATACTCAAATCAGGAGATCCCAAACCATCGACTGAGGTTTTTATCTTGAAGCCACTTAAATCGACTTCTGTAAAAGGAGAGTCATCTTGTTCGGGTATTTTTTCTCCAGTTTGATGAATTAAATCTGTTAAAATATCTCCTATGTCCTTTGAGAAATCGGTAAGTCCTTGCTCAGTGAAACTAAATGATAGGTCTTCATCACAAACTTCCAAATCTTCATCAACAGGACCAGTACAGATGCTTTCTGGACCATCAAATTCATGAGGTTCTGCCATTCTACTAGCAATATCTAGGCCTAATCTGATTAAATCAGAAGGAAGTGCTTCCATATGAACTTGAGTTGAACCGGATTGATTTAATCTATCAAGCGGAACAGTAATTCTATGAATTGAAACTTCTGCTTCCAAAGCAAAATCCAGAGAAACTGATTGGCTCCATTCATTTATTCTCAATGCTGAAACATCAAAATCAATCGAACTTGTAATACAAGTACGCTCCAAAGTAGTACATACTACTTGACCATCTGAATTCTTAATTTCATTTCTCCAATCATAAGGTTCAGTACCTGCAAAAGAAATTTCGGAATCCGAATTATTATCCAAACTATGTGTCAAAATAATACTATTTTGCCCGTCGATAGTTCTAACCCATGCTGGAAGTACAATCTCCAAAGTTAATTCTGAAGGAGGTAGATTTGGTGGAATAATACCTGCTAAATATTCTGAAGATAATGCGGTTTCAATGGATAGTCCACTGTTTAATACACTTCTAAAATCATTTTCTGTGATGACATCTAGGAACTTAGCGATGTTATCATCCCCGTTATTTTCCTTTAGGATATCGATTAATCGCATTGAGAATGGTTGACTGGTAGTTCTGAGGAATACGGGATAATCTTCAGTCATAGCAGAAGGACCCTCTACACAATAATGTATAACGAAACCTGGATCTACAGTTTCAGAGCATCCTGTTGAATGTGAGTAATTTAGACCCCCTGGAGTTCCTAATCCGTCTGATAAACCATCAGATACCCAATACATTTCATTCATCTGAATCTGTTCAATTCCACCAACTGTCGATGAAATACCATCAGCGATTGATTCTACAGGAAATTGTGAAGTAAATTCGGTTAGATCAACTAGACCATTATGATATGCCAATCTTATTCCATCAGAAGTAACAACGGGTAAAGTCGCTTTTTCAGTTACGCTAAGTAATGAGATATTCCACTCATTCATAATCGATTCATCTAAGTAAGCCATCTCAACTATAAAATCTAAGGTTGCAGCAGATTCATCGGTTAAATCTAACTTTATACTCAAATCGATTGCCTTGCTAGAATTATCAATACTAACTGTATTAGTTGAGGTTCTATTTTGATTTACAATTGTGACAGAAATCGGGGTTTCTAAGTCACTTGCACCTACAGGTGCTGCTCTATGGTCGACGTCCCATTCACCAGCAAAATAAGAAGGAGGGCCAAATCGCAAGGAGATATCTCCGCTAGGGTCTACAGCCTTAATATTAGCATAATCAGGAGGTGAGAATGAATAATTACCTTGGTGACCAGGTAGAGTTAGTAATGAAAAATCAGTAGTTATTTCTGCACCCATTACAAGTAGCCCTTGGTAGGTTCTTTCCAAATCAAAACTTGATGTGGAATTAAGATTAAATGCGCTTTCTGTAAGCGTGATATCTAATGAAGAAGAGATGCATATTGGAGGATAAAAGGCGTTATTGACAGTTTGACCTTCAGAAGAATAGACAGAGTCATCGGAAGGACTTGAAGAACAAGGAATTGTTATCCCATCATTGGTTATTGAACTTACATAGTCCGTTGAAAGAATGGTTGTGTCTCCAAATCCAGATTCCAGAGAACTC
>PADF01000068.1 GCA_002702945.1 Methanobacteriota archaeon
ATATAGTCGGCCATTACAAACCTAATGGAGCATTCCTTTATCCTAGTGGTGCAACCAATGTATTTGATGTTCTTCTAAGAGGGATTGTTGACCGCTTAGTTGCCTTTGCGATAGATATGGCTACCGAAATTTCGGAAAACAAATTACCTATCTTCAAAGGTAAAATTAAAGATTCAGAATTCACAATATCTCTCAATGTCCAACATGATGGAAGTGAATATATTTTCGGAGTTAATATAGACTTTTCAGAAGATATAGAAATTAATTTGGGTTCAATGAAAATGAGAATCTTTACTCAAGATTTAGATGATGAATCATACAATGAATTCTGGTGCACTAAGACTGAAGGAGATTATTCCTCAGGGATTACCTTACAATTACTCAAATTTGATTCATCCACCACTCAACCATTTGAACAGTACTTTAGTTTAGAATTTGGGCACTTTACCATACTTCTTGAAAAACAAGATAAGAAACCGATGTTAGATGGATTTATTTTACTCAATACAGTTTCACTAACTACGTGTGTTGATTTAACTTTCAATGGGGGCACAACGGCAGATTTGAGTTTTAGATTAGATCTAGATGATTTCGGACTATCTCTTGGAGGTAATGGAGAAAATGATGGAGGCAATGGCTTAGCCGCTGGAGTTTTAGATGGTGGTGAAGGTGGCGATGCAGTTAAACCAATGTTTGATATTGCTATTTGGGCAAATAAATTACATTCATCTACCGATGTTGATTTTGGAGCGAGTTTGAAGGGTGAAGTCGAGTATTGGTTCCCAATAAACAAGCAATTCGGTCCTGTAAAAATTGCACAAATTGGAGTCAAATATGAGTCTGAAGATGAAGATGAGGATGAGCACAGACTGTCGATACTAATTGATGGAGAAGCAGAAATTGCTGGTTTCCTTGCGCAAGTTGATGATTTATCTGTATCTATTCCACTTCTGGATATTACTAATGTATCTAGTTGGAAATATGATATGGCTGGGTGTGCTATCTCTTACTCTGGACCTGCGTTTGAAATTGCAGGTGCTTTGAGAAAGACTCATTTGAGTGATGGAACCAATGAATATGTTGAGTATCAAGGACTCTGTACAATCAGCACTGATGCAATGGCAATTTCCGCTATTGGCGCCTTTGGAAGAGTACCAGTTACAGAAGGCGATTCTTATGTAACATGCTTTGTCATTGCAGCTATTGATTATCCAATTGGAGGTATACCGGAATTCTTTGTCACCGGACTAGCCGGTGGTTTAGGATTAAATCGTGATTTGGTCCTACCTAATGTCACGCATGTTCCTGATAGCCCATTTATGAGAGCATTGTCTGGATTTGGAGATGATCCAATGGGTGCTCTTGAATCAATTAGAGGAGCACTACCTGCTAAACGAGGAAGTTTATGGTTCGCTGTTGGAGTTAAATTTACCACCTACCAAGTGCTTGAAACTAAAGCGGTATTATTCATCAAAATTTCTGATGGTTTTACTGTTGGAATTCTAGGTATGTCTTCAATGTCACTACCAACTAAAGAATTTGGAATTGGATATATCGAACTAGCATTCTTAGCATATTATGACTCACAGCAGAAACTTCTCTGGGTCGAAGCTCAATTGACTGATGCTTCATATCTTTTTGATAAAAATTGTCGATTAACTGGTGGATTCGCACTGGTTAGTTGGATGAGTAAAGGTGAATTTTTACTTTCTATGGGTGGTTATCATCCAAAATTCAAAGCCCCATCATATTACCCTGAAGTTCCTCGTTTAGGATTTAATTGGAAGCCAATTTCTAAGTTAACCATCAAAGGAGGTGCTTACTTTACAATCTGTACTTCTGCAGTAATGCTTGGCGGTAATTTCGAGGCTTCATTCAAAGCAGGTAGCCTTAGTGCTTCATTTAAGGCTGGAACAAATATCCTAGTGGTCTTTGATCCATTTTACTATAGTTTCGACGTGTATATCGGAGTTTCAGTTCGCTTGAAGACCTGGCTAGGAACTCTAAAGGGTTCACTAGGTGCAGATTTGGAAATTGAAGGACCAAAAATGAGAGGTAAAGCGAGAATAAAGTTGTGCTTCATCTCCTTTACTGTTAAATTTGGACCAAGTGGTGGCCAAGCATTCAGGAAAATCCCATTTAGCGAATTTGTAAATAAGCATGTATTGCAACTACCTGAAGGTGAATCGGGTACATCACTATCTTCAGATTTCGGTCAACGTTGTTTCAACGCACAGGTTCCAAATGGACTAATTCGAAGCGAAGATGGAGAAGAACGTAAAGGAACTCAATCAAATCCATGGCTTGTATTACCAGAATTTGAATTGGTTCAAAACCATATTTTCCCTGCAAGTTCTAATTCTGTAAAAGTAGGAGGAAATACGCCAGCGGATGAGATATATTCAGGATGGAGAACTGAAAATACAGGTATTTTAGATGAAATACAGATGGCACCATGTGGAATTGATAGTGGAATTATTTCTAGTTTCAGTGTGGTTATTACAAAAGTAGATGGAGATGCTGGTGAGGTTTACACAGATGGTATTTCTAAAATTAGACAAACAAGTAATTTCCCTGAAACAATTTGGAGATGTAAATTAGATGGTGACCAAAGACCTGAACCAATTACTTCTCCTGGACAAAGACAACCAAATTTACTAAGTGGTTCTTCAACATTATTTAGGGCTATATCCAAACCTGATGGTTGGCAAAATACAATGCTGTTTGATCAAGTTACTGAATCTAGATTTATACATAATTTACCATTTATCAGATTCATAGATGGTGGAATGCCCAACATCGAGATGAAAGAATTTGAACCAGATCATGATTTTATTACAGTTGAAAAGCTAGATATAATGAAAGACAGATACACCAATCCTGTTAACACAGATGACATATTATCGATACTTGCTAACCCTGAAGTTTTACAACACAACAAGGATGTTCTAACCAGTAGAGCAAAAATGACTCAAAATCCTGCACGAATGAATAATCATGCACAAATGAATAATCATGCTACAACTATGGAAAATCAACAATTTGAACAAGTTAACATGGGGGGTAGAATTTGATTAATAACCGACACAAGCGAATTCTTCGAAGAAGGTCTCCGCCACGTATAGTTACAATCGAAGGTGGCAGAGGTATTGCAAATCCTCAATCTATTATTTCATCTGTTGAAATTGATGATAAAGCAATTTCAAGAGACATTTCTAAGCCAATTAGTCCCCATCTGCTTAATATTTCCTCTACTGGAACTGCAAGTCAAAATATTATGCCCTCAACGAAATTGACATCTGTAAAAATGCAGCCAAACCAAGAAAATATTCCTCGGATAAATGTTGGATTGAGAGCTACTGAAGGTCTACAATGGAAAGAAATAGAGTCTCCAATAAAGGATAAATTAGAAACAAAACTTAGACCTAAGAAACCCGCTCTAGGCACTGGTTTTGGTAATAAATCAATTCGAAATAAGCGTTCTAAACAGATATTGAACAAAGGTACAATCATTGAGGCAGGAACTAGACAAGTTTGGAGACTTTCAGAAAACTATAATCCAAATAAATTTGAAAATGCTCCTAAACTTATTATCAATGGAACTCAAGCAGTTAGAATCACATTTAACAGAGGCGCTGGTAGTATCGTCCAAGATATTGAAATCCCCCCTACGGATGAGAATTATGAAATCGAGATACCGACAGAAACCAGTATGTTTACCATTGAAGGACTTGGTGGAGAGGATATAGTAAGTAGTAATTCTGATATTGGCTCTGGTTCAATAACCACAAACTACCCAAACGGTAACCTTTCAGCAATCGGTTTCCAAAGACTTTCAAAAATTCAGCAAATTGGATATTTCCGCTATCTTGGTAGAGGAGTATATTTGCAAGCAAATGAATCCGCTTCTTCTAAAGTGATGGATGCTGTGTCTGTTTTCCATGCAGGAGAAGTTCTATCAAAAATTGATAATCTAAGATTCTACTGTACCTCAAAAATTAGAACCTTTGTTCTAGTTGTCAAAACACTTCCTGAAAAAGCACCACAAGTAAAAATCGGAATCGAGGGAATCACATCAAATAATGAGCCTCAAGTTATCAAGCGTAGCGATGGTATAGCATACATCTGGTCGGTAAATTCTGTCCCTGATATTGAAGGTCCTGCTATAATCGATATCATCACTGATGAGACCACAGACATTAATTCAGCAATTGCATATCAAGAAAATTCCAATGTTATATCTGAATTATTACAGTCAAGTTCATGGGCAAAATTGGTTGATGATGGTCCTATCTCTAATTATGGCGCCTCGAATATAATTTGGAGTCATGAAGTAGAAGATACTACTGAAGAAATTCAAATTGTTCCTGAGGATTGGAAACTGACATCCGGTGCTTCAAATCTTAAACAACTCAAAGTTCAACAAAAATCCAAACCTAAAGAAAAACCAATAACTTATCAAACTGATTTACCCCAAATCGATGCTCCTATGGCTAATGCTACTGTTGAATATCAATTTGACATATCTAAATTCGCTGGTGATGATGACCAAGATGATGTTATGTCATTCAAATTGATTTCAGGACCCAAGTGGATTAAACTGAATGCTGATGGTCAATTAATCGGCACTCCAAGTAATGATGATTCTGGAATTAATCATTGTCAAGTTAGGGTTTCTGATAAAGCGGGATTATCTTCTGATGCTGTTATAAAAATTGAAGTCAAGGCTAAAGTCCTCAACAGAGCACCTTACTGGAAACCTAATATTGTTAAGAACCCTGAACAGAGTGACATAAAAATGAATCAAGTGGAATCTCTTCGCCAAGTAGATTCAAAAAATTTAGAAAATAATAATACTAAGCCGGTAAGAAAGACTAGAAGGAGGAAACGTTGATGGCGCAAGACCCTATTCCACAACCGCCACCAGTCGGAGAGATTCGATTTTTTGATTCTATAAGACCACCATTGAGTCAAGGAGACTACAAAATGAGAATGATGCAAACTTTCCCACAAATTGTAGATAATAATGAAACGGGCATGAATTCTTCTGAACAACTTGATAAGTTCTTTACTGTAAATGGTTCAAGATGGTCGATTGATCCATTAACAGTTCATTCTAGATTTCCACCTAAAAATGAGCAAAATGTGAAATTAGATCTAACATTACCGAAAATTGTTTTTCAAAGTAAAACTCTTCCTTGGGAGAGAATCGTAGATGAACAAAATAAAGACTTACCTTGGATGTCTTTACTCTTACTTCGAGAAGATGAGTTCAATTCTTGTGATTACTATCCTGTTGCTGAATCGACTGAAATTGATGCTGCTTCAGAATCGGTACCGGTTAAACTTTTAGAAATTCCATCTAGTTTGCTAAAATTAATAGCGCCTACTACAGATGAAGTCGAACTTTTGGCTCATAGCCTTCAAGTCAATCCTAGGGATAAAGAATTATGTGGAAACGATGAAGATGGGCTTTTCTCAGTAATTTTGTCAAACCGTATTCCATCAGAACCTAATGAAAAATATCATGCTTTATTGGTTTCACTTGAAGGTTCATTAAATGAGCTACCTAATGAAAATCAAATTCAATATTTGACAAAGCCACCTGTAACTAAAAGTAAAATGGAAGTAGTTGATAGGTTATCTGGAGTAAAGAAAGCTTCTAAGAAAGGTACCACCAAATCATCTTCAAAATTAAGAGTACAATCCAATAGTCACTCAGGAAAAGATGCTCGTCCAGTAAAAGGACAAATTAGCCGTAAGGTCAAACTTCTAGTTCTTGACTACTGGAAATTCAAGACCGGTGACGGTGGAGATTTTGAATCAAAAATTAAGAATATTCGCTTTAGAAAAAAGGAAGAAAACTTGTCTGAGGCTGGAGAATTAGGTTCTGTATATGATTTTGCTAAAGAGAAAAAGCAAGAAGATTCTTACTATGAACCGGCATTATTAGGTAATGATATGGATCCTGATATTTCTGCTAATTCTTACTTATTGACAGACATAGTAGAAGATGATGGTATTACTAGACCATGTTTGTATAGAGGTCCTTGTATTGCAGTACCGACAACTCACCAACCAAAAACAAAACCATATGAGAATTCTGATGACGCTAGAGGGATTGAGCCTTCAACCGGTTTCGATGTGATTCATCACTCCGCCGCATTTGAGTTGGGCCGTCTTTTAGCAATGAGTGACCCTCAGTTTATTTCATCTATGTCTAGATGGAGAAGGCTTTGGAATAAGAAAGAAGCAATGAAGAATTATCGTGAAGCAACAATAGCATCTTCCGCACTAACCAAAGAATTTTCAAATGAACAATTAGCCAATGAGTCAATCAAGAATTTATTACAGGCTAGTGTAATCTCTCAAGCATCTGAAAAGTTTAGAGAACTAGTCGCTGAAAGAGTAATAATGGAAGATTCAATTCAATTTGAAGATGACATTGTTAACCCGGGTAATGGTACGGAACTTGACGATGTTAGGCTAAATCAAGAGTTACCTCTCGTCGATGATACGCTTGTTTCAACCGATTTGCTTAATCAAATAGATTACGGGAGGTCGGAAAGATGATTTATAAAAATGTGGGATATTCAGATATCACCATTATGAGTGATTTCTTGAATATGAAATATTTACATTTTGAAGATAGCGAAGAAATGGCGTGGGGTTCAGTTGTATCATGGTTGTCTCGTTTAAGATTATTAGAAGGAGTTCCATTTCCTTATATCGTTCCAAGTGAAGGAATGTTACCTAATGACTCGATAAGATTCTTCCATGTTGATCGAAATTGGTTAGATGCTTTAGTTGATGGTGCATTGAGTGTAGGAATAATCGACTCAAGGGGAGCACTCGCTGCAACCGAAGTTGAAAAGCGTGAAGAATTATATCAAAAATTGATGAGCCAATTGAATGAAAGAGAGATTACTGCTAACCCATATAGGCGCTCTATCGCTGCTTATAGTAAGGTGAAAGGGGTTGACTTTGAAAAAACTCGAGGATTAAAAATGGCAGATAAATTTACTGTAATGGGTCAGATTTTCTCTGGAATCAAGTATGAAATGGGAGGAAGTGTCACTGGATTCTTATTACGCTCATCAATAGTTAGAGATTATCCAGGGATAGAAATAACTGCTTATCATGCACCACAATTTGTTAATAATGAAGATCATAAGGGTTATGATGATGAATATCTCCTTGATACTTTGAGGCAAGTAAGACTGTCTGAAAGTATTATGCTTTGTCTTTTTAATGGAATTCCTAGCCATCTTCGAATTAAAGAACCAAGTGAAGGAATTCGCTTAGGAGTCGACAATTCTCCTGGAAAGGAAATTGATAGCGAAGGTATATGGAAATTCGAAGCCGATTTTAAGGATATAAATGGCATTCAAGACCAAAATAAAACTATTCCAGTGAGTATTAGAAGTGGTACTAATGATACATCAGTTTTGAAAATTTCTGATTTACTAGAAGTTGATGGTTGGACGGGAGGATTGAGTAAAGGTGGTTTAGTTGCTACACAATTAATGCAATTCCCATATCAGCAAGACTTCCAGTATGATTCTGTAACTCAGTTTGTTCGTACAGATTCTGACTCAGATGCAAAACGTCCTTCTAGAGTCAATACTAACTCAATAACTATTGATGAATCATTTGTTGAACACATCGGGAATAAAGTGGAAAGAAAAAATAGCGGAGGTGGTCAGTAATGAAAAAACGAAGATCATCTAAAGTCGCAAAAAGTAGTTCTAATGCTAATAAAATTCAAATGGATGAACAAAATTTACAAAAGACACAAATGAAGACCCAATTAGATGATTCCAATAAATCAATGTGGAAAGTTGATGAAGTCAAATTAGATTTAAATGAAAAATCACCTGTTGAACAAGAAACCATTGAATTTAGAGATGCACTAGCGAAATCAATTATTGACCAAACTGACCTAGGAATAAAAGAGAATATTGAATCTATTAAACCTGAAAATTTGGATAATATTAGTGCTTTAATTCCTAGAGATAGACATTTACTGGTACCCATCAATGTACAAGCACTAGTTGTCCCAAGTATGGAAATGGGCATTAAGGGTGACAAAAGTAAAGCTGATCGAAATCCTGCACTCAAAAATATTGATAAACCAGACCTCAAGGAAAAAACCATCAAACTTCATTCACAAAGAGCAGAATTAAAGACAGATTTTAGAGAAAGTAAAGTGAATTCTGATAACGAAGAATATTGGGGAATACCTGAGGCATTTGACTATACTTCATCCAATCCTCAAACCACTGGATTGAAAACTGGAATTCATCTATTTTGGACACTTCCTAATGCGCTATTAGATGGTGAACTAAAACAAACTAGTCAATCCATTCTAGATAATTTCGAATATCAAAATCCCGATGATTTAGTTCCTGAAGAATTCATCCCATGTGATGAGGGTTTCAGTCATCCAATTACTTACAAAGAAGCAGTAGAAAATAGAGTTGAATTTACTGTTGAAGATCAACCTGAAGGAAACCTAAATGACACATTGAAATTCAAACAACTTCCAGATTTGTGGCTTATTGTTAGAATTGAAAATAAATCCAATTTTAAGGCATGGGTAGTTGATTCAGTAACATTAGAAGTTTCCACTCTTGCTTCTTATAATCATACTACAAGAAATTCAAATATAGATGAGTTAACCGCTATTGGCCCTAATCAAGGAGATTTCTATTGGACTGCTACTTATGATAATTCAAAACAGCGTTTTGGATTCCATGACGTCCCTGGTCCGGGGGAAAATGGACCATTTGATTACATGGTATGTGGCTGGTATACCAATAAAGACAATGATCCTGCTTACATGGATGAAAATACAGCTGAAGAAACTTGGTTCGATTACATTAAAAATGAACTAAAATGGGGTGTCAAACGACAAGACGTAGATGATGATCCGAATATATTTTTCAACATTGGTCATACTTTTGGAGGTCTGTCAAAATGAAAATCTTTGGCTTTGGTAAGGACAAGAAAGCTGAGAAAAGGCAAAAACCAGATACTAGTGGTTTGAAAAATTTAGATTCTAAAGCATCAGAATCTAAATTGCATAATATAGTTGATTCTAACAAATTAAATTATGAATTATTTGATCGTCCTGCTGTAGATTTAATTGGTGATAAATGGCCGAGACAAAGTCTATTTCATGGCACTGCTTATGGAGTTGAATGGAATAATAATAATGATAATATCAACCATGATTCTGAATTAGACCTTGCAGTTGGAATAAATCAAGAAGAAGCATTAGGTGCTTTGATTTCATCTGAAGTTGGTGAAAATAATAATCTTTCACAAGAGGCACAAACCGAATTAGAGGAATACTTTGTTGGATTTATCCATGATTTGCTTGGAGAAATGGAAACACCAGATGGAAAGTATAAGTTGGACCAAGAA
>PADF01000069.1 GCA_002702945.1 Methanobacteriota archaeon
AATAATCAGAATAATTCCGATTACTTTCCGAATCTTTGGGGGTATCAATTCTATGATGGTCTCAAATATTACCTCAAACATATGGAAGAATAACCTTTCAATCACAACATTTCCTAATTGTTAGGAGTTTACAACTCTTTTCCCTGCGGCACGATTATTCCTACTCGTAAATTCCTGTTAGAACGGTACCCTTCCGATTAGGATTGGATAGATGGCTCTCCATCTGCTTGTATTATCCCTTCTTCTAGTTCCATATTAATGCCACAAGCAGGGCAAGAAACCCTCCCTGAATAACTAAAAGGGACGTTTAACTTTTGATTACAGGATGAGCAATCAATTTGTTGTTTCATATTTTCTTCGACCTCAGTTACATAGCCACCTTCTGGAATCCAAAATGACCAATTAAACAAAGCATCTTCTAACCATCCTCCATCTTCAAATTTTCTAAAAAATGCAATTGACAAAAATATCATGGTTATCGCAATGGGAAGCAATGTTAAGAACAAACCAATCAATCCTATTCCTCCAAGCCCAGATCCTTCATCTTGGAAAAGGTACATCGGTACCATTCCAATGATGCTCAGAATGACCCCCACCGATAACAAAATTATTCCAATCCTTTTCCTCTTTTTAACTGGAAGCTTTCTAGCATAATCCTCCACCCACCACCATCGTAAGTTAAACCCAAGCCCCCACACCATAGGAACCATTCATTCAATAATTACTTTGAATATTTCCCCGTCTTCAATTGAATAAGGATTCTTCTGTTAAGACGGGTATGCAGGGGTAGCGAATACGCCGTAATACGTATATCGCTTAATTTGAATTATTTGGCGAGTTGATTAACATGTTTTTCCCAGAACTCCTCCTCCAGATATCGAGGTTCTGTAGCCTTGTATCCTAATAGCCTAGCCAATGGAGCGAACACAGTTGTCATAATTGATAAAATAAATGGAGGTGGAGAAGTAAATACAGTATCGTCAGAATACTCTCGCCCTATTAGCATAGCATGTAAAAATTTAGGCTGTCCTTTCGAAGTAAGCTTTCCCTCATGGGCCATTCCGAATAAAGTGGATACGACCTCTGCAATCCGAGCTAATGGCCATGCTTCACCAATAACTATTCCATAATCTTCCCCAACACAACGCCAACCATGACGAACTCCTTTTTCCACAGTCAGTTTATCACCAGGCCCCGCTCTTTGTTCTTTACCATCCACTAAAAAGATAAATTCGCCAGATATTATCTCAAATTTTTCAACATAATTCGGATGATAATGTTCTGGTGGACCCAAATTTCCGGGAGAGAAGATCACAAGTGCTCTTCCAAACTCACCATTATTTTCTTTACCATCTACTAGAGTGATAATCCATTCACCAGTTATCGGTTGAGAGACTATCGGGCCTACTGTCTGCGATAACAGTTCTGCGACATGCCCATCGCTTTCATATTCAAATCCAGTTCCAGGGATAGGTTTACCATTATCGTCCAATTTCTCGCCAGCAGTTAGTATTGCCATGTACTATCCGTCATTAGTGAATACTTAGACTTGTAGAATTCTCATTGTCCAATAGTTGATATATGAATTCATTATTGGATTCTTGTCAGCCTGAAATTATTTGAGATAATATTAATCACTAATTTATCAAAGGAATTTCAATAAGATTCCAGGAAATATATTATACCTTCATACATTAGGACATATTGGAGATTAGAATGAGTGGACAGTTAGCAAAAATTGGATTAATGGCAAGTATGGCATCAGTATTGGGGTCATTGTACCTCTACTTCGTCGGTGAAGATGAAATGTTAGGTATATTTGTGGGTTTATGGGCTCCAACCTTGATACTTGCAAGTAAAGAAATAGAAGCTTGGATGGAAAATTAAGTTCTTTCTCAACAAACTATTGGACTCAAGCAAAAATCCATTTATTTACACGTAAAACTCTAAGTTTGTAGACACTTATGCGTTTCATAGACGGTGGGAATTTTTATGGTAGAAGCAATAATAATCCTTATTTCTTTATCATTTGTAAGTTCCATGATAATGTTCGTGTATCTAACATTATTTTCTAAAAATCCTGATGATTTTAAATCAAGTGATGATATTATTAAAGCAATTAAGGAATTAATTAATGATCCACCTGTTATACCATATATTGGATTCAGAGGCTTTTTCAAAGGACTAATTCTTCCACTATTTCCCGTATTTATATTCATTTTATTTGCATCTTTGTTTGCACTACCATCTATTATAGAACAAATCGGTACCAACGATTGGGTTGAAACTAAAGCTACAGTGGATTTTGCAGATGAACGTCAAGAAACTTATTGTGATGCGGAGGGTAATTGTTCGACAGACTACTGGACACATGTGGAATATATCTATGAATATGAAAATGTATCATATTCTGGTAGTAGATATACATTCATTTCAAGGATGGAATCAGGTTTGAGTGGAGATTTTCCTACGGGGAAAGAAATAGATATTTTTGTTGATAGTAAAAATCCCCATGAATCATTAATGATTAAAGGATGGGATGGGGTTTGGATTGAAGCAGTTTGGATTCTTGAGGTTATTGGGTTTGGCCTATCAATAATATTAGCGTGTCTAATTTTGTGGAAGATTGGTTTTCATATACAATCATCTGAAAATAAAAATATAGCATTGGGGGTTCATATGAAGATAAAGGACGAAGAAGGATTATTGGATTCTGAAAATAATAATAGTGATCAGGAATTAGTATCCAAAAATAACTGGATTGGGCCAGATGGGACTGAGAGTGGTCCAGATGTCCCTGAAGATTGGTATTTGACGTATAATGGACCAGCACCAATCGTAGAGGAGATTTTCGATGAAAACTATGCCGTAGATAGGGGAAATGGTACTGTTCCTATTCATTTCTATATCAAAAAATGGGGCGTTCCAGAGGGTTTTGGAAAAACAGACCATGAGAAACTTTGGTCTTTTGAATGATGTGGAGTCCGCCGGTTAATGGAAATACCTTTGTGAATAATCTCTAAAGTGTGCCATATAACGTATCCTTTACCATGGACATGGATGATGAAAAACTGTTAACTTCATTTAATGAATCGAAATACTCATTAGAGTACTTTTTTGGAGTATTTTGCCTCTTATTACTTCTTCCGACAATAATATTAGCTTACGGAGAATTTAGAGATATTATTGATTATTTTGAATATGGAGGAGATTTCAATGATATTATTAGTTGGGTATTGTATACTACAACGATTTTTTCTATATTGCTTTTCTCAGGTTTAAAATTCACTAGCAATATTAAATCAAAGAAAATAAGAGTTGGTTCTGGAATTTTTATTATCCTACTGTCTACAATAAATCTTTTTTCTAGATTTTCTGACTTTGAAGAAGAAAGAAGAAATATAGGATTCGATGAATCTTGGTTAGAATTTTTCTATTGGTCTAGTACTCATGAAACATTAGAGTTGGTATTTCTTGGTATCATAATTGGATTCTTTATACTCAAAAGTTAGCACCCATTTTCTATGTTAATTAGGTACATCTAAAGTAGGACTCCCCATTCCTGTAATCATGGAAAAATGGAGAGCCATGATAAAGGGGATATCTATTTCTCTGATGCTTTACATTCCCCTTTCGATTATTTCATATTTCAATGAGGTGCAAAATGCCTGCTTCGATCCTTTCACGAATAGTTGCCCGCAGCCCCCAGGTTACTATCATCTACCTAAATTTGCAGCCCTTTTTCTTACATTTCATCTGCTCCGACACGCTTGGAGGGAGAGGGAGGACCAAGGAAATCATGAGAGAGATTTATCAAAAGGTTTAGCTTTAGGAACAATAATTGGATTTTTCATGTTCTTCATATTCACGATGGGGGGCTTCTGGGGTTGGGAGCATATATTGTTCTGAGAACGAAAAGGTTGGCAAAGACATGGATAGAGGTTTCATCAAAGCACAAATTGGTTTTTCGGAATCGAATATAAGTCACTTCAGATTTTGTATGATTCTGATTTCCATGGCATTCGGAGGGGGCGTTCTGGCAGAGATTGGATTATTTTTCGGTCCTGATGGATGTGATAATGATAATATCTTCGAGGTCTTAGGTGTGACATCATTTTGGATTAGTTTCTTAGCGGTTTTTGCTAATGGAGTTATATTATTAATATCATTCTTCGATACAGAATTTAGCTCAAAAAGAGTATTTCTATGGAGTATTCTGCACATTGTCTTCTTATTTATAGCTCTAGGAATTTTCCAAGAGAGCCTTCTCCAAGATATGTTTTGTGGCTCAGGTGGTCCACATTATGACATTGGTGCCGGATTTTAGTAATCATAGTTCATAGATAATGTCATACGCTATCTAGGGTTAGGATTCATTAATGAACGAGAGAATCAATATTTCATCGGGTGCACCTTGGGAACCAATTGCCGGATACTCCCGTGCTGTTAGAGTCGGGCAATTCATTGAAGTCGCCGGAACTACTGCCGTGGACGCGCATGGAAATTTCTTCGGCGAAGGTGATGTTGGAGCTCAAACCCAGTATGTCCTTGAAAAAATTCAGCATGCTATAGAACAGGCAGGAGGTACTATGTCGGATGTTGTCCGTACTCGGATTTTTGTTACTGACAGAGAGTACATGATGGAGGTTGCAAAGGTGCATGGTAAATTCTTTGGTGAAATAATGCCAGTTTCAACAGGAGTAGAGATTGGCGCCTTAATTGATGATAGGTTACTGGTGGAAATCGAGGCAAGCGCGATAATTAGCTCGAGCTCCGAGTAGCATTACGAAGTAACGAAAATGAATAGGAACCATACAGAAAAATCTTCTTTTCGAGACTGTTATCCCCAACTGGCTTCACCAGAAAAGGCAATTGCGATACCAAAAAATGGTAAACAAATTATTGCTCCAAATATAATTCCATAGAACATACCAATGGCTGCCTTCTTATGACCTATTGAGTCGGAATCAAGTGCGAATAATAGGTAGAAAACATATGAAAAAGGGATTAAAAATGTAATTCCAATAGCATTAAGATTCCACTGAATGATATTAATAATGGCAGGAAGAAATAGTAAGTTCCCCATCAGAAACCCTAATGCTAAGTGTTTCCCCTTCAAGTCCATTGAAACCAGGAAAGAATATATGATGTAGATTGGATAAAAGAGTAAAAGCGCTGCTGCTGGTGGTATAATTACCGAGATGGCAAGGATAAAAATTGGTGCTAGGAAAATATTACGAATACGATTGAAATGTTCGTCTATTAAAAAAAATTCTTCTCCAACCATTACTAAGTTATTCCTTCTAGATGATAAGTAATCAAAATTGTCAGGAATAGGATTGGATAACTTAGTTGCTTTAGAATCATCCGTAGATTCATCCAAACCGGTAATCCACCATTGGTTGTCCATAAATCTGCATAGAGTATACAGAGATGAATGTTTTGTTAATCGGAGTGAGTTACCCTAGATTCTTAAACATCCATATTATCACATATACATGCGATCCATATCACTATTGCTATTCTTGATCATATTTTCATCTATTTTATCCGGCTGTATTTCTATTGATGACTTCATACAATAGATTTAATCGTAGTAATAATAAGGTCCTAATATACGACTTTAGATAATAATTTAAACCGGTAGAATAGAATAATCCAGTGTAATTAGTTCAACTAAATATTCGACTTCTTCACCATCATCAGTATGCGCGCATCCAATTCCACCACCTTGATCTACTATAACACTGATATCGAGAGAATATGTTCCGGATCCAGTATTACCAACATCCAATCCTTCATGTATATCGGATTTAGATAATCCTGAAACATTCCCTATCATTGAGGTATTATACCATTCCACGTTAACTTGATGTGACGATATATCACCTCCAGAATTTTGTCCACTTGCTGTTGAATTATGTTCATTGTGAATCAAAGCTCCTGTTATTGTATCAGGATCTGGATTCGATGCCCCTGGAGCGGCACAACCTAGTCCAGAACTAGTCTCATCTTCCGAGTAAGTTAGTGTGACTGTTGCGCCTACAATATTTAGATCGTCAGCATCGTCTATTGAATCCGTATGCATTTCAATTGTGATAGTTTCTCCATCATTGATATATTCAACTCCATCTACGAATAATTCACTACCAAAATTTGCTTCTACCATCCAATCTCCTAAGGCTCCTCCACCAGATTCCATGGAATCAGGTCCTTTGAGGACATATGTTCCTTCAACAATTGATACCGGAGCCAGAATAATGAGGGCACCAATTCCCAAAGTTTTGAAATCAGGTAGAACAAATCTTCCCAATGGTGATAAATCTGGACTACGTATTTGATTCATCAAAAAGTGTGTAATGAATGCTGCACCCATACCTGGAACCGAAGGGAAAATATCATCTCCAAATCCACTTATTGACCATAATATAACTGTTATCAAAGCCGTTGTCATCATGGCCATAGTATGATTTGTGTCTGGACTATATCCGGCCCATCGAATAATCAGTATTGGTACAAATATTGATCCAAGTCCGTAAACTGCTAGTACAACCAAGGCAAAAACAGAATCCCCTCCAGGGACATATAATCCAAAAATCGAAATCATAGTAGCAAATGCTGCAATGACTAGAGTAACTATTTTGGTTTTCTTGTGATCTTGGCTAATTTGCGGCATAATATCGTCTGTGAATGCAGCAGTACAGGCGAGAACCTGACTATCTGCTGTTGACATTGTTGCTGCAAAAATAGATGCTAGTATTAGTCCAACCCAAAATGGACCTAATGTTTCCATAGCTAACATTGGTAATCCTAACTCTGGATCGAAGTCAGCTCCACTGAAAACAACTCGACTTGCTAAACCGATAATTACCATTAGTAATAGGAAAGGTGTTTGCCAAGCAAAGAACCAAATCATAGCAGTTTTTCTATCTTCATCTGTCCCTAAAGTCATTACTCTGGTAACTACTTGAGGTTGCCCAGCAACACTTAACCCACCTAGAAAGAAAGCGAATATCCATAGGCTCACTCCGAAGTTTAGGTCGGCAGGAACAATGCTTGTTAGATTTGCATTTTGGGATGCTAATCCATCGTGTAATCCGGATAAACCTCCCACTTCTTGCATGGCCACATAACAAAGTAAACTTGAACCAATTATCATTACACTGGATTGTGCTGCATCTGTCCATATTGATGCGCGAATTCCTCCTGCATAGCAGTAAGCAACCACTAGAACAAAGCCGATTAGAATACCTATTACTTCAGACCATCCTAGCATTACATAGAGAGCTTTTCCTCCGCTGGTTAGTTGTGCAGCAGCGTATACAGAGAGGAATAATACAGAAAACATTGCTGCAAGTTTTGCTTCTGGAGAACCTGTAACGTCAGAAACAAGTGAAGATAGAGATCGTACACCTCTCTCATTAGCTGATTGTTGAATGAATTTATATAACCAAATCCAAGCAACAATTTGTCCTATCATGGATCCTAAACCAATCCAGATAATTGAATATCCCATAGTGAATGTAAATCCGATAAAACCGATGAACATATATCCTGAATTCCAAGTACTGACTGCAGATAAAGCTGCTAACGCTGGATGCATGCCTCGTCCCGCTACAAGATAATCATCGGTTGTATCTTCCTTGACCCACATACTAGCTAATCCTATGCCTGCAAATGCACACATGAATAATGTGAATGAGGCTACTAGAAGTAAATCCATGGCCTTGGGCGTAGGTATGTTGACTATCAACAATGGGGTATGTGTCTCCCTCCTGGTTAGATTAGAAAAATTAGAATAAAAATATCTTTAACAGAAATTAATATTCAGGGGATATGGAATATAATATTACAGATTGGGATAGTATCAGTATTCAATTCTCAAAGATGTTTGAAAATCTTGGAGATATTAATCTAACAGAAGAATATATTTCTTATTCTTCGTATAAACCCTATGTGGCAACGGGAATAATGTTAACGAAGAAAGGACAATTAATTGCAAGTATGCCATTACATAATGTGGATTCTTACTTCGAACAAGTGATCTTTGATAGTAATCTTAAGTCAATTCGTTTAATCGGGGAAAAATTTGATTACACATATACTATACCGTCTGTGATATTACAACTCAGACGAATATAATAATTACAATTTCATTCGTAAGCCCATTCGCCATTCCGCATTACAGGTATCCTAGTACCATCTTGTGTAATTCCATCAATATCAAGTTCTCCAGAACCGATCATCCAATCAACATGAATATTTGACGAATTCCCGCCTGCAGCCGCTACAGAATCAGGATTATTGCCAATATCTCCTTTGAAACATTTCGAATAACACTGACCTAATGCAATATGGCATGATGCATTCTCATCGTAAAGTGTATTGTAGAATAGAAGGCCAGAAGAACTGATTGGAGATGAATGAGGTACCAAAGCTACTTCGCCTAATTTCCTTGCCCCTTCGTCTGTATCTATAAGTTTCAAGAAAACTTCTTCTCCAATATCTGCCTTAGCTTCGACAATTTTTCCTTCTTCAAATCTAACTTCTATTCCATCTATCAGGGTACCTCTGTATACTAATGGCTTGGAGGCTCTAACTGTGCCATTAACACGATCAGCATGAGGAGTAGTAAATACTTCTTCAGTAGGTATATTTGGTGTGCAAGTGATCCCATTCCTTGAAGTGCTAGCTCCTCCCTTCCATGCATGTCCATCAGCGAGTCCAAGAACTAAATCAGTTCCAGGTGCCGTATAGTGTAGTGAATGGAAATTTTGTTCATTCATCCAATTTTGTCTGGTCGTTAAAGTCTGCTGATGCTCCTTCCAAGCGGATATAGGGTCTTCATTATCAACTCTTGAAATTGAGAATATTGCTTCTGCAAGAGAAGCAACTGCCTCATTGTCATCTTTTTCAGGAAATACTTGTTTGGCCCAAGCAAGTCCTGGATAGGAAACAATATTCCAGTTTGTAACAAAATTCGTAATTGGTTCCATTGCCGGTTTAGATGCCATAGACATTGATTTTCCAGCTCTAGCAACTCTAACAGGATCTTGCTCGGATAATAGAAGTGGATTTGCAGCAGAAATTGCCAGTCTTGCGGTGTTATTGTTGTAGGCTTCTCCCATAGCCTTGAAAATCCATTCTGGAGCACTATCAAGGCTCTCATCTGTTGCATGTTGATATCGTGTTAATTGGAGCTCATCATCACTTAGGATTGTAGAGACTATACCAGCTCCATTCCTGTAAGCCTCGGCAGAAATTCTACGAATTAGAGGTAGAGCTTCAACTGGTCCTGTTATTATTAGGTCTTGACCTTCTTGTAGATTCAAACCAACCCGAATAGCAACTTCTGCTAACCTGTCCAACATTTTCACATCAAAGGGCAAGTCTTTGTCTGGCAGAATGTTCATGAGATTGCGAATTGTTTGTTCTGTATTAACCTTTCAACTCGTTAGTTTTCTACGAAATCCATTTATGTTTGCCAAAATGATTTCGAGGGACATCTTCTCCTGTCTCAATGAAATACTCATAACCACGTAACACTGAGTCAAGATAATTGACTAATCTTCTTCTTACCCAAATAATATGTGGAATATAAGCTATAAAATTAGGCAATTTAGATAATATATATGGGTAAATAGTTATCTTCAATTTAGATTTATTTTTATTTATTTCTTCAATTTCCCAAACAACATAAGATTGTGGACCATCATCTTCGCCAATTATTAGTGTGTATCCTCTACCTTCTTCCCATGTTTGAAATCTACGAATATAATTCCGTCCATTCAAATATATCAAGCGATCTATGTGAGCATTTTCATCCCATTGAATAATTTTATTTAATTCGCAAAATGGATGTGAATGATTGAGATTGTTCGGCCTACTTACTACATTCCAAAGTTTTTCACCTGAAATATCAAAATCAAGTGAATGAGAGACGAATAGTCGATTAGAAAATTTTTCTTCCATATTTCCCCTCTTTTTTTATCCGATATTATTTTGCTAATGTGCCATTTTGATAGTCTAAGAATGCTTGATGAATCTCCTCTTTTGTATTCATAACGAAAGGACCGTACCTTTCTATAGGTTCATTCAATTCTGGTCCAGCCAATATTAGAAATTCAGATTCTGATGTAGAGTGAATCTTTATTTCATCTCCTTCAGATAGTAGTGCTAATTCACCATCTACAATATTTTGCTTTGCCCCAAGTCCAAACGCCATTGGATGTTTTTTCACACTAATTTTATTCTCAATTATTATACTTCCACCAAAAACGTATATCATTCCATTTAGGGCAGAGTCAATTTTTTGTATTAATCGAGATCCTTTTTCCATTTTGACATGAATTAGCGTGATCGGTATCTTAGTATCAATACTTGATGAAACTCCCATACATTCGCCTGCAATTATCCTGGCACTAACACCATTCTCTTCAACTGTCGGAGATTCTGATGCAGGAACCTCTTGATAGCGGGGCGCCATCATCTTGTGTTCTGCCGGAAGATTCACCCATATCTGAAACCCATGTGTCCTCCCTCCAGTTTTGAGAAAATCTTCATGCGGCTCCTCACAATGAATAATTCCGCGACCTGCTGTCATCCATTGTACATCTCCTGGATTTAGCTCACCACTATTTCCTGCACTGTCTTCATGTCTCATCCTTCCATCCAGAAGATATGTTACAGTCTCAAATCCTCGATGTGGATGCCATGGAGCTCCTACTGCTTCGCCTGGACCGTAGTCAACAGGACCCATCTCATCTATCAGTAGGAAAGGACTCAGTACTCTTCCCATCCTAAATGGTCTACGTACCTTGAACCCCCCTCCTTCGCGTACAATGTGGGTTGGAACAATTTCAACTACACTGCGCATAACATGTCTAAACAATGCCCATATTTAATCACTGTAGTTTTCTATTTGATACAATAACTTAGAACCTTAATCCGATTAAATTAAAAATCGATTTTATTTGGTAGATGTATGTCAATCATAGCAGCATACAATGAAGCCTGGGATAACGGAGATGTCGACGCACTAGCAAATATAATTCATGAGGATTGTATTTTCAATCCACATGTTGGTGGTATTACCATGAGCAAATCAGATATAATGGGATTTGCAGGTGGTGAAAATAGACCTACTTCTGAACATAATAGAATTCTTTTTGAAAATGATGAAGTTGGAGTTGCACATTCAATTGTCCACTTTGCAAATGACTCAGATTCAGAAGCAGTACTATCTTTTATGAGATTCAAGGATGGTCAAATAATTTCTATGGAAACTGGGGCTACTCCGCTTTCTGAAGATTACAAATTAATCGGAAATTGATGTTTTTCGTCAAATCTAACTTTATCCGGGATAAATCATATAACTAATTTTCAATATTGGGTTTCATGGATTCTGCTGATGAATGGTGGAAGGTAGAAATTTCTGATGATGTAAAACATCGTAGCGAAGAAAAAATAATTAGTGGTTCATCGGAATCATTGCAGAAAAATAATGATTCAGAAACTAATAATGGAACTAGAAAGCAAGTAATTTTATTCACTAGTTTAACTTTTTTAATTGGTCTTTTATTCAATTGGACTCATTGGGCTGATATCTCTGGATTTGATTATATATTTGATTTCGACTATAATTTATCATGGTTTCTAGAATATAATTATGACCCTCCTGATTGGCTTTCAGATCAATCATATTATCAATATAGTTTGTTGGAGCAGTTCGATTGGCTTTTATTCATATCATCGCCACTATTATTGAGCATTAACGTACTAATAATGATGTATTATTATCTAATAAAAAATCATGATATAGGGAGAATTACTTCATATATTCATTTTTCAATATTTTTTACTATTTTCACAGTTTCTTACATTAATTTTGATTACGTTCCCTTTTTTGATTACGGTTTAGGCTTCAATATTATAGCATTAACTGGGTTAGGATTAAATCCGTACACTTCAAGAATTATTTTTCAGTATATTCATGAAAGATACTACAGTAATCAATATCTAGAAAAATACTACTAATTCATTCTTTATCTTTTATTTCTAATTCTGGAGTTCTTAATCTAACTTCTTCGTCTCTCTTTTCTTTATACACTGCTGAAAAATATGCAATCATTGGAAGAATTAGCAAAAGTGTGAAACAACCGACCAATGTTGCAAAACTATAGATGGATTCTTGAATAGGATCTAGTTTAAATTCTTCTACTAATATCAATTCATGAGTAGTTATTGTACTGTTTATCAAAACTCCTTCTGAGCTAATAATTTCTCCATTGGAATCCTTGAGAGATATTTTCCATGAAATTGTTTTAGTATTTTCATCTAAAATTTCTTGTACAGATTTATTTGCTTCTGCTAAGTTATCTGCTTGTATCGAACCAAGTCCGCCGATGGGAAGTTCTGTTGACACTAATCCAATCATTATATTTTGTTCATCCAAGGATATTTCATGAAAAGAACCCCTTATACATGTTTCAATTAAATCAACATAGTCCGGAGCGAACTCCTTGCAATTAAAATCCCTTTCATCTTGTCCAAGTGAAGGTGTATGGTACCATTCTGTCCCTGAAGCATCAATTACTAGTGTAGTTCCCTGTGGCGCACCTTCAACAGTAGTATTTATCCAAGTAATTGCATTATCAGATACAAAATACCATTCCGATGAGTTTTCCTCTAATTGTATTAATTCATTTTTTTGTTCTGAATTGGTAGTTTCATACATATAATACTCTGAGTCAACAGTGTTGGAATGTACTGCATAACCGAGTATGATAATCAACACTAATCCCAATCCAATTAATGTACGCAACATGTTAGGGTTACGTGACATTGACTTCTCCATAATCTACTGCGATAGGAGGTGGGTTTTGAATACTTGTTGTGAAATCTTACTCATTCATCTTCGAATGTCTAGGTCTTGTCTTGTCATCACGGTTAAATACAGACTCTAGGACGGGCGGCCCGCACAAAGG
>PADF01000070.1 GCA_002702945.1 Methanobacteriota archaeon
AAGCTCTAAAAGTAAAGGGGTCTTCTCCATTCTTTAATGCTGAAAGTAATACTTGTGCCTTTATGATACCAGCAATTCCTTTCCCCTTAGGCGAACGGATTAACGCTGCAGAATTTTTGACTGGAGTCAGTGCTTTGGACACATCTGAAAGAACAGAATTATGCGATAAGAGCGCGAATTCATCTCTTAGTTCAAGTTCTCCAACTGTAGCATACATGACATCCGCATTATGTAAGTTTAAATCCGTATTAAAAATACTTTTTCATATGAAATTATAGGAAGTATAATTTAATTTAGATAATAACGGTGAATTATGGCGAAGGGTGAACCTCTGCTCAAAGACTTAAGGCACGAGGATACTTATCAAATTGTAGAACCTCATATTACTATGCCAGAAATAGCTGCAAAATTTGCTGACAGGCCCGACGATGCAATTCTAGTTTATGAAAGTAAGAAAGACAAGTTTCTAGGTGTAATGTATCTTTATGATTTTTTAAAGCACTATGGTTCTCCACCCAAAGGCATCAGTTCAATTCAAAAAGCAACAGTAGGTGATTGCGTAAATACCAATATTATCTCTGTAAGTTGGGAGGATAATGTTTCCCAAACTTGGGCTAAAATTAACAAATATAAGCCAAAAGGAATCTTGCTACATGACAAAGACAAAGAGTTTGTTGGTTATCTTTCCAACAAAGATTTGTGGGATGGATTAGAACAAATCTCATCAATTGATGATGAAGATTAATGTTATACGATTTCTTGGTAGTGTTTAATGGGGAAATTAAATCAAGTAATGGAGAATCCATTATTCCGCTCATTTCTTTTATTTTCAGCCTTTAGAGCAGTTTATGGAACTGGGATATTAGTTGTAACTTTATTTTTAGCAACTAGTGAAGATACACCATTTTGGTTTTCAATATTATTCTTACTTTTTTCTATGGTATTTTCTAGGATTTTATTTAAATTTATTAAATCAAGAAGGAAAAGTGATGATGATTCAATGACAACTACTTAGAGTTGGTATTGAATTGGTCTACTGAATCTTTGATACATGATTCAAGACTTTCCCATTGAATTCCTAGGATTTCAGTTGCTTTATCTGAAGATAGATTCGAATCTCCTTTGAATAAACTCTTCGCCCTTTTTCTGGTCATCATCCGTTTACCGCTTTTCATTCCGCTTATCCAATCGAAGAAAATAACTAGTGGCATCATAATTCTTGGTATTGCGATCTTTGTTGCCTTACTGTCAGGATATAATTTTCTTGTAGTTTTACAAACATCAGCAAATGTAATATTTTTGTGAGGTGCAACTATGAATCTACCTTCAGCTTGATCCACTTCATAAGCACGTCTATGTGCAACTGCGACATCTTTGACATGAACAATTGGAATAGGTATTTTTGGAGCCATTGGGATTTTACCACTGATTATTTCCGGGAAAAATTCTACACTTGGGGTAGGTTGTACAAAGTTACCCCCCATTACCGCGCCAGGATTGATTACGCGTAAATCTAAGTTAAGTGATTCAGCTAATTTCCAAGCTCTTTTTTCGGAATCAGTCTTGGCAATTGTGTATGGAGAGAATCTGTCTGTTTGCCAGTCTGCTTCAGTTTTTTCTCTACCTTTGGGTGTATTTCCTACAGCAGCAATGCTTGAAGTATAGATTACTCGCTCAATTCCAGCATCTTTGGCAGCAGTTAGTAAGTGCACAGTTCCTCTAATTGCAGTCTCGATAATCAGTTGTCCATCATCAGTATTTGAGTAGATAGTCGCAGTGTGGAAAAGAGAATCACAACCTCTGATCAGTTCACTCCACGGGTCTGCATCAAGGATATCTCCTTCGACTAATTCAAGTCTTTCTTCACAATTAAGATCTATAGCATGCTGTCTAACATGGTCGACTTTTTTTGGGTCTGATAATGAACGGACTGAGCCCTTGACAAAGTATCCATGTTCTAGTAAATCGCGGACAATATTATTGCCTATGTGGCCATTTACTCCTGTAACAAAGATTCTCTGAGGTTGATTCTTTTCAGCCGCCATAATGTTGCGAGTTACTCATCACTATTAATTACCAATATTATCCCACGTTCAAGAATTAACAATTTTTTGGTAATCTTTACCACTTTGTTTCATTGTTCTTTTTTGAGTTTTATAATCTACATGATATAGCCCAAATCTTAGTTTGTAGCCTTCAGCCCATTCAAAGTTATCCATTAATGACCAGTGATAGTATGACCTTACATCATATCCTTGCTTTATTATTTCTGAAATACACCACACATGTCGCTTTAGATGGATTGGTCTTAGGCTATCATTTGAATCAGCCACTCCATTTTCTGTAATCTCAATTGGGACTTTCAATTTAGATAGTAACTTTACTGAACGCTCAAGTCCCTCAGCATACATTACATAACCGAATTCAGTCATAACTTCATGCTCTCTTTTTGGTAATTGTACACCTACTTTTTGTGGAATGAAAGGACTTGTCAAAGCATGTGTATAATAGTTCAAACCGATAAAATCAAACGAGTTTTTGGCTTCATCAATTCTACTTCCAAACATCCTTCCCTTGCTCAGTGCCGATATTATTGCACCATTCCAAATATAATTAAGAGCACCAGCAGTAATCCAATGGATAAGATTCCATCTCCTTAAAGGATCAAAAAGGGTCACATTTTTTGCCAATCCTATTCTAGATTCTGGATTGATTTCTTTTAGCTTATGGTATGTTTGTGAATGAGCATGAAGCATATTTTTCATTACTTTGATAGTCTTGGATATCGAACCTTTTCCTGGTGGAAACATCTTCATGTAGTATCCCATTATGGAAAATACCTCTGGTTCATTTACAGTACACCAATCATTCACTTTTCCATTTAATTTTGTGAAAACCTTTTCACAATATTCTGTCCAATGAGTGATGTTTTCACGTTGGAAAAATCCACCTATTTCTTCAAACCAAATTGGGTGAGAAAAATGGTGCAAAGTTACCATTGGTTTGATTCCTTTAGAAATTAGGTCATCTATCATTTCACAGTACTGGTTTAGTGCATCTTCATTCCAGGAATCTTTTTCAGGCTGAATTCTACTCCATTCGATAGAAAATCTATATGATTTAACTCCTAAATTTTCAATCATTGCAAAATCTTCTTTCCATTTTTTCCAATGTTCACAAGCACCGTCACTTTGTTCAATACCTGTACGCTTTTCGAAATCAGTCCAATTATTGTTATTGTTCCCTTCAATTTGGTGTGATGCGGTCGCAACACCCCAGGTAAAATTTTGTGGAAATTGGTAATCTTGACAGTCTATATTTTCCCAATCATAATGAGTTTCAGGATATTTTTTTGATAAAAATACTATGATAATGACATAGACGAATAAACCTGCAATGAGGTACATCCACCAATCCATGTTACGCGATATGAATGTTGATGTTATCAGTTGCGGTTAGAGGATGATGTCGGGGTATAATTGAAAATCTATCGCTGTTAGCGTAGTTTATGGACCCAAGCACAATAATCGAAGAAGGTCTAGTGAATGTTGCAGAATCAATCGGTGAAAAAATTGAAAAAAAGTGGTGGTCTAAGTTTGTTTATCCTATTTTGATTATCTCAGTTCTCTTAGTACCGGTAATATACTATTTTTGGTAATTATTTTCTTCTAGAAAATGCTACAGCAGATATAATTGCAGTAGTGGCTAAAAATACCTCGAACCCAGGGATGCTATCCTCTTCTGAATTACATCCATCTTCACTAGAATCAATACCACCATAAACACCATCTTGGTTCCAACAAGAGGACCATGTCTTATACCAATCACCAAATGGATAATTTGTTGAATTTCCATCTTCATAAGTCGCTTTTACTCTCCAGTTAACATAGGTATGATCACTAGGTGGAGTTAGTGAAATAGAATGCTCTTGACCTTCAATAGTTGCGTCCATTTTGACCGGAGGATCGCAAACCCCATCATTAAGACAAATTTGAGTGGTAATCTCAAAAGTAGTATTATTTTGATAAGCATCGTCATTCATTCTAATTTTCAATGACCAACTTTTTGAATCGAAAGAAGGCGAATCACGGGATAGAATGGTAAAAGGTACGTCTGAGTCATCGGGATTAACGTCTTCCCCAGGAGTTGCATCACCTGCTGAAACATAGTTTAAACTAAAAATCAAAGTTATTAGTAAAGCAATTACAACCTTCCTATCCATGATGTGGCTAGATTAATTCAATATATAGAATTAGGCTATTGAGTTATTAAAAAAAACTATCAAATCTAAATATTTTCTACACTGGCGGCTAAAGATTCATCAGTATTGCCGTTTACAATACCCAACACGAGTTACTACAATTCGTTTTATTTTGGGTGATTTGATGAAGACTACATACCGAATGATGGGGATTGCAGATTTCATCACATTGGCTAATGGCCTACTTGGAGTAGCAGCCATATTATTCATAATTCTAGCCGTTGAAGAGTTACAAAATCCATATTTTGAAGATGGAGTCAATACAAATTATATTTGGGGAGCTATGACTTGTATCCTACTTTCGGTCATAGGAGATATAATCGACGGCCCAGTAGCAAGAAAATATTCAAAGAGAAAGATTCTAGGGGGAACTTTAGATGTTATGTCAGATTGTATTTCATTTTGTGTTGCACCAGCATTGCTAATCTTTGTAATGTTTGGAAGATGGGGTGAGGCGGCACCAATTTGGACAATCTCTCTTGGTATTGCTGCATGTTGGGTCATAGTTACAGGAATGTTACGACTTGCTAGATTTCAATACGAAGAAGCCTCAGACAAACCCTATTTTCATGGTTTAGCATCGCCTGCTAATGCAATGGTTCTAATTACTGCAGCAGCAATGATTTGGCTACAACCAAACGCTGGTTTCGGACCAGAAGTTTCTAGTAATTCACTTTTTGATATTTTTGACTCTTCTTCTCCAGTTGAGAAGCCATACTTCGATTTTCTAATTTTACCAATTATGTTAATTTCAGGAGGTCTTATGATTGCAGATAGAAAGCTGCCAAAAAATAAGCATGGTTTACCATTGAAAATATCTTCAATACAGGGTTTAGCAATTTTATCAGCAACAATTATTTCTCTTATCAATTCAACAGAGTTCGGTATTGATTTAGGAAATACTAAGCCTCAATTCATTCTATATTCAATCTCAGCAATATTGTTGTTATTTTACATTGTAACTGGGCCGATGCAATCTGAATTACAGGAAATACAATCTAATGAATCAGAGTGATTAAGCCTTCATAGATTTATTGATTTTACGACTTTGTAAATAATTAGTAATCAGCACATGTGTCATTAGGCCGATCAATCCAAATGCGAATATTATATCCCAAGAGATCTTGAAAATCAATCTAGGAATATTTGGTGAAACTGATAATTGCATTGAGATCATAGCGATTCTGAAAACAAGTAATAGTGCGACATAATGTACAGGCCATCCGAACTTCTTGAAAAGACTCCACCACATAATCGACATTGCTGCTGTGGCTCCAGCACCCATGAATCCAACCCAAGTATTACTTGGGGAGAATCTATCTCCAATATATCCGCCATTTAAGAAAATATTACCAGGGTCTACATCTCTAGGGTGGCCGACACCATCAATCTGGCCTAATGCAGCCCACCAAGAATACCACACTACAATTGGGAAAATTGTAATCAATATTGTTCTAGCAACCTCACGATAGATTTTATCAGTTTTCTGAATTAGGAATTTCAGTTCTTTAGATAAGAAAGATTCGATACTTGAATAGATTATCATTGTAGCAGCACTTGTCCACCCACCCCAAGTCATTGCGAGCCAATATAGTGTACAATAGAGGAAAACTTCTTGTGAAGATTCGGACTTTTTAAACAGCAAAAAGGTACCATAAATAAGACAACAAATTATTCCAGAAATCAGTATCCAATCGATGAAGTTACTTTCTAATGAGATTAAGTAAGGAATTGCTGTAAATAATCCAGTAATAATGATTTTTTTATTTCTAGAATTGAAAAAGTCATTTCTATTTACGAAAAGCCATGTAGAAAATAAAATCAAACAACTACCAAATAGCACTGAAAGTAGAGTTTGCTCGAATGTAAAAAATATCATTAGGCGGGGCAGAGAGAAACCTAATAATCGGAAGTGAGACAAGAAAATAGTTGGAATCATGACGACTGAATAGATTACTTTTTGGAACGTAGAGGTTTTTTCTTTTCCATCGGATTTGGTAAAGATTGGAAATGCAATCATCAACAGTATCATTAAATTAAGAGATGAAAAACGAGTTTCCACAAAAGTGATCATGAAAATCGTTGACGCTATCAGTGAATAAGTTAGAAATGTTATATGTTTCTTATTTTCTGATTTAGTCCAAAGTAAATAAAGTGATAAACCAACAACAGTATAAGGTAAAATATTTCCTAGTGGGTAAAATATGTATACCAAGGATTGTCTATAGTTTGCAATGAAGGCGGACGTTGCAAAAATTAATGTGAATACTGCGCCACTATAATTTGTAACCTTTTTACTAAATCCATTTTTTCTCATCAAATGCATTACGGAATAACATATTAGGGCAAAAAATACACATGAAATAATTAAATCAATATTTCTAATTCCCATTTCTTCAGGAGAAATCTTTTCCCATTCGATAACTTCAGAACTTAATCCTTCAACATATGGGTGGCCATTTTCTTCCATCCATTCATTTCTTTTTACTGTCGCATTCCAGTTCCACTGTTCCAAATCCTGTCTATGTTCTGGAGTAATATCTAGCATGTCTAAAGGAAAAACTCCATGATTAGCATGTGGTAATGGTAGAGATAATAGTAGTGATGGCAGTGTTGCCATATCTCTTTGGTCAACTTGTTTTTCCACAACATGTCCTTTTTTGATATTTGGCCCCCACGCCCAAGCACCAACCTCTCTAATGATTTGATCAGGAGATCCATGTTGCCCTGTATCGGTTAATCCATGGTCAGAGGTTACTACAACGGTCCAGTTTTCCGGTACTTTTTCAAAAATTTCCGCAAAATTTTCGTCTAGCCACTTTAATTTGTCGATATATTCGGTGGAATCCTTTGAGCCATATCTATGTCCAGTACTATCGAGTCCAGACAAATGGGCAACAATCACATTTGGTAATTCGTCATATACAATATCTGGTTTTGTATTACTTGGGGGAATCTCCCCCTCTAGCCAACTATTGATTGTAACGAAAGCTTCCTCATCACCTTTCATGTAATCAGCATGACCATATCGATGGCGCATGAAATTGATATCATCATTATCTGAGTATAAGTCGCCCCAAACATAGTCACCAACGATTCCAAAATTATTATCTGGAATTCCATCCCCATTTCCATCGTATGTACTTGATAATGCCCATCCATCGGGTGTACCTGGATGCTCGGGGTGAAAATTACTCAACCCTTCATTAGGCCTTGATGGTATGCCAGTGGCCATTTCTTTGACACAAGATGCAGTCATGGTCAGTGGATTGGTAAATACATCTATGTAAGTGCCGTTATTTGTTGTCATAGAATTTAGTGTAGGCATCAAATTTGGGTCCTTCATCATATCTCGACGTCCACCATCAATAACAATGAAAAACAGACCTTCAGTAAGTTTTTCATGATTTTCTGGAGGCATTTCAACACCCTCTTTGGGGGCAGGTGCATCAGCAATAATGTATGAACCAGTATACATCAAAGAAGGGAGGGCAAGAATTGCGATAACAGCAATAACTTGGAATACGAATACTTTAGTCAACGAGCCACTAAGTTGGCTTTCGTCTTCCATAAACAAATATTTCACTTCATGTACTTAATATTCATTACAGCATCCAAATTTTTAATTCATTTTTTAGCCTTATTTTTTTTTACCAATCAGCGAAATTGATTGAGATTTACAATGCCAACCTCTAGTCTTTCATGTGTTGGATGAACTTCTACCATTTGTACAGGTACGGAAAGAATTTCTGCTAAATCTTCAGCGATGGAAAGTGGAATTTCAATACGTTCATTTGAAGCATCAAATCTTATCCAACCATCATCGATTTCTAAAACCTGCTTTAACTCGGTAAGATCTTCTCTAGCATCATCAGGTTTAGTAGGAATTGCACCAAACAATATCGTATCATCATCGCTTAGGACTTCATATGGACGAAGGTTTGCTTGGCCACGTCTTCTAAATCGCGCTCTTAATTGTCCGGCATCCTTGAATTGTGCAGTACAAAATTTCAGATGAAAGTTAAGATCTTTTGAGGCTTCTTTTAGTTTCATTCCAAGTTCAAAAGACCCCTCTGCAGCAGCAGTAATTCCCCCGCTTAAATTAAATCCTCTAACATCCATATTTTCCTGATTACCAACCGTTATCTCCAGTTCATTAAGATTAAGGAATTCAACAGGTGAATCATGGAGTTGATTAAGAAGAGAAAACAATTGTTGTTCTTTATCAGGTTCACAAGGTAGTTCTACTCCAACTTTAATTCCTGCCTCTTTACAAGACTGCATCACTTTTAGATATTTTTTAATGGTTCCATCTAATAGGTGAAATCTAATTTCATCAAGTTGAGCATCACCGAAATCTTTTGCTCTTTTTGGATTGAACGCAATAGATGTGTAAAGATGAATGTGATGTTCGGGTCCAAATTCAGCCTTAAGTTGCTTAACTGCCTCAAGAGATTTTTCAATATCAAGCATAGGATCTCCACCGGTAATTCCGGTCCCAGTCGCATTCATAGCGTGTCCTTCCTCAATCACTTCACTCCAAGACGTGCATCTTCTCTCATTGGCAAACATATCGGGACTTTCCCTTCTATTTTCCGATAGAGGGCAGTAATCGCAGCCCCAATGGCATTTACCTGTGACGAAAAGAACCAATTTACTACCTTTTTGACATTGAATGCATCCTTCAGCTTCTCCGCATTCAGCAGAAGGAATTTCAGTCGCTGAGGTCATGGCTTGTGGCATGTTATAACCCGTCCTGATATCTTATAGGTTTCAAACTCTCGTAAGATTTTAGCAAAAATTATCCTTTGCTCGGGTAATTAGCCATCGGTGAAACCTACGGTCTAAGGTTAATTCCGGATGAAAAGTTAAGGCCAGTTTTGAGTCATCTAAAATTCCTACAACTTCTTGACCCAACATGGCCACAGGTGTGCATTTTACCGATTCTGAGTTAAAACGAGGGGCTCGGATAAATACTCCTGGGAATGCTTCAGAGTCTGACTTTGCTGCTTCATGAGACATCTTTAGAGGTTTATGATTGAAATTATCACGCTTCAATTCTACTCCATTTGTTTTTCTACCTGAAGGTGTTTCGAGATTTACTTCGATTGGTGCTTGAAATGATTGTCTTTGTCTTCCCCAAGCATTTCTCGATATTTCAGCATCAACGAAGGGGTTAAAATTTTCACTCGGATTCGAAAGAAGAATTGCACCAGCACATGTTCCTAAAACCGGACGTTGAGGGTATTTAGTCATCCAATTAAAAATTCCTTCAAGCAGTGATTCACTCCGACTAGCCTTTCTCATTGCAGTTGATTCACCGCCAGGAAGTACTAGTGCAGCAATATCAGAATTTATTTGAGACGATTTTCTAAGTTCAATAATTTCTACTTCAATTCCTAACTCTTGTGAAGCGTTGAGTAATGCTTCTGCATGCTCGTGCCGCGCACCTTGAAGCATAGCCAAACCGATGCGCAACATGTTAGTCCGTATATCTCGTCCTCTATCAGCCCAACGGCTGTGAACATCAATACAAGGTGTTGAAGAACTGTGTTTAACTGCATATAACGATGGCGAAGTATACTGACGACTGTTTTCTAGTCCCCGGGCCTGTAAGAATGAATCAGGCTTGTCTTGATGCTATGTCAAATCCGGTAATAACTGCCAGAGGTTCAGAATTTAGAGATGTGATGGCTGAACTTAATTCTGGGCTTAGATATGCATTTAATTTATCTCCATCAAAACCTGAGAAAAAAACACAATCCTGGGCTGGAGACGACGATTACAAAGTGGTAGTTGTTTCAGGAAGTGGGACCGCAGGAATGGAAATGATTATTGCAAATCGATTTAGAACCAATGATTTAGTTTTGGTTCCAACTAATGGTAAATTTGGAGAAAGAGTTGCAGAAATGTGTTCTCGATTTTGTAATGTTAAACATATCAAGTATGAATGGGGCAGAGCATTTGATTTATTCGAATTAGAACAACAACTTGAAAGAAAGTGCTATGAGGCTTTACTTATTTGCCATAATGAAACTAGTTCGGGAATTACTCAAGATGCACCAGCCATTGCTGAAATGTGTCAACGCCATAATGTCCCCTTTATCCTCGATGGAATCACTTCTGTCGGTGGACTGCCAGTAGATGTTGAAGGATGGGGAGTTGAAGCAGCCGTTATGGGTGCACAAAAGTGTACAGCGGGCCCTTCAGGTATTGCTGCAATAACTGTCAATTCACATTATATTGAAAGATGTAAGGCGATTAGAGAACAAAGCGAATCAAATCCTGTATTCTATTTAGATATGATTTCTGCATTGAAAAAAGGTGATGACGACCAAACTCCCTGGACACCAGCAATAAATCTAGCAATGGGCTGGTCAAAGGCTCTTATTGCACTAAAAGATGAAACTTTACAGGCGCGATGGAAAAGATGCTCTCTACTTTCACATGGCGTCCAAAATTTATTTTCAAAACTTGGTTTTGAATTACTTGCCGACCCCTTCCAAAGAAGTGATACCGTTACTGCAATAATGTATCCCGATGGAATTGATGATTCTTGGCGAAGCGATTTGAAAGAAAAATATAATACTCAAGTTATTGGAGCTCAAGATCATTTGAAAGGTAAGATGTTTAGAGTTGGTTCGATGGGTGAAACCACTATTGAAGAGATGGTTGAAGGTTGCAAGAGAATGATTTCTTGTTTCAAGGACCATGGTTTGGAATTACCAGATGTAGATGTGGAATCATTTTTTGAGGAATAGTGATGAATTATATTGTATTAGGTAGATTCCAACCTCTTCACAACGGCCATGTTTTCTTGATTGAAAGTGCTCTGGAAATGGCTGGAGATGATGATAAGGTGGTTGTTGCAATAGGCTCAGCATCTTGTCAAATGGAACCCAAGAACCCGTGGACTGGTGCAGAAAGAAAACAGATGATTGAGGCTTGGTCTGAACAAGTTGAAGTTGTTTTAATCGATGATATCAATGACCCTCCAAATTGGGTAGAACATGCTACTAAGGTTCATGGAAAAGGAGTTTTAGTTACGTCTGATCGACAAACTGCTGAACTTTATCGCGAATCAAATTGGGAAGTAGTCGAAGTAGATTTAGACAATCGGGAAAATTTCGAGGGTTGGAGGATAAGACAGACAGCAAAAATGCTCTCTACGGTTGATGATTTTGATGCTGTTAGAGAGGTTCTTTCCTCTTCCTTACCATCAAAAGTGATAGAATGGTTAATTGAAAATGATGCTTTATTCAGACTTTCTACGTTCCAAACAGGAGTTTATGCCGGCTGATTATTCTGAAGAAACTACAACTCTTGCTGCGATTAATATTCTTTGTTTGTACATGTACCCTGCCTCTAAGACATCAACAACAGAGCCTGAGGGGAAGTTTTCAGATGCTGGAATTGTAGTTATTGCTTCCATTTTTGCTGGGTCGAATTGTTTGCCTTTTGCTTCAATCGCCGTCACACCTTCGCCGGATAATTCATGCCACATCTTATTTCTAAGCAATCTCAATCCCTGAGCAACAGGGGTTTGATCTTCATCATCCAAGGAAGATAATGCTCTGTCTACATCAGAAAGAATAGTTAGCATTTTTCTGGCAAGACCCATTCCACCATACTGTATTAAATCTGATTTTTCGGCCATCATTCTTTTACGAACATTTTGAGTCTCAGCTTCTTTGTATGCAATTTCTTTTTCAGCCTTTTCAGCTCTTGCCAATGCTTCTTCAAGAGGGTCTAACTGCTCTTCGACACCAACTTCCATCGTTTCAGAATTCTCATCGATAATTGGAATTTCATCATCACTACCATCGATGACTTGTTCGTCTTCATCCGGCGATTTGTCTTCAGACATTGTCTGCCGGTCACATAACTATTCTTTGAACCCGTCGAAACTATGAATTCAATATTTTTAGAACATTATTTTCGCCATGGCCCCATTTTTCAGCATCCATGTGCTCTCTTCCAACAACACCAATTATGGAATCTTCTTGTTCCCATTTTGTGATAGTGTGGACTAGAAGTCTTGATGTCCGATCATGAGCCTCGTAGGTTGGAATTATTTTCGGGTCTTGCTTTTCATCTAGAGTCTCTCCTAGTTCTTTCCTTCTATCCATCCAATCTAGGCAGACTTTTTGAGCAAATTCATCTTCAGGTATTCCTGATAATTTTTCTATTACATCTTCCCAAGTTGAGTGGGAATACAAGTCTTGTTGGTTGACAATTTCTCTATCTAGAGCCACATCAAGGTATAGATATGTCCTTGCTTCCCATGAACTCCATTCTCCTGGGCTAGCCCATTGCATTAGTTTGAGGACTCCTTCGTCGCCTTCTGAAATCTCTTGAAGAGCAGTTTTGACGTTAGAATCTGGGCTAACATCGACATTGTCCATCCAGTCGAGAATTTCTGCTTCACAATCAATATCAAATAAGCGATTTAGTTTATCATCACCAGCAGGCCTAGATTGTCGAAAAGAACCTTTCTCCATTCCGGTGTAGAGTTCTTTCCATGACATTTTTAGCAGAGAATTTAGACACAATTGGTCGACTAATAAGACCACAGTTTCAATTCCCATGAGTAAAGCCAATCAGCCGACTACTTTGAGTTAATCGTTCATTCTATTCTTTTGAAATTTCATTAAAACTAATTCAAATCATGTAAAAATTCGCATTCATAGCAATTTCAAACGGTAGTATTGAAGAATGCGCATCATTTGGCCGCAGTTAGAGGGTTTTTTATGGCGACAATCAAGGAGCAAATCGAATTGATTCGCGCCGAGATTGATAAAACTCAAAAAAACAAAGCGACTAATGCTCACATTGGTAAATTAAAGGCAAAAATCGCACAACTAAAAATCAAAGAAGAAAAGGCACATGCCCATTCTAAAGCCAGTGGTGGCGGCAAGGGTTTTGAGGTCAAAAAATCCGGTGATGCAACTGTTGCACTTGTCGGTTTTCCATCTGTAGGGAAATCAACATTGATCTCTAAAGTTACCGATGCACATTCTGAGGCAGCGGGTTATGCGTTTACCACTTTGACATGTATTCCTGGTGTTATGGAGCACCGTGGTGCTAAAATACAGATTTTAGATTTACCAGGTTTGATTAAAGGCGCCGCTGAAGGAAAGGGGAGAGGTCGAGAAATTCTCAATGTTATTCGTAGCGCAGATATGGTTCTGTATATCGTAGATCCTTTCCAGGATGCACATTTCAATGTATTACATCGTGAACTTCACAACGCAGGCTTACGTTTGAATGAAACAAGACCTCCTGTCTTTATCAAACGTACTGAACGAGGAGGTATTGATGTACGTACGACTGTTGAACAAACCCATCTAACCGAAGAAGAGATGAGCTCAATTATTCGTTCATTTGGTTATACTTCAGCGATTGTTACGCTTAGAAATGATACTACTGCTGAGCAAATTGTTGATTGTTTGGCAGAAAATAGAATTTATGAAAAAGCAGTAATTGCGATAAATAAGATAGACATCGCTACAGAAGAAGATTTGGTAAGAGCGACTAAATCACTTCCAAGTGACTGGCCAATTATGCGAATATCGGCTTTCAAGGATATTGGTTTAGAAGAATTAAAGGATTTCATTTATGATAATCTTGGATTCATGAGAGTTTATCTTAAACCACAAGGCCAAGAGGCAGATTTAGAAGAACCTCTAATTGTAAAAGATGATTCAACAGTTCAAAATATCTGTGCAAAGTTACACAGAGACTTTGTTCGAAAGTTCAGATATGCTAGAGTAAAAGGTCCTAGCGCTAAGTTTGACTGGCAAAGAGTAGGATTGGATCATTTACTAAAAGATGGAGATTTACTAACCATTGTTGTAAAGCGTTAATCCCAAATTCCCATATCCATTTTAGCATCTTCACTTGCATGTATTTTTGGATCCCATCTTGGTGTCCAGACAAGATTTACATGGACGCTGTCCAATCCTTCAGTGGATAATGCTGCTCTATGAGTTGCTGCCATTATTTCAGCAGCTGCTGGACATCCTGGGCTTGTCAATGTCATGTCAATTTCAGCATGTTGAGCATCATCTTTGGTCTCGATTCTAACATCATAAACAAGTCCTAATTCTACGATAGATAATTCAAGTTCAGGGTCTTCAACATCGTCCAATTGCACTAATACTGCTTCTTTATCTACCATTTTATCACCTACATATTTTGTTCAATTTCTTTCATAACCTTGTCAAACATATTTCTAAATCCATTAGACCTACTTGGTGATAAGGAATTTAGAACTCCTAAATCACTAGCAAATTCAGGAGTTAATTCCAATGCTTGTGAAGGTGAAACTTCTCTTAGTGCAATCGTTAGAATCCCCATCAAACCTTGAACTAATTTAGAATCGGCACCTGCTTTGAATATTATTTTTTCATTATCAATATCGATTTTTACATGAGCCTCTGATTGACATCCACGGACCCGAGTAGAATCATTCCAATTCTCAATATCAAGGAAGTCAACTTCCTCAGATAATTCAAAAACCATTTCTAATCGTTCCATTTTGTCTTCAACTTCTTGAAATTCTTCGATTAAGTCTTGAAGAGTTAGTAACTCACTCAAGCGAATCTCTCCAAAATTTCTTTCAGTTGCTTGACAAAGGCCTCGGCCTCTTCACGAGTATTATAGAAATACAGAGAAGCCCTAACAGTACCTGTAATCTTCAATCTTTCAAGCAGTGGTTGCGCACAATGATGACCTGTCCTAACTGCGAAACCACGAGCATCTAGAAGGTGAGCGAGATCTTCACTGTTCATTGTTGGATGGAGGAAAGAAACAACAGCGGCATCATTATCGTCATGCCTTCCATAAACAGTCATTCCTAACGAACGCAATTGTTCAGAAAGCCATCTTGCAATTTCAAGAAGTCTTTTGTGTTCAGATTCGAAATCAATATCCTGCATCCAGTGAAGTGCTGCATTCCATCCAATTGCTTCAGCGATTTTTGGTGTTCCAGCTTCGAACTTATGCTCATTACTTTGGTAAGTTGAACCATGAATTGATACAGTTTCAATCATGTCTCCACCTCCCATGAATGGTTGCATCTGTTCAAAGACATCATTGGCTACAAGAAGCGCACCAATTCCAGTAGGTCCACACATTTTATGTGCAGAGAATGCCATAAAATCAGCACCTAAGGATTTGAAATCGATCGACTGATGTGGAGCACTTTGTGCAGCATCTAGGAGAACTTTAGCACCATTTTGTTTAGATAAAGAAATTATATCTTCAATTGGGTTACAGACTCCAAGTACATTGGAAATGTGAACTACGCAAACTAATTTAGCGCCATCCAAAGAAGCCTCAAAAATTTCCATATCCAGTGTTAAATCTTGCTGAACGGGTACATATCTCAATTCAATATTCATTTCCTTTGCTAGCATCTGCCAAGGTACAATATCTGAATGATGCTCCATTTCAGTAAGTACGATAGCATCTCCTGGAGATAGATTTGCTCTACCCCATGCATGAGCGACTAAATTGATGGCCTCGGTAGTCCCGCCTGTGATTATTACTTTATCCGAATTGTAGATTTTCTTCAGAGATTCCCTACAAGCCTCATATCCATCGGTTGCTTCACCTGCAAGAGTATGTACTGCACGGTGAACATTAGCATTTGAGTTGGAATAGTAATCATTCATTGCGTCAATAACAACTTGCGGCTTTTGTGTTGTTGCGGCATTGTCCAAGTAGACCAATGGGTGGCCATTCACCATTCTCTGTAGTATTGGAAACTGATCACGCATTTTTTCACCCCATTATTTCACATTCAAGGTAAATTTTGAGTCTAGCCTTGAGGTCTTCAGAGATTATTTTATTTTTTATTGAAGAAAAGGTATTGACTAGAAATCCTTCGACAATCAGTGCTTCTGATTGTTCGTTAGATAAGCCTCGAGATTGAAGGTAATGCATCTGTTCTTTGTCGACAGGTGCGCTGGCTGCTCCATGAGTTGCAGTTACTTCATCAGAGAGAACTTCAAGTTCAGGAATTGCGTCGGCTCTCGCCTTTTCTGAAAGTAACAGGTTGTGGAAAACTTGAGCAGCATTTGAATGATTAGCATCATCAGAAATGAACAATTGTCCAGTTCCAATAGAATGACTCTTATCTCCACAAGCCGCATTCATGATGAGGGATGAGTCGGTATACTTCACTAGATGATTGATTTCCATATGGTGGTCATCATGTCTAGCATCTATCCCATAAACAGCAACTGCTTGATTCAATGAAGAATTATTTTCTGCGAGTGTAGTTCGAATATCGGTTTTATTTCTCAATCCTCCAATCGATAATTCGGCGTATTCAAGAGTTGAGTCTCGGTGAACATTCCAATCTTCACATCTCAGAAGTTTAGAATTTGAATCTAATTCATTTACAAATCCGTATCCGATTTTAGAATTTTTATCAATAGTTCCAGTAATATGTAGACCTGTCCAATCCCCCTCTCCTGAAAGGTGAACTATAATCGTAGCTTCACCTTTACACTTCAGATTTAAGTGACCGATATTGGTTTCTCCAGAAGGAAAAAGATTGATATTCACTGTTTGTCCACTGCCATCGATTTCAATTTGTGTCATTCCATTATAGCATTCTGAAATGAAAACTCTCGATATTTCTGATAAATCTTCCATTTTTCTATTCGAATCATGAAACTTACAGTCACCTTGTACATCAACATTTAGCGGACTACATTCTGGGATAGTGTCTACCTTGGAAGGATGTATTCTTTTCCAGGGAGTATATCGCCATAAATGTGTAGAGCGTGAAGGAATTTCCATATCCAAGTAGGTCATCCAATTGCACCCTCCATCTCTAACTCCAGTAATTTGTTCAGTTCAACAGCATATTCCATTGGGAGTTCTCGAGTGAACGGTTCAAAGAAACCGTTAACGATCATACCCATTGCTTCTTCTTCACTAAATCCTCGACTCATAAGATAGAATAGTTGCTCACTAGAAATCTTTGAGACGCTAGCCTCATGTTCTAAATCAGCGGTTGGATTTCCTACTTCCATGGTAGGGTAAGTATCAGAGCGAGAGTCTTCGTCAAGCATCAAAGCGTCACAAACTACCTTTGATCTACATCCTTCAGCTTTTGGAGAAACTTGTAACATACCTCTGTAAGATGAACGACCTCCATTTTTAGAGATTGATTTAGATAAGATATTGGAGGTTGTTCTAGGTGCTAAATGATGTACTTTAGCACCAGCATCTTGGTGTTGCCCTTCTCCAGCATAAGCAACTGAAATGACTTCTGCATGCGCACCTTCACCCTTTAGAATTACAGCAGGGTACTTCATTGTCAATTTAGAACCAATGTTGCCATCAACCCATTCGATAACTGAATTCGAATGAGCAATTCCTCTCTTGGTAACAAGATTGTAGACATTTGCTGACCAATTTTGAACGGTTGAATATCTGATTTTAGCATTATCCATGGCAATTAATTCAACAACGGCAGAATGTAAAGAGTCTGTCGAATATGTTGGAGCAGTGCACCCTTCGACGTAGTGGATACTACTTCCTTCATCTGCAATAATCAAGGTTCTTTCAAATTGTCCCATATTTTTTGCATTGATTCTAAAGTAGGCTTGAACAGGCATTTCAACGTGTACATTCTTAGGCACATAAATGAAAGAACCGCCAGACCAAACCGCAGTATTTAGTGCAGCGAACTTATTATCGGTATATGGAACTACACTACAGAAATATTTCTTGACAATTTCAGGATGTTCTTTTAGACCTGTATCCATGTCGAAGAATAAAACTCCTTGCTCTTCTAAGTCTTCACGAATTGAGTGATAAACTGCTTCTGATTCATATTGTGCAGTCACCCCTCCTAGCCATTTTTGTTCTGCTTCAGGAATTCCTAACCTGTCAAAGGTATTTTTGATATCATCAGGTACATCATCCCAATCTTTTTCTGTTTGCTCAGAAGATCGGAGGAAGTATGTCACATTATCAAAATCAATACTTTCCAACATTCCACAGTTTCCCCAATCAGGCATTGGCCTAGATATGAAGTGATGATATGCTTTGACTCTAATCTCAGTCATCCATTCTGGCTCGTTCTTTAGAGCAGAGATATCTCTAACAACCTGCTCTGAAAGTCCTTTATCAAATCTAATTGTTGCATTTTCTGGATCGTGGAATCCATATTGGTAATCGCCTACTGCGTCATATGCTTGTTCACTCATTAAATCGCCTCCAACCAATCATAGCCTTTGTCTTCAAGTTTCAGTGCCAATTCAGGTCCTCCCGTTTTGACAATTTTACCGTCTATCATAGCATGAACATAATCAGGTTTAACCAAGTCAAGAAGTCTTTGATAGTGAGTAATCACTAAACATCCAGCCTCTTTGGCGATTTCATTTATTCCCTTGGAAACAACTCTTAAGGCGTCAATATCTAATCCTGAATCAGTCTCGTCCAGTAGTGCTAACTGCGGTTTCAATAGTAGCATTTGCAATGTTTCGAGTCTTTTCTTTTCACCACCACTAAATCCATCATTAACGTATCTTGACAAGAATGATTTATCCATATCAAGTTGAGTCATGGCGCCAGTCAACTCCTTTCGAAATTCTCTGGCTTTCAACTGTTCGTCTCTAATCGATGATACCGACTTTTTGAGGAAGTTGCCGACTTGAACGCCAGGAATTGATGGTGGGTATTGGAAAGAAAGGAACATACCAGAACGAGCTCTTTCATGCACTTCGTAATCTTCGAGAGGCTTTCCTAGAAAAGTTACGCTACCAGAAGTGATTTCATATGCGGGGTGGCCCATTATTGCATTAGCCAATGTAGACTTTCCAGCACCATTCCGGCCCATAACTGCGTGAATCTCGCCCTTGTTGATGGTCATAGAGAGACCATTTATGATGGCTTTTCCGCCAACAGATATATGCAAATCTTCGATTCGAAGTACTTCCATTTCTCTCTCCCCTCACAGACAACCTCACATTTCTCCTTTATGAAGTGGTGTAAAGAATTGTCTCGCAGTATAGCGTTTTTAGGGTAACCTAAAATTGTTTTTTAGCTAGTAAAAGCATTCAAAAAATACCCTATCCACCCCTGTCTATGACCGACGACGATTTAGTGGCTAAG
>PADF01000003.1 GCA_002702945.1 Methanobacteriota archaeon
CTGGAATTTAGTTGATGGTCATGCCTATAATCTCGCATCACAATCTCAAACTACAATACTCGACATTCTCGAATTAATCAATACCTCAATCGAAAAAATAAATCCCGATTTCAATCTCATAGAACCAAATTTTGAACAGCCAAGAAAAGGTGACATTAAGCATTCCTTCGCTGATATTTCTAAAATCACTAATATATTGGATTGGACTCCTTCAGTGAAACTTTCTCAAGGACTAGAGGAATTAGTCAAGATGAATTTGAATAAATTGTGAGGGATTTCTATGAACATATTGTGGTTTACAGGTCGTAAATTCGATAATTTCTGTTCTACAACCCAGTCATCTCTTGCCTTGGGTCTAATAAAAAAAGGCCATACAATTCACTTTTTGAATCCAGACAAACAAGGAGAACATGAAGGAAACCCATGGCAGCATACCGGCTTTTCTCTTAGTTCCGTTATAGGTTTACAGAGTCGAATTTTGGCAAAGAAAATGAATAATTGGTTAAAGAACAGTCAATTGGAAAATGATTCAATTGCAATTGTAGATTGGCGTTTGATCAAATTTCTTCAACCTGAGCTCGACAACAAGCAGATTCCGTGGATCTTGATGGATCGAAGTCCTCCGGCTGATACGGGATTATTTGCATTTCTACAATGGCCTGTTTGGAAGAATGCATGGAAAAGAGTATCAAAAAGTAAATCAGCAAATGGTTGTATAGTTTCTAAGGAGCATCAAAATCTAATCCAATCAAAAATCAATATCTCGTCCAGCAAATTTACCATAATTCCTGCAGGAGTTGATTTAGAATTATTCTGTCCCGGGAAAAAGAATGAAATTCTTACTATGGTTTATCATGGACGTTTAGATAAACACCGTGGAATTTTAGCATTGCCTATGTTTGCTCATAAAGCAAAACAAGCAGGAGTAAAATTACGATTAATCTTAATTGGTGAAGGAGACGTATTCCCCCAATTACAAAACTTATCTGAATCATATGATTATATTCAAGTTGAACCAAATATGAAGCAAGAAAAGATTGCAAGTCTTCTTGCTGAGGCTCATTTAGGATTATTGCCGATGCCGGATACTAAGTTATGGTCAATCGCTAGTCCACTAAAGAGAAGCGAATATGCTGCTGCTGGTATGATGATTTTTGGTATAGATCACTCTGGTCACCGATTTCCAAATATGCAATCCTGTGAATGGATGAAATTAGTTCCACAATATGATTTTCATACAGATGGAGTTGAGTGGTTAAAATCACTAAATCAGGATTTAATAGATGATTACTCGAAAAAAGCGAGAGTCTATGCAGAGAATGAATTATCTTGGGATAAGTCTGTTGAGAGATTAGAACAGATAATTATATCTCAATCAAACATATTATCATAGATTCTTTTCCATTCATTAGTTATGTTAGTAACATCATATGACTTGCTGGCAGAAATCAAATCTTTAACATTAATTTTCCCCATTAGCATATTTTTGACTTTATCCGCCCAGTCTAAGATATTCTCAAATTCAGCATATTCTACAACATCGGGTAAACCAATTATTTTATCACTTGCTAAACAAGGAAGGCCACATGCAAGTGCTTCAAGAATAGTTAGAGGTTGACCTTCGTATGCTGATGGAACAATCAATAATGAAGACTTTTGTAATAATTCTAATTTTTCTAGTTCACTAACCCATCCCCTTGCCTCTATCCACGGTTGTGTGCTTTTGTCTAGACCGGTCATAATTAGTTTCAAATTAGGAACAGAATTTACTAAATTTTCACTTAGCCGAATTGCAAAGTCATGACCCTTTACAACATCATTTCTGCCCAAAAGTAAGATTTGGTTTTGTTCACGCTTGATGTCTTGATTGTGAACAATACTGGGGTCAACTGGGTTATGTATAACATAACTATGTCCAATATAGGGTTGTAAACGTTTTTTCCACTCATTACTCAAAACAACAATGCTTGAATTTGTTTCATTGATAATTGTTCTGATTTTCTTTGCTCTTTTTGAATCAGGAGACTTCATCCAAGATTCAAATTTACCACTATGGATATGGATTATACATGGAATTGAGAAATTTTTTGCTAAAGTAACAAACTGTTTTTTTCGCCACCACGACCAATCTGCAGCAGTGTGAACATGAACTAAATCAATACAATTATTTTTGGATGAAAGAATTTTTTTGAATTCTTTCATTGCTTTTCTATATGCTAGCCATTTTGTTATAGGGTTTCCAATTTTGTGAGTAGATAATGAATCCGCCTTCCATCCTTCTGGAGGATGTTCTGCTAAGATATTGATGACCTTTGCCATACCTCCAGGTGTATCACATGGACCGATATGAAGCACCCTTCGCATATCACTACCAGATACTACGACATCATGAGTATAGTGGTAGAAATCGCATAAATGTAAATATTCCAAGGCAAGATGTCAAAATCAGAAAGGTATTGGCAGGTACATGGTGTGGATTCCTGTAATTTCGCAAATAACCCTAGGGGCATTTGCTTTTTTGCCATTTCTACAACATCAAATCTCGATTAGTAGGTGGATAAAAAAACCATTGAAATATCCGAAAGAAACGCCAAAAGAAGATTTAGTGATTCTTCTTCCAGTGTGGAATGAGGGAAAAATTATCGAGAATAAATTAGATAACTTGGCAAGACATAATCAAATAAAAACATCCTTGTTGATTATTGATTCATCTTCTGATGATAATACTGTTGAATTAACCAATCAATGGATCAGTAAAAATAAATCTAAATTTCAATCAATTAAGCTCATTGAAATGGAAGAAAGGTTGGGTAAAACCCCTGCAGTCTGTCGCGCATTGAATCATCTTTCAAAGCAGAATTTTGAGGGATTGATCTTAATGACTGATGCTGATGCAACAATTACTGAGGGCAGTATTGAGAGAATGTATGGATGGTTTTCAGATTCTACTATTGGTGCGGTTGGGGCTAAGGCGATAAGAAAGCGAGGTATTGACTCTGAGCGTCAGTATAGAGATATGTTTGAAACGATTAGATTGGGAGAGTCTAATTTTGATAGTACACCTTTTCTTGAAGGGTCTTGTATGATGTGGAGGTTTAGGGCATTAGATATTTCCCAACTAGATAAATTTTCGAATGCAGATGATGCACAAATTGCTACTGCTGTTAGGCTTTCTGGACTAAAGTCGATATACGATGATAAAGCCTCCTTTTCCGATATTGCACCTCCAACCATTGAAGGGCAAAGAAGACAGAAGATAAGGAGAGGCCAAGGTTTACAGAATCTACTTAGGCGGCAAAAAAATAATTCCAATTTCCGCTCATTATCGAAATTCAAAAAGATATTCAAAAGACAAAATTATCTTCATAATATCTCTCCTTTTTTAGCGTTAGGTGCTGGTTTATCTGCCTTATCCAGATGGGTTTTAGTTGGAATAAGCGGTATGCCTACAGGAAATGAAGCGATGATTCATGCATCACTAGGAATTGTAGAATTATTTTGTCTAACATCATGGCTATGTACTAGACAAGGAATTACTTTGCCTCTTTTAGGTAAAATTGGTAATATATTAACAGGCCTCGAATACTTACTTATCGCTAGGGTAAATTCGTTAAGAGGTATTTCTTCTCACATGTGGGATCAGCATACTGATACTAGAGACTTAAATTCAAGTAAAAAATAAAATTAAAAAAAGCCCCCCTGAGGACCGAAGTCCCCAGGAGGGCAGTTATATTCCTCAGAATATATTCATCTTTAATTAGGCTGTATTAACCTACTTCACTCCATTGCGATACTGGAAGTATCTAGAGTGACACCGTCACGGTCGTTCAAGATGGTAACAGTAACAGTGCAAGTTGCATCTGCGCCACAACCTTGGGTTGTGATTGTTACAGCTTCTCCAACGTTCCATGCTTGGTCAGTCTCAGTTGTGGTGTAGCAAGGTGCAGTTGCGTCAACAGCACAGTCACCAGCGGTAACTGCAGCTTCTTGGCCAATAGCGACCTTAACCTTAGCAGATGCCCAGTTTAGGTCTCCGCCTTGGTCCATGGTTACAACAACTTCGTCAGCGCCAGCGCCGTCTGCTCCACTAAAGGAGTAGAGTGCTAGATCACCGTCGGTGTTGCTCTCTGCTAGGTTTGCGGCCCATACGTATAGTACACCGGCCAATACCACAGTAATAGCAACCATTAGGATAGTTGCAATAACTGGGCTTACAGCTTCATCATTTCTTGTTTCGTTTTTCATATTTTTGTCCTCCATACCCGTTGCCGGGAGTATGTTCTCCACCGTCAGCGTCCTATATAATGTTGGCGCCGATGAATGTCCCGAATTAGGCCAAAAACCGCGATACTGCGCGCATATTCCAGATGTTATTTTTTGCCGCCGCATTGGAGCATACTGTTTGTAAACTAAAATTTATCAAAAAAATAACATTTTATCCAGCCTCGCGGCTGTAGTGAAATTGAGGTGAACAGGGTGAGAGTAACGCAGAGGGGATGGGATGCACTCAACAGAACTTCTACAGCCCCGTTCATAACCAACCAATAGTTGACAGTTTATATTGATTATTGAGTCAAAAACAAAGATAACTCAATTTCTAAACAGAACGATACAATAAAAATAATTGGAAAATGTTATTTTTTTCACTCAACAGTAAGTATTTCAGGGCCGCCGTCTGAGACATATACTGTATGTTCAAACTGACAAATATTCCCTTGATCTGCACATGCCAAAACGTGGTATGTCTCTAAGAACCTAATGCTAATCAATTTCTTAACTAAAGCATTCCATTTACTCTGGCGACTACTTTCATCAGCTTCAGGAAATGGCTTCTCTAACATCGGATAGGCCCATCTTTCAGCGAAAGGAAGCGTAGAATATCTTTCTTCTAAATTTCTTGCGAGTTGCGCGCCGAGGGGCTTTAATTGCCCTTTTGCTCTTGCTTTTTTTGAGGTTGTAAGGCCAGTTAATCGGTAAATGTTTGATGAATTGGATTGACCGATATTTTTGATAAGACCTGATTTTCCTGTAGTATTAAATGGTTCAATCGCATATACGCCGCCTTCTTCTACAACTCCTTTGAAGCCTTTATTATCAGGCCCACAAGCATAAGAAGGTACTGAAACTCCTGCATGAAGTTCCCAAGGCTTCAATTGATGACCACATAAATTTCTAATCGGCTGAAATCCTGCATCGAGTGAAGGTTGAGCAGCAGCAGCCCCAACTTTGTGCCACGGGGTTCCAGGATGTAACATTTCAATAGCAGCATCTCTAGCTTCTTTTGCTGCTTTAATTTGCTCTGTATGATTATTAGTATTCCCAACTTCTATGGTTAATGCATTGTCTCCAATGTGCCCCTTGATATGAACGCCATAGTCAATTTTAACACAATCTCCCTTACTCAAGGTCATTTCACCATCCCATTCTTGAACAGGAGAAACATTATGATCAGTAGTAAAATGTGCTGCCAAATCATTTACAGCAATGGTCCCTGGGAATGCTGGTTTACCTCCGTGCCGATGAATAAATCTTTCAGCAGCCTCGATGACTTCATGAAATGTTGCTCCAGGTATGATTTTTTCTTTCATAGCCTCGAGAGTTCTACGAGCAACATGGCCAGCATCACGCCAATATTTTAGCGTATTTTCCTCATCCATGCCATCACGTCTGCTTGAGGTACAACGCCCTCTCTCATAATGCTTACCGAGAATCCACGATTTTCTAACTCATTTTTATCAATAGATAATATCGTGCTACCTTTGCCTCCTGGACAAATACCATCTAGAACAAAATCCATGCTCATTTCAAGAGATTTTGCTGCAATAGAGACTATATTACTCGGTTCAACGCCACTGGGATTTGCACTTGTAGCAGTGATAGGCCCTACAGATTTGGCTAACATTCTTGCTACAGGGTTAGCAAAAACTCTAATTGCAACTTTTTTTCCTCCCAATCTAGAATCTAATTTCTCCTTAGCATCTAGAATTAATGTTATGCTACCTATTGGAAAATCATCTAATAGTGATTTAGCAAAATCCGAAACAACAACCAAACCTTCTGCTTGTTCCAAAGAAAAAACACCTAGGCTGACTGGTTGTTCATCAGAACGATTTTTCAAAGCAAATAATTGATCTAATCCTTTTTTGATTGGTAAGCAACCAAGGCCCGGTAATGTAGATGTTGGATAGGCAACAACTCCACCTGATTCAAGATGTTCAATCAGTTTACTTGAAATTTCATCCATATTCTCACTGTAAAATAGTCCATTCAGAAACATGCTTTTTAGCGACTTCAGCAGCAAGCTCTTTGTCTTCGGTTTTTACTAGTAATTTACCACTGGGGTATAGTGTAAGGTCACATGGGCCTGTAAATGTCCAGCATAATCGATTTCTAATTCCGACTTCATAACCATCAGATTCAATTTTCGCTCCAACAACTTCTAGGTCAATACTATCAATGCCATCCAAATCTATCTGCCAAGCAGCGCGGTTGCCACAGAGTTCCATTACAAAACCATCAGACATATTGATACCTCTAAATTTCACATAGGCGGCCTAGGAGGCTTCTTTGATTTAGGTGGGCCTTTAGGTGGCTTTTTCGGACTCTTACTTGGTGGCCCAGAAGGAGGCCCCGATGGTGGTGAGCTACTAGGTTTAGCAGAAGGAGGTCCGGAAGGAGGCCCCGATGGTGGCGGGCTACTAGGTTTAGCAGAAGGAGGTCCGGAAGGAGGCCCCGATGGTGGTAGACTAGTAGGTTTAGCAGAAGGAGGTCCGGAAGGAGGCTCAGAAGGCGGGCTACTAGGTTGATCTGTTGAAGGTTCAGCAGTATCTAAAGTCTCACTAAGTTCACTTGTTTCAACTACAGTATTGACTGGTAAAGGAGGTGGTGTTGATGCAGTAATAACCAAAGGAGCACTCTCTTCGACAGTTTGTTCAGGAGTACTAGAACTGGAGGAATCTAGAGATTTAGAAAATGATAATAGATCCGAAGAAGACTCTTTTTGTTCCACACTTGGCTGCGAAACTTCCTCGATAACTGGCGATTCTACAGGAGTAAGAATCGAATCATCCTGTTGCACTACAGTAGGTGTTGAAAGCAAAGGATCATTATTTTTCCATGGAGGAGTTCGAATCTCTTCATCTTCAACCTCAGGAGCATTTCCTACAGAAATAGCGGTAGCACCCCCAGCAGCATTCTCTCCGAAATAAGACGTCATTGTAATTTCCGCTGAGTCAATAATCCCTCTTTCTTCAATATTTCCAAAGTCGCCTAAATCATCATCAAATGCATTTGAAAATAAGCCAGCACCAATAGAATTTTTCACAACCCTTCCTTCATTCGCTTCAAAGGTGAAATCAGCATCATAAGGGCCGAGGTCAAGTTTGATGTTGCCCGAACGAATCATAAAAGTCCAGTTACCGCTTTCCAGAGGGAATTCAAAAGTAAACTTTCTAGTTAACCCCGGCCCTAGAGAGGAGATTCCTTCATCAGAATCAACCTTTCTTTTATCGCTTGTTTGGATGAAAATATCTAGTCCTCCAACTGGAATAGCAGACTCATTAGAAACTTCAACTGAGACTAAAACCACATCTTGATCATCATCATCGATTTCCATTTTCGCTAGTAATAACTGGCTTTCAAGCGGAGAAACTCGTTGAAAATGCTCTTCTGACATATGTCCCGCCTAAACCCCACTAGAGGCAGTTATACTTGAACTAAATGTTTTTTTTGAACCCCAAATTAGCGGAGTTTTTGCCGTGTTTCAACAGGTAGCGACCAATCTACTGCAGCAACAGTGTTATTTTTCAAATCAAGAGCAGTTCTATATTCTGAATCTTTAGAACGCGCAGCTAGTGAATCTCTAAGTCCGAACCAAAGAGGACCGATAATTGGTAAAAGATACAACAGTTTCCCAAAGGCTCTAGGACCCCAATGATGAATTTCTATTGCAGTTCCATTGTCATGAACAATTGCAATTCTAAATGCTCTTTGTCCAAATGAACGCCCTAAACTTCTACCAGAATATTTCCAATAAAGATAGAAAGAGGTAAAGAAAATTATCCATGTTACAATAAATGGAAATATATAATCTGCAGATTCGGTGAGAAAATTCCAACTAATTAGGACACTAAGAAATTTGAATCTAGTAATAACTTCTAAAACCAATGTAACCATTACCACATCTAGCATGAATGCTCCGATTCTCTTCCACAAAGGAGCGATTAACATACCTTCAGGGGCACTTCCAAGAACCGCTTGGGCCAAGGTTCCTCCACCTTGGTAGACTTCAACTACGTCACCGGCCATGTATAAGGGTAGAGAGTGTGGTTTGTCAATATACGCATTTAATCATTAGATAAATGCCATGCTAAACAACCACTCTCTTCAACCCAGTCAAGCCAAGAACTCCAAGTAGAGTCATGCTTCAATGTTGATAAGTGGCCGATAACGATAAGTCCTCTTTTTGCCCTTGTTAAGGCCACATTCATTCTTCTCTTGTCCTTTAAGAAACCAATATCCCCATTTTCATTGGCTCTTACTGTTGAGAAAACAATGACCTCTTTTTCACGCCCTTGGTATCCATCAACACTTTTTATCTCAAGGCCACTATATTTCTCGCCAAATTCTCTTCCTCCGGCTTGTTCAAAGAGATCGTTTAGAACTCTAACCTGTCCGTTATATGGGGTAATTATTCCTATATCGGTTGTCTGGACATCTCCGATTTTCAATAACTCATCAACTACAGAAAGTACCTTGGCTGCTTCAGAAAAATTCGAACGGCTACTTCCTTCTTCATCTAATTCCTCGGCCCCCTCGACAGGGATAAAAGCCACGGGTTTGTCCCAATTTGGCCATATTAATCCAGCAGGGGCTGGCCTATCTGACTTTGAACATCCATCATCTAATTTATTCTCATAAAACCTAGAACTTGGAAATTCTCTAATCGAGGGGTGCATTCTGTACTGCGTAGTCAACATTTGAGCAGGAATTTGACACTTATTCAATCTCTCAAAAAGAGATTGTCCTAAACCTCCAATTTCAGCATTTTCGCTGATTACCGTGGGTGGAAGTTGTTTGTGGTCGCCGACCAAAATTAATTGCCTGCATCCCCTATTTATTGGAACTAAGGCACTTGGCTCACTTGCTTGAGTTGCTTCATCGATTAAGACAATAGGGAATTTTCTATTTCCTAGAATTTGGTGACCTGAACCAATAGTCGTGGTGCAAACGACTTCTGCATTATCCAGTACCGAGGCTGTCATCTCATCTTCAATACGTCTAATTTCTTTGAAATTATTTTTGATATCCCTATGAGTTAATCCTTTTTCCTTACCCTTTAACTTCGATAGACTTCTTCTCAATTCACCGTTTTCATCACGTATGAAATTTAATTCTTCTTGGAGGGGATGGTCTTCAAGAAGAGCATCTAAAGTCGCATTGCGTAAACTTTCTCTAACTTTTACAGGGCGCCCAATTCTTACTGCTTTTACTCCTAAGTCGAGTAAGCCTTCGAGTAAATTATCGACAGCTACATTCGATTCGGCTGTAGCCATTATGGGGCCTTGGCCTTTATTGGCTAATTCTTTCAATAAATGAACTGCAGTATGTGTTTTACCAGTCCCTGGTGGTCCTTGGATTAATGTTAATCGTCTTTGCATTGCAGTTTCCACAGCGCTTTGTTGAGAATCATTTAGAGATTCCATTTTCTTTAGATTATAATTTTTGATTTTTCCTTTGATATCAGGTGGACGTTCTGCAGAAGATGCACAATCGTGAAGAGAGCCCAGAAGTAAGTCTCTAAGAGGTGTTCCACCATCACCTTCAGTTGAGTGAAATGAAATTAGCGCCTCGTGCATTCTGTCATATGCTACCCGATTCGCGCCCCTATCAATACGCCATCTTCCCTTTCTGAGATCTTTTGGTTTTTCTGTTACTACAATTCTGATTCTAGTCGGTCCACGATCGAGAACAATTCCTTCATACACTTTTTCGCCCCACGGTCTTGTTCTTGAGATTAGAACGATATCCCCGTGTCCAAATCGATGTGTAGGCATTCTAGATTTATCTGGCAGTTCAAAGACAATAATTGGATCTCCAAAAAACCTACCCTGGCTCCTAGCTGCTAATTCAAAAAGAGTTAATCCGGCTGCTACCAACCGCTGTTTATTCCACTTTTTCCATCTTTCTTCCACCAATGCGGTTTCATCATCTAACTCAATTTTAATCAATTTAGTGAATCGATTAAAGTGGTCTTGTCCTCTTTTCCAAATATGAGGCATCTCATCATTTAGTGATACTTTTTCTTCGGGTAGTTCATTTTGAGAACTATTTAATCTCCTAATAGAACCCTTTTTTCCCATATTATCAAGCCTCACGAACTTTCAATCACTCATTCGCCAAATGAAGTATAAATTGCCCGTGTGACCCTATCACTTAAACCCTCTTTGTGAGGCCCATTAATTGGTGGGTTCAGTGTTCGGGTGGCGTAAGAAGGACACCACAGGGGAAGAACATATCTGTCCATACTGCAATACTCCAAATCCTCCGGATGCGGAAAATTGTTCACTTTGCTATTATGAATTCAATCGCTCTGCTAGAGACCAACCAATGGCGGCTCCTTCTTCAACGGATTCTGAGATAATGTCCACTCTAATGAGTGAAAACTTTGAAGAGTTTGAAGAAGAAGATGCTGTGGAAGCAGTCCTCACACTGGATGAGATTACGGTAGAAGTAGATCAATTTGAACAATCGACTTCAGGCTCAGAAACGTTCCAATTTATCGAAAGTTCAGGACCTACGCTTTCAGAAACCAAAAATTATCAGGCACCAGATGAAGTACAATTGAGTAAATCAGATGCTCCGTCAAAAGAAGTAGACTTCATAGTTCCAGACTCGAACCCATTAGAAGAGGTTACAGAGCCAATCCACACAGGGCAAGGTTCGTTATTTTCAGTTTCTTCAGAATCAGATTTTGACGTTAATGAAGTTCACAAAACATCTTTACCAATTCCAGGTAAAACAAATATGGACCCTCAAGTAATAAGTGAGGTAGATGAATTCACTGAAGTTGATTTAGCAGTTGCAGTTACTGAAGACGACTTACAACCAGAGGTGCCAGAACTGCCTGAAGACTTCGATAACCCATCAGAGGAAACCTTAGAAGTAAATCCAAGTACTCCAATAATACCTGATATCCCAGAGCAAATAACCAATACTCCTGAAGTACCTGAGGTTTTAGACGAGGTAGTAGATACACCAGAAATACCTGATATTCCTGAACAAGTATCCAATACCCCTGTAATACCCGAGATTCCAGACGAAGTAGTCGATACTCCTGAGGTGCCAGAAATTCCTGAGCAAATAACCAAACCGGCTCCAATACCGCAGAATAATAACCGTATTTGGCCTTGGCCAGCAAAGCAACCTTGGGATGAAAGACAAGTTTATCGTGAGGTTGTTTCTTTGTTGGAATTAGTGAAAAATGGAAAATTAGTTCAAGCCGCAGAAGTGATTGACAAGCTAGGGCCTCACTTGCATGATAATCTAGATATGTTGACTCATATCGGCACAGTTATGCGTTATTTAGGAAGAGAAGAGCATTTGCAATGGATGTTGAAAATGGCACAAACTGTATATCCTAATGACCAGAGGGTGTATTCAGCAATCACCCATTTGTCAAGTTAGAGGGATATGATGTCACTTACTCCGGTTTTAAAAATCGACGAAGAAATTTCGTTAATTCCTGTTAATAAATCGATTTTATCCTCGGTAATTGAAGCCTACAAGGAAGACCCGGAGTCTGCTCTTGTCGCCTTACCTTGGCTGAATAGTCATGAGGAAATAAGAAATCAACTAAGGGATATGCTATTTGATGTTGAATCACAGTCTGATGAGGATCAACTACATTTCTGGAGTATAGTTGTCGGGGAGAAAAACGAATTTGCAGGATTAATCGGTTTGGGCGATGAATTACAATTATTACATTCAAATTATAATCTTGGTTACTGGGTTAGAATTGGCTATAGGCGTAAGAAAATTGCAGTTAAATGTGTAGATGAAATACTTTCTTGGTTACAGTCAAGGAATGAATTTTTTAGAATTGAAATTACGGTACACCCTCACAACAAAGCCGGTCTTGCTACAGCACAATCGATATGCAAAAAATGGAATGGAGAATTAGTAGATGAATTCATTGGAATTGAGATAGGAAATAGAACTGTACCGCATAGAATCCATATTATTGACATCAAGTAAGGTGAGTCAATTGCAAAAGACATGGCTAACTATCGACTGTGATGATTTCAGACATGTGCCAGCAAATCAAGGACATCCAACCAGAAGTAAGGGTGATTTGAAGAATGCAAGTAAGGATTTATCCGAACAATTCATTGCAGGTATGGAAGGTTTTGAAAGTTGGATGAGGAGTCATAATCACCCTGTTTCATTATTTATTATTGCAGACTTATTCGAATCCAATCAATTTAGTGACTGGATTTCTTCAATCATAAATATTTTTTCTGAACGTATAACAATCGGTTGCCATGGTCTTTCACATCGCTCTTGGTCTGCTTGGCCTGAAGATTATGATGGATTTAAACAGGCATTAACCGAAGCAACTAGGATAATAAAACAAAGAGTAGGCGAAAATTGGCGTCCTTGGTTTAGAGCACCAGGGGGATATATTGCTCCGTGGATGGCTAAAGTCATTGCAGAATTAGGTTTTACAGTTGATACCTCAATCAACCCCTCATGGATAGTAAAGAAAAAAACTGGCAAAGGAAATAATTGGAAAATGGTTAGAGAATCAATCTCTAGAAATAATTTAATTGAAAGGGAGTGGTTGAATATGTGGAGTTTACCAGTTAATGGGCCTGCACTTTCGCTTTTTCCTCTATCAATTATTTCTAAGATGGCTTGGAAAAAACTACCTTCGATTTTGAGTATAGAACAAGCCTTAGACGCTCCAAATAATTCCGACTTTACACTTTCAACTGTATATTGGCATTTGCTTGACCATGGCAGAAAAAATGGTAACTGGGCCCCTCCTATACCAAATAGAATATTTTCATTAGGAATTAATCAAAGAAATACTGAATCACTAAAAACCGCCAATTAAAGCAACCTCCATGTTCAGTGAAGTTGTATGGAAAAAACCAACCTTATGGCACCAAGGTCTGAGTTCTGACAGATTAAATTATTTGGAACGAGCAATATCGATTACATTTTTTGCTGGCTTGACTGCTTTGTGCGCTCAAATTGCATTCGCAGTTCCATGGACACCAGTCCCCTATACTTTCCAGACATTCGCTGTTTTGGCAACGGGCGTCTATCTTAGAAGGAATGATGCTTTTGTTTCTGGATGTGTGTATGTCCTTGCAGGAGCTATTGGCGCACCAGTTTTTGCTGAAGGCGGAGATATGCTATTTGATAGTGGTAAATTGATCGCTAGTGGCGGATATTTGATTTCTTTCCCGATTGCTTCTGCTCTTGTTGCTGAAGGATTAGACCGCTCAAGAAGTGCAGGTATTACCGATTTCAAAGCACAGATAACCTGCTGGACACTTGCAATGATTCCAGTTTATGTCATTGGCACTGTTTGGTTGGCAGAATCCTACGGTGTTGACATGGCTCAAGCATTTGAATGGGGCGTTGAGCCATTCTTGGTTTGGGACTTTGCTAAAATCGTAGTTATGGCAATTATAACAACCAAAGTTTGGTCTTATTCAAATGACAAAAAATCTTCTGCTGATGTACAATAAATTGTACCCAGTGAAAGAAACAGAATAAGTGATATCATATAGATATCGTTATAATATCTTTATTGTTAGGATCAAGCGGTGAAAGAATGGAATCACAAAGCGCAGCAATAAACGAAATACAATTTAGAGACATAGAAATCAAATCCTTAAGCGGTTGGCTGGGATTATTTATTCACATAATTATTGTCCCAGTGTTATTTTTAGGCAGTTTTGGACTTTATGCACTTGGCGCCGGAGGTATCGTCCTAGGTGGATTATTACAGATGTGTATTGGAATATTATGGTTTGTGATGTGGAATTCCTACGTTGTCATTAATCCAAACGAATCAGCTGTTTGTCAATTCTTTGGTAAGTATGTCGGTTCAGTAAAAACAGAAGGATTCCGTTGGTTCGTCAACCCATTATACGAGAAAACAAAGGTGATTTTTAGAATTAGAAATTTTGAATCTGCAAAGTTGAAGGTTAACGATGTCAATGCTAACCCAATCGATATCGCAGCAGTAGTGGTTTGGAGAGTTTTTGATGCAGCTGAAGCCTTATTCGAAGTCGATGATTACGAAAACTATGTCCAAATCCAAAGTGAAGCCGCTCTTAGGGCGATGGCAACAAAGTATCCATACGATATCATTGAAGAGAAAGATCTAGGTGGCGTGGCACTTTCAAGCCATCAAGAAGTAGTTGCAACAGAACTTAGAGAATCGGTCCAAGCAAGATTAAGCCGAGCAGGAATAGAAGTTTTGGAAGCAAGAATTAGCCACTTGGCCTATGCTCCTGAAGTCGCTCAAGCAATGCTAAGAAGGCAGCAAGCAAGTGCAGTTGTAGCAGCAAGAAGAGAGATTGTCGATGGTGCAGTTGGTATGGTTGAACTAGCATTAGATCAGTTAAGTGTAAAG
>PADF01000071.1 GCA_002702945.1 Methanobacteriota archaeon
AAGATACTGCCGATGACTTTTCCTATGAATCCTATGTAGAATGATTTCGAAATTTGGTTCTTTTCTTTGACATTATTACTTTTCAAATCTTGGACATCATTACTTTCCAAATTTTTCTTGAGGGATGAGCGAATAAATAGTAAGGCAAGAATAGATACTGGTGTTTGGGCGAATACAATAGCCCATATCCCAAACGGCTCTTCGCCAATTGTGTTATCTAGAGCGGCTGGACATAACCCATTAGGAAATGTTGTATTAATTCCGCTGGTTACAGCAGTTGCAGAAGAAGTACCTAAGAATTCATGAACTATAGGTTCCGTTCCCGCTGCAGTGCACTCTATCCATGAAAGATTATCAACAGCAAAGGGAGGTAGCCCTTGTATCATCAACCACAAACTAATGCCGATGACTAAAGGGATGTAGTAGGCATGTTTTTGCAAAGCTGGACGATACATGAAGCCAAGACCTCTTATCTTGTAATAGATAGGGAAGCAAAAGTAGAGGAATATAGCTGCGATTTGCATGGAGAAAAAGAAATCAAATTTGATCTTCCATGCTACAACCCAGAAGGAATTCCATTCAGGGATAAAGGGGAATACATCTAAGGCAATCCAAATGCACTTGAATCCTTCAACAGCGAGTAGGGTCGCAATAAATCGATTTTGAAGAGATTTGGAATCGGCTCTCCATACAAGATAAGCAAGCGCAAATAACCATAACATAACCAATAGCGAACCGATATTGATAACCATCCTCAATCCGAAGAATAATTCTGGGCTGAATGCCCGTGAATAAAACTCAGCAACAGTTGTCACATCCACTGCGAAACATAACAAGAATATAATCGAAGTGTATAGATATTCAATATCTCTAAGAACATTAGAATCCAATTTCAATCTGCATGGCGGGTTACCTAGACCGAATTGGAGCTGGCAAGATCCTAATGGATTCTGAACCTCTGTCATTCGACTGGTTACCTAATGAATTAGTTGGAAGAGATGATGCACTAGGAGAAATCGCATCAATGTTTAGGGGTATTGAATCCCCTAACTTCAGTGGAAGAGCGATTGTTATTGGCCCAGTTGGAAGTGGAAAAACCGCTATAGTTCGTCGATTCTCAGATGATTTGAAAAAACATCTTTCAGATACTCGACGTATACTACCAGTACATATTAACTGCAGAAATCACCCTACAACATCTCAAGTTCTACAACGCATTGCTCAAAATCTAGATCATCGACATCCTGAAAGAGGTTTTAGCCCTGGAGAAATCATTCAAAGTATTCGTAGAAATCTACAAAATAGTGGCAAGCACATGCTTCTTGTCTTAGATGAAGTAAGCGTACTACTATTGAGAGAGGGAGATGATCTACTGTATCAACTTCTACGTATCGACGAAGGGAGAGAAGAAGTGGGTACCCTATCACTAATTCTGGTAAGTCAAGAGCCAATGGTACATTTATTCGAAGCCGCAGTGAAATCAAGGTTCGGGCAAAGTAATCGTATCAAACTTAACCCATACAAAGAAAACGAATTGTGGGCAATTGTTGAACAGAGATCCTCTGCAGCATGTAAAAAGGGAAGTGTTCGAGATGATGCAAAATCAAGAATTGCAGGATTTGCTGCAGAAACAGGAGATGCGAGATTAGCTATTGAACTTCTAGAAAGTGCAATCCGGCGAGCTGAAAAGAAGGGAGAAAACGAAGTTGCACCTGAACATGTAGAGCCAAGTAACACACGTGGAGCAGGAATCGAACCAGATATGGTCGATGGATTAAGTGAGCATCAAAAAATGTGTTTACTGGCATTATGTCGCCGTCTGCGAAGAGAAGAATCCGTAACAAGTGGAGATGCTGAGCGTCTATATCATGTTGTATGTGAAGAATTTGAAAAAGAATCAAGAGGACATACCTCATTTTGGGGATACATCAAACGTCTTGAAGAAGTTGGATTTATTCATGCAGAGACTAGCAATACCCCAAAAGGACGTGGAAGAACAACTCTAATTCGTGCTGCAAATATACTCCCTGCAACAGTTGAAAAGAGATTGGAAAAAGACCTAAATCGAGCCAGTATTGGTTAATTTTAGAACTCTTCAGCAGCGAACCGCTCTTATAGGGGTCAATGGTCGGCGAAACGCAGTGAGTACCATGGCCGACGATCGAGTGTTCAAAGCCGTCGTAAATGATTCCACTACAAAATTGGAGAGAAAGAATGCAAAGGACACTGTCCGAACATATTCTCCCTCGTACCAGACAGATGTCGAAGGTAACAATTACAACGCATTACTAGGTAAAAAAATCGGAGACGAAATACCTGGTGAAAATGTTCATGAAGATATGACAGGATATACTCTGAAAGTTACTGGTGGAAGTGACAAAACAGGTACTCCAATGCGTAGCGACCTACATGGTGGCGGAGTAAATGCAGTCCTTGTGGGCCCAGGTGTAGGATACAAAGGAAAACGCTACGTAAGAAAAAATGGAAAGGTGTACCGTTACAAATACGGAGGAATCCGACGAAGAAGAAATCTTCGAGGAAATACAATTTCTACAGATACACGACAAATCAATCTCACAGTCGTAAAGAAGGGTTCAAGACCTCTTGGCGATATCTTTGGAGCCGGTGATGAAGGCTCTGAGTGATTGAGGAGTGGGTAGATCCTGGCGATACTTCCTCGTCAACCAGAAGTCAACATTGGTTTAGTTGGACATGTCGACCATGGTAAAACAACTCTAACAAGAGCTCTATCGGGAACTTGGACAGATACACACTCAGAAGAGAGAAAAAGAGGAATTTCAATAAAACTAGGATATGCAGACACTGCATTCTATTGTACAAAGGATGGACAGTACTATCCAATGGGCAAACATCCAGATGGAGGAAAAGACAAAGATACAGAATTACAGAGAACCGTATCTTTCGTTGATGCTCCTGGACACGAGACTCTGATGGCTGTAATGATTTCTGGTGCTTCAATAATGGATGGAGCACTTCTCCTAATAGCTGCAAACGAACAATGTCCACAACCTCAGACTAGAGAACATTTGGCAGCATTACAAATTGCTGGAATTGAAAATATTGTAATAGTTCAGAATAAAGTTGATCTAGTCACCAGAGAAAGAGCAATAGAATCACATAATGAAATTTCTGAATTTGTATCAGGCACAATAGCGGAAAATGCGCCAATTATACCAGTATCTGCTCATCATGATGTAAATCTAGATATTTTGATTCAAGCAGTTGAAGATCAAATACCAACTCCTGATAGAGGGGATGAAGATGGAATGATGCATATCGCTCGTTCGTTTGATATCAATCGACCAGGTACTAGACCAGATGGTCTGAAAGGAGGCATCATTGGAGGTTCTATAGTACGTGGAAGATTCTCTAAAGGAGACAATGTAGTAATTGCTCCAGGAAGAAGAACTACACAGGGTTCTAAGCAAAAATGGACTCCTATAGAAACTCGAATAATGTCAATGAAAGGAGGCGGACTGGACCTGGAAGAGATGAATGCGGGTGGATTATGTGGAATTTCTACTCCATTAGATCCAGCCATGACAAAGGCAGACAATCTATCTGGTCAAGTGATGGCACGAAAAGGAGAATTACCCCCTATATGGGAAGTAATGTCATTAGATCTAACTTTGCTGGAAAGAATGGTAGCAAGTGAAGAAGGAAAAGCAGACAAAGTAAAGCCTCTGGCCCTTAATGAAATGTTAATGATTAATGCTGCTACTGCTACTTCGGTAGGAGTTGTGAATAAAGTCTCTAAAGGAGTAACAACGTTAACGTTGAGACTTCCAATTTGTGCTCCAATAGGAAGTAGAGTCACTCTATCAAGAAGAATTGATTCACGATGGCGCCTTATCGGCCATGGAACAATCTCAGGGTGAGATTTTGCCAAATTTGTTAATTGATGCATGCGGATGGGTCGCAGTAGTCGATTCTGGAATGAATATAGATTTAGAGATCAATAGAACTATTGGACCCAGTGATTGGATTTTACCTAATCAAGTTAAGTTAGAATTAGAAAAAATGGGAGAACAACGCACTAATCTATTACTCGATTTATTATTTTCAAGAGCAGAAGTAATTGAGTCGAATCATAAACACACTGATGACGCATTGTTGATATTAGCAAAGGAAACAGGCTCGAGGGTTCTTACTGTAGATAAAGAACTCAAAAGAAGATTAATTGCAGAAGGATGCGGATATCTCGAGGTTGTGAAAGATTGTTCCCTTCGGTTAATCGAATAATCATGGTAATGTGAAGAGATGATCATCTCCATGTCCATCAAGCCAACCAATTCTAACACCTGCATCTATCCAAGCATGAGCATAATATATTGCTCCAAAGGCTCGTACATGATCTCCAGTATCGAGAAAATGTAGTGCATCTCTACGATAATCATCACACATCTTCAACATATCTTGTAATCGAAGACCTTCTGAAGAATTAATTTCAACTATTGGTGTTGCTTTTTCTCTGGCAGCATTTGTTAGGGCAATCGCCTCTAAGACCTTCTCTCTAGAAACTTCAATATTCATTACTCAGAACCCTCCTGAAGCCCAAGTACTCTTCGTACATCCTCTTCTCTGCCTAATGCCCGATAAAGTTCCAAAGCTCTTGACCAAAGTCCTTCTTCTTCAGCCTCTTGAGCAGACTCAAACATCGAAGTTCTCTGCATCCAATCAAGACGTTTACGTTCTTCTGTCTGCATTAATCTAAGATTATCTACCCTCATACCACTAAGTGAAGGAGACTCACTCCAACGAATTAGTCCTTCACGTGTTGCTGAAACGATTACCCCGGAACCATCTGAATGGATTAAATCTACAGAATCTTCTCCAAATCCTGCATCTGAATCTTCAATAGAGTGGCGTATTCTTCCTTCAAGATCCATAATCCACCATCCATCTCCTGCTCTAATAGCACGATGAGGATCGATTCCCCCGTCAGAAATGCGTGAAATTTCATCCCATCCAAATGGATTCGGAACTCCTTCAAACAAAGCACCTGATGAGTCCAACAATAACATCCTTCCACCAGATAACCTACTACACCATGTCCAACGGCGATTTTCTATTATTCTTTGAGCATGTTCCCCATGTAATCGAATGCATCTAAGAAGGCCATCATTATCTAAACAAAGAAGATGTTCCCTATCCATCCATCCAACTAACATTCGAGTAGGTCCAATTCTTAGACGACGGACTCCCCTGCCATTTTCTCTAAAAAGATGTAAATGATCACCTCTATCAGGGGCAATCCATCCACCTCCTGTACGATAGAGAACTTCTCGATAGCCTCCCGGAATGGAACGCCCGTCGCTAAGAGGAGAACCAGTACTACGGTTGAAAACATGAATCGAAGTTCCACTTAAGAGTGCAACAATTGAATCTGAAGATTCTGCTGAATATGTATCAAAAATATGATCGCTACGCCAAGCAGTTGTTCCATCAGGACGTAAAGCGATTAATGATTGACCTGTACAAATCAACATACCATTCGAATCAACCTTCACATCATTCACTGGTCCATCTATCTGATGACTCCATGCCACTCGCCATTCACTCATTCTTCCACCTCCGTCAATAGCCGCGATGCTGCGGCAGTCATTCTATACCATCGAGTTCTACCTTCTTTACGTACAGAAAGGAATCCATGACGTCTTAAATCATTGAAAATCTGAGACAACCTAGAACGTCCAACTTGTAATCTTGCTTGTAAGGCATTATCACTTGGAGAAATATTGCGAGTTGCAGCTGCTGTTAATACTACGATATCTGTATCTGAAACTTCTTTGAGACGTTCAGGTCTTAGAGGGTAATCTGGATCCCAACGAGGAGAACGAAAAGATGTCAGCCCTCTTACTATATCTTGAGGCAATACATTGGGGGCGGAATCAGATTTATGAATGCGTTCATAAGTATTTGAAACGGTAGATTCAGAACCGGGTTCAACCCAAAGATCTGCTCCTTCAGAAGTTATATCAGGAGGACGGGAAGACATGTCATCTACAGGTAACTGATGAGATATCCGATCATCAAGTGAATTTGTATCAAATGATTCAACGAATGAAGGAGGAGATTTCTTCGAAGAATTTGGATCTATAATCTTGGGAATAGGCAGTGGATCTATGCCCATAATCTGAGATGTAGGGGGATTCGGTGGAAGATTAGCTGATATCTGGGCTTTCATCTCTTTACTTCTTTCAGCAACAGAGAATAAGCCCCCTCTTTTTGGCGGGGGCAAGGGTTCCGCAATGGGATCATTAATTTTAGTATAAGTAATGGGTAAATCGTCTTCAATTAATGAGGGAGATTCTATTTCAGGATTGATTTCTAAGGAGTCGTCTAAACCAGAAACTGACTCAGTATGAAGAGGTAATGAATTATACTCTTCTAACCCCTCATTATCACTCTTTTCCCAAGCAGCAAAAGGCTCTATTTGTGCAGGTTCATCTTCAATATCGAGATACAATGGATCTCCCTCAAAATCGTCAATACCTCCACGTGATGCGAAATGAACACCCTCATCATCCCATCCTACTCCACTTTCCATTGAATCATCGTCATCTAACATTAGAGAGTCTACAATGGGTTCAAAATATGTTTTTTGAGCCGGTTTTGTTTCTTCAGAAGAAACGGTCTCTATTATTGAACCTTGAAGCCATGCATCATATTCATCCTCATGTTTTACTGGCGAAGGAAGGTTAGGAGAAGGGAAAATAGGACGTGAAACTTCTGGAGAAGGTATGGTCTGAGGAGTTGCGGAAAACATCTCACGTGCAGGAGATTCAGATTCAGATATTTCAGGGAAAGTAGATACATCAACAGATAGAAATTCTGGAGAGCTTTCTTTCTCAGGATGCTGAAGGAAGCGAAGATAATGACTAAGTTGACGAATTATTACTGTAGGATTACCTCGAGAAAATGATTCAAGTTTAGTTAATTCACTTGGATTAGTAACTATAGTTTCATGAGAAACAGACCCCATCCTGTTATCGATTAATTGACGGATTTGTGCTTGATTAAGTGCATTGAGGGAATGTATTTTATCAAACGATTGATGAAGAGAATTATCCCATCCCTCCATTTGTTTAGGAGTTACAGCAAACACAACCATTGCACGCATTCTTTTCAGTACTGGGAGTAATGACTTGATTAGAATCTGCAATTCTTCGGAACCAGGCGTATTATAATCGAATGCAATCAATGGAAGAGGGCCTTGAAGACCATTGAGGTGTTTTGTTAACTCATCAGCAACCGCATGTGGAGTTGGAGGGACTTTGAATACCTTGGTAAATGCCACTAAAGCTTCATCTAAGAAACGAGATGTAGGATCAGAAGTTGGCCAAATTGAACCTATGTGCCTTGAATCATTTTCAGAGAGACATTGCAAGAGGCTAGTTCGACCTGACCCTGATTCGCCTACAATCAAATGTATACCAGATGTACCATTAATCATCTGAGAGGCTAGAGGAGTCACAATCGATTCCCTGCCCACTAAGTGAGTTTTACTCTCATGCTCTAGAGGAAGCTGAGTAAATGGATTTCCCCGTACATAGGGGCCACTAGGTAAGTACTCAGTACCAGACATCAGAATCGCATCAAGGTCAAGATATAAATAATTCACACAAATTCACACTTATTTTTTGACTTTTGAAGGCATTACTAATCTCGCCAAATATAAAATGATGGAACTGCAAGGAAACTTATGAAAGAGAAATAACACATACTAACGCATATTAACGCATTTATTGAATACGTTAAATGCGTGAATTAGGTATTTTTTAGACAAATAACTGATTTTTTTCAGAGATAACAACAAAATTCTTGCACTCACTAATCAACCATAATGACATTAAATCCATCGCCATCATATCTACGCGACACGATATAAACTTGGACTAGAATAATCACATGCCTAAGAAAAAAAACATTACCATAACTGCAACAACTACGATTAGAATTATCTGAGTAACTAATTTAGGCTCATCTTTCTCACTTTGAGCCATATCGTTCCAGTCTTCTTCCATGATATGAATACTCATAGACACTATTTGTCAAAAATGTTCGTTTTTTGAAACTAGAATCGTCGATTATAAGAGTATGAAAAATAACAAGGGACATATCCAAGTCACCCCACGCATCACATGAATGGGGCAGTTCAATGGATAGTCGAATTAGTGGATTCTACTCACTTTCAATGGAAGAAAGGCATCAAGCAATAGCTAATGCTCTCTCTCTGAGTCCAGAACATTTTCATCCTTGGATCAATCCCGAATCGTTAGACCAAGATACTGCAAATAGGATGATTGAGAATGTAGTAGGGCAGTTGTCGTTACCTGTAGGAATCGGGATGAACTTCTTGATAGATGACGAATCCAAATTTATTCCATTCTGCGTCGAAGAATCTAGTATTGTTGCTGCAGCCAGCAATATAGCAAAAAGGGCATACAAATGTGGAGGATTCACCACAAATGTTGATCCTCCACTAATGATTGGGCAACTGCAAATACTCGATATTGACGATATAAGCAGCGCAATTCAATCTATTGAAGAAAAGAAAAAGGAATTAATGGAAAAATGCAATGACATTGAGTCAACAATGATTCGATTGGGTGGTGGATGCAAAGATATCGAGTGTAGAGTTATAGAAACTGAATCTCAAACAATGTTAGTTGTACACTTGATTGTAGATACAAGAGATGCAATGGGAGCAAATGCAGTTAATACGATGGCAGAAAGAGTGGCGCCATGGTTAGAAAATATTACCGGAGGCAGAGTTTTACTCAGAATCCTATCTAATTTGGCAACAAAAAGACTTGCAAGAGCTTCAGTAAAATTATCTCCTCAAGCAATTTCCACTAATGGAAATGAGTCAGAAGGTACCGAAATAATCAACGATATCATACTTGCCTACCATTTTGCAGATGCAGATCCTTGGAGAGCAGCAACACACAATAAAGGGATTATGAATGCAATATCACCAATTGGATTAGCTTGTGGACAAGATTGGAGAGCTATTGAAGCAGGAGCCCATGCGTATGCTGCAATTACTGGAAGATATCGCTCGATGACTCGCTGGTGGGTTGATGAACAAGGATGGATTAATGGATCTATCGAGATTCCTATCGCTGTTGGGATTGTAGGGGGAGCATCAAAGATACATCCTGTAGCTCGTTTAAATCTTGAATTAACAAAATCAAATTCTGCACAGGAATTAGCTGGACTAATGGTATGCGCAGGACTTGCTCAAAACCTAGGAGCGATGAGGGCTCTTGCCACAAAAGGTATCCAAGAAGGACATATGAGACTACATTTGAGGAATATGGTGATGAGTGCTGGAGCAACAGCCGATGAAGTAGACGAGGTAGCAAATGCTGTACGTAAAGATGGAGGAAACATTACTCAATCTCTAGTAGATGCAAAATTAGAACAATATCGCAATCAATCTTGATCTTCGATATCCTCTTCTGTACCATCAGAATCAGGAATTACGTCCATATCGCCTACTTGAGGGTCTAATTCTCGAATAGAATCAACCAATGATTGTGACGAAATACCATTTTCTTCAGCCTGTTTCCTA
>PADF01000067.1 GCA_002702945.1 Methanobacteriota archaeon
ATCAATACCAGATACTAATTACGTAAGAAATGAAGAAGAACTTAAAAAAACTTTAGAGAAGTATTCTAACGACACAAGTTTTTATCTTAAGTCTGATTTCAGTAAAAATCCAAATCACATCTATTTCGGAACCTCTGAAGAGCTCTTGAAAAATGAGATTAACTGGAAAAAAGACCGTTATTTTAAAGAATCCTACATTTTACAAACAAACTATTTAGGCGAAGGAATAAGACTAAATTTATTTCCTGGTGGTTATGAGCTGTATGAGTTTGAAAGTGGTAAATTTCTGAATAATAATGATTGGGAACAGCTGAAAGATTTTGGGATATTAAGCCGTCTTCTAAGTTTAAAACAACTGCTAGGAATGGATAATTGGCTTCTCAAATTTGATATTTTAATTGGATCAGATGATTATGTTGTTTTAGATATAGGTATGGATCCACCATATAGGATGAAAAGGTATTGGGAGTCGCAAGGGCTAAGCTTCATTGACTTCTACATTGATCTTTATTTACTTGGTCAGTAATTATATTTTGAGATGAAGAAGTGTTTTATTAGACTTGATGCTTCACCAAGTCTGGGTTTTGGTCACTTAATGCGCTGTTTGGCTCTGAGCGATGAACTCAAGTCGAGTTTTGAGGTCATTTTTGTAGTTAGAGAAAATGAATCAAAAACAGAACTTGAAAAATATAATTTTGACATAATTCAAATCAAAGCCAATTCTAATGAGGAAGATTCTATGCTCTTATTGGCAACAAATAATCCTAATTCAATTTGGATTATTGATACAAAAAGGAAATTTCTTGAAAAATTCTTACCTAGTTTGAAAAAAAACAGTGACGTTGTTCTACTCATTGAAAATTTATCAAAAAATATAGATCACGCAGATGGTATTCTCTTTCCGGCAGCCCATCTTGACTATAATATTCTTGATCCCTGGTTGCCTAAGAGTAAGAGGGATATGGTCTTAACTGGATGGGATTGGATTTTGCTTAGAAATGAGATAATTAATGCTTCTCGATCAGATTCTTATTTTCCACTTGTTATAACAACTGGTGGAACTGATCCGAGCGGAGTATTTTTCAAGATTTGGGAATTGTTAGAAGGAGCACAGATTCACGCTACTTTTATGATTGGAGATTCATTTGCAAATAGAAATAAACTCCCGCTTCCTGATGAGTTTTTGAAAATAGTTGATTATGACATTAAATACATTGCATCAGCAGGAACTATAATTTCAACTTTTGGAATAAGTGTCGCAGAATGCTTGTTTTTAAATAAGCCCGTGATTTCTGTAGCCCACTCAAAAGAAAATGCTAGAGGTTCAGAGATCTTAAGCACTAGGACACCAGCTTGTATTAACCTAGGATATTTTGAAGATCTTACCCAAGAGCGCCTAATTAAAGAGATTGATGAATTGAAGCATCCAAATGAAGAGATAAATTCATGGTTGAGTCAAAATGTAATTGATGGTCAAGGTGCTAAACGTGTAGTTAGCTGGATAAAGCGTAAGGTTGAAGAGTGTTAACAATTTGTATAATTGAGGGCCACAATTCTGAGCATTTAAATATATGCTTAGATTCAATAAGCAAAAATACTAGCTCGCCTTATACCTTGAAAGTTTTCAAAGAAGAAAATACTAGAGAGCAAACCCTTAATACTATTTTGAATGATTTACCAAATCAGGATCTCATCATAGCGGCAGATGATATTGTATTCACATCTGACTGGGACAAAAGCCTTCTTAATCACTGGAATGAGAATAGGATCTTAGGTTTTTCTATGTTGTATCCTAAATCTAAGATTATTCAGAATCGAGGTTATAGGATTATTAGTATAGATGATGTTATTGCAAGCGAAGCTCTTGATAATGGGCTTGATAAGGATGAGGTTAATCCTTTTTCCCTTAGGCAATGTCAAAGCATTACTGGTTGTTTTCAAGCAATACCATCAAAAATTATTAATGCCATACCAAAATTTCCCTTAGAAGGAAGAAATCGATTAGGTGAACTTTTGTATCATAGCTTAGCTATTAGAAAAGGTTTTGAGGTCGTCGTTCTTGGCCACTTCATGGAACATTATGCTATAAGCACAAAGAAAAATCCTAATCAAAAATTAAGTAGTGAGAGCTATCTTAGTGAAAAAAGCATTTGGAAAGATGCTACTGAAAAATTTAAATTAAATGATTTTGCTGAAGTTAGAATCCGACGAGAAATTGATCAAGAATTAATTGATTGGCTAAATGACCCTTGCGTGATTTATGGAGCTGGAACAATAACAGAATTTATTTCTGCTAATGTTAGCTTCGAGGCACATACCCTATGCAGCGGGCTTAAGGAAGAGGATGGGAAAGAACTAAATGGAAAATTAATTAAATATAAGGATGATATAGAGTGGCTTGATTATCAAAAACTATTAATAACTGTTCAAGGGAAAGAAAAAATGATCTTAAAAGACATTTTAAATTTAGCATCCCATCTTGAGGTTTGTGCAATTCTTGTAGAAAAAACTCCTTCCGTTCATCGATATAAATTAAGAAAGATCCATAGACGGAACTAATGCTTTATTCAGTGACATGCTTGTTATAAGCATCATATGATTATATGATTACACCTATTATTTGGGGGGGGTGACCCAATACTTGGATTCTCTTAGAATTTTCAGACGAATAGCTAATAATCTCAAATTAAGGAACTAATATGCCAGCAGATAATAAAAATAAGACGACCATCATAACTCTGTCCCGCCACAAAAAAGAGGGTGAGAAAACAGTGCTCGTCACAGCATATGATTATCCTCAATCAGTCATTGCCGATAAGGCTGGTGTAGATTGTATTCTTGTTGGTGATTCAGCCGGTATGACAACGCATGGTTATAAAACTACAATTCCAGTTACGATGGATCACATGATCATGCACTCAGAGGCAGTTGCTAGGGGCTCAAATAATGCTTTTTTAATAGGGGATATGCCTTACATGTCATATCAAAGTTCAAATGAAATTGCTGTTGAAAATGCAGGTAGATTTATAAGGGCTGGCATGGACTGCGTTAAAGTAGAAGGCGATATGATTGATCGAATTAAATCAATAGCAGACTCAGGAATAATTGTAATGAGCCATTTAGGCCTGACACCACATACTAGGGCTAAACTTGGAGGCTACAGAGTTCAGGGCAAGTCAGCTGAAAGTGCAGAAATTATATTAAAACAGGCGCTAGAATTACAGAAAGCCGGATGTTCTTTTTTACTTCTAGAAGCTATGCCTACTGAGCCAGCTGGCATGATTGCCAGTGAGCTCAATATTCCTGTATATGGTATTGGAGCTGGAAATAGAGTTGATGGCCAACTAGTAATTCTTCATGATTTAGTAGGGTTATTCTGGGAATTTAAATCAAAATTTGTAAAGCGCTACTGTGAAGCAGGCCAACTTATAGAAAGTGCGCTTAAGGATTATTATAATGAGGTAAAGAATGAGGAGTTTCCTACATCAGAACAATTTTATGAAATCAAGGATGAGGAGTTAGAAAAATTATTGTCAGACTCATCATGGAAGTATGAAAAGGATCGTGTTGAGAATCTAGCTGAACCAAAACATAGCGTAACACCAAGAACAACTAAAAAAACCAGAAAAAAGTAGGTTCGATTCAGTTATGAAAGCCAGTGATTATATTGTTGACTTTTTTATAAAAAAAGGCATTGATACTGCTTTTGTTATGACAGGAGGGGCAATAGCTCACGTAATAGATTCAGTTGCAGCGAGAGAGAAAGAGATTGAATATGTTTGTGTTCAAAATGAACAAGTCGCAGCTATGGCTGCAGAGGCATATTCACGAACAGGTAAAGCAAATGGGGTTGCGTTAGTTACAAGTGGACCAGGCGCAACCAATCTAATAACAGGGATTGTTGGGGCTTGGTATGATTGCATTCCTGCTATATACATTACCGGACAAGTTAGAACCTGGGAAATGACAACTGGTAAATCTACTTTGCAAGATGGTTTTCAGGAAGTTGATATTTGCACTCAAGTTAAGAATGTTACGAAGTATGCCAAAACTATAACCAATAAGTCAGATATTCCTCTTGAGCTTGAGAAAGCTTATTCAGCAGCTAATTCAGGAAGAAAGGGCCCTGTGCTAATAGATCTTCCCATGGACATTCAAGTAGCTGAATTAACATCAGAGGAAATCAATAGCGTAAAAGATCACGATTTTCTACTCGATCAAAAGTATGAAATTACAAAAGAAATAGATTCATTTATTAAGCTCTATGATAAATCAAAGAAACCTTTAATTTTGATCGGCGGAGGAGTTAAGCATGCCGATATCAAGAGTTATTTTAATGAATTTATTTTGAATTCAAAGATCCCATGTGTTTCAACATATGCTGCATATGAAATTTTAGAGCATTCCAATGAATATAACATAGGAGTTATTGGACAGTTTGGTCAATATTCGAGCAATGGCGCAATTCAAGAGTGTGATTTACTCATAGCTCTTGGAACTAGGTTTGGGATTAGAGCTATAGGAAATAACCCTGATCTATTTGCCTCAAATGCTAAAGTTGTTCATGTAAATATCGATAGCGGCGAGCTCAAGGATTCAAGGAAACAAGCTGAGCTTAGCATTCATTCAGATATCTTTACATTTTTAACTCAGATAGATGGCAAGGTGAAGTGCAGTAATGAAAGTTGGTTACATTCACTTGCTGAGAGTAAAACTAAAGACTTAGACATATCTGACAAAGGCACAGGAAAGGATGTTAATCCATATTGGCTTGTTGAAAATTTAAATAAAGAGTCTAGTCCTGATTGTATAATTATTCCAGATGTCGGCTGGCAAGTAACAACTTTGAATCAACAAAGTAAGCTTAAATTTGGGCAGCAAATGTTTTCTTCTTGGGCAAATTCTCCCATGGGATATGCTGTTGCTGCTGGAATTGGCGCTCACTTTTCAAATAAACAGAAAGAAATAATCATACATATTGGAGATGGAGGACTGCAGCTTAATCTCCAAGATTTACAGACAGTTTCTCACTATGAGATACCTCTCAAGATTTTTCTCTGGAATAATTATGGCTATGCAACCATTCAAGCTTTTCAGGATGGAAGTCTAGATCAAAGATATCATGCTACTGACCTCAATCATGGTTATTCAGCTCCAGATTTTGAAGAATTAGCTAAGCTTTACAAGCTTCAATACTTTAGAGTAGATGATGATTCTGAAGTCAAAAATACGATTTCAAATGTTTTAGGTGCTTCCGGCCCTGTTTTATGTGAAGTCATTATGGATATTAATTTTAGACCTAAGCCTGCTTTAGGAGCAGAAAAAGCGTTTGATGGTTTAGAGCCGACATTAGAAAAATGAGTGTCACCTTACTTAAATAAGAATAATATGAGCGGAAAGACAATATTAGTCACAGGGGCTAGCAATGGAATAGGTAGAGCTATAGCATTAGAGTTTGCCAATGCTGAGAATTATTTAGTTTTGACATGGAATAGCGATAGCGAAGGCATTAAAAAAACAGCTGAGCTTGCTAGAGAAAAAGGTTCTAAAACAGAAGTATTCCAGCTGGATTTGGAAGATGAACAAGAAATTTCTGACTTCTGCAAACAAATTAATAACGCATCGGCACCAGATATTTTAATCAACAATGCGGCTATAGCTCAGAAAAAAGACTTTATGGAATTAAATAATGATGATTGGAACAAGGTCTTATCTGTTAATCTCAGGGCACCTTTTCAACTTTGTCAGAGTTTTATCCCACGAATGCAAAAAAAAGGATGGGGTCGGATCGTTAATATTAGCTCTATCGGAGGTCAATGGGGAGGTATTTACCAAGTTCATTATGCCGCTTCAAAAGCTGCTTTGATTAACTTAACAAGATCTCTCGCTAGACTTTATTCTAAAGATAAAATTGCAGTTACAGCTATTGCCCCAGGGGTAATTGATACTGGTATGACTACTGAAACTTTAGGGCATCAAACAGATAAATTATTGTCTCATATCCCTTCAGGAAGATTAGGAACAACAAAAGAAGTTGCTAAAGCAGTGAAATATTTATGCAGCGAAGAGGCAGCATATCTGAGCGGTATTACACTTAATATTAATGGAGGAATGCACTTTAACTCTTGAATCATCTCTCTTCATCTAATGATCCACTTATTATTTTAGGTGCTGGTCCTCAGCAGATCAAAGTATATGAGACTGCGAAGCGCCTCGGTGTTAAAACTGTTGCGGTAGATTTTAATCCCAATGCAGATGCTCGAGAAATTGCAGATCACTTCGTATTAGCCAGTGTAAAAGATGCTGATGAATGCATTCGTGAGCTAAAAGCTATGGAATTGGATTATTCTGGTGTTATAACTTGTGGGGTAGAGGTGTCACCACAGGTTAGCCGAATTGCATCTTATTTTGGTTTGAAAGGCATATCTGAAGAGGTAGCAAAAAAGACAACACATAAGGGTTTAAGATTACAGACCCTAAACCAAGCTGGTGTACCTATCCCTAAATTCCAAAGATTAACTAAACCAACAATACCCAATCTTGATTTCCCATTTGTGGTGAAACCTTCAGATAGCTCTGGTTCGCGCGGTGTTCGCCAGGTAAGAAATAAGAAGGAGTTTTTATCAGCATTCAAGCATGCATCAACAATCAGCACAGATGATGAAGTAATTGTGGAGTCTTTTGAGTCAGGAACCGAAATAAGTATAGAAGGTTTTGTTATAAGTGGGAAAATGACAGTCACTGGAATAGCAGAAAGACATTTTTATCCCCTTGAAGAGACTTATCCAGAGTTTCTTGAGTACGGAGGGACGATGCCACCATCTTTTTCTGAGAAGTATGTGGAAGAAGCAAAGAAAGTTTTTACTGATGCTACAATCGCTCTGGGTATCACTGAAGGACCATCAAAAGGAGACCTTATTCTTACAAAAGAAGGCGTTAAGGTCTTGGAGATTACTTCTAGAACATCTCCAGGATTTGCCGCAGAGTCTCAACCATTAGCCTCAGGTGTTTCAGTATTGGAAACATTAATCTTATGGGCAATAGGCTCACCAGTTTCACCTGAACTCCTAAAACCAAAATGGAAAAAAGCAATTGCTCATCGTTACTTTAGGCACGAGCCAGGCAAAGTAATTAAAATAATAGGATTTGAAACATTACCCAATCAACCAGGAGTAAAATTTATTTTAAATCTAAATAAAGTGAAAGAAGGCGATGTTCTTGAACCTATGAATTATATGAATCGTTTATTTTATGTCACTACTGTGGCAGATACTCCTGAAGAGGCAATTCAATTGGCAAACTCAGCACTGGCTAGTGTAAAAATAAAAACAGAACCAATATCATGAAGTATCACTTAATTTTTTATATGAATCTAATGTTCTCTGCGCTGAGAGAGGAGGACAGGGAGATTGTATTAGATCAATGTATGGATCCTCTCCTTAAGATAGGAGAAGATGGCATCCCAATCGCAATTCAGATGTCAGGATTAAGTTTGGAGTATTTGGCTAAATTGAGGCCAGAACATTTGGAACGTCTGAAAATATTAATACAGGATGATCATTGTGAATTCATTGGGAATGGTTATTCTCAAGTTATTCAGCCGCTTGCTCCCTATGAAATTAATGTTAAGAATCAGGAACTAGGCATGCAGTGTTATGAAAGTATTCTTGGACTTAGACCTAAGATAGCTACTGTTAATGAGATGGCATTTAGTTCAAGTAGCTCAGAAAGCTTTATTCAAACAGGATATACGGGCCTGATTATGGAATGGAATAATCCTTATAAGACCCATCCAGATTGGGATGAATCTATGCGTTTTTTTCCTCAGCGAGTAAATTTAGGGAAAGGCGCTGAAGCTGACCTTATTTGGTGTGATACGATCTTATTCCAAAAATTCCAGCGTTATGTTTATGGTGAAATTGAACTTAAAGAATATATGGAAAACCTAAAAAAATACAAAGATCAAAATGGTGCTCTATGTCTTTATTGTAGTGATGCAGAAGTATTTGATTTTCGTCCACCTAGATACGGAGACGAAGTTTCTTCTGGAGGAGAATGGCTTAGAATACGCAAACTGATGGATGCAGTTCAGTCTGAAACCGAAGGGTTAATTCTTCCTTCAAAAGTAATAGAAAACTATAAGGAAGAAGGTTCAAATTTACTTCAACTGGAAACTAGCTCACAACCCATACCTGTCAAAAAACAGGATAAATATAATATCAATAGATGGGCCTTAACAGGTAGAGATGATTTTAACCTTAATACACGCTGTTATAGGATTGCAGAGGCATTTTCAATAGGTGATCCAAACGATGACGATTGGAAAAAACTATGTTTTGTCTGGTCAAGCGACTTAAGAACACATATCGAGAATAATCGTTGGGAACAAGCCCAATTTATAATAAGTGAGCTAGAGAATAAATGGGTGAACTCTCAAGAAATGAGGAAATACCTCGTTCCATCTCATGATGATGCTAAACCTTTTGATATTAAATCAAACCGTTACTTTTCTATAGAAACAGCAAATCAGATCTTAACTCTGGATACTAAAAAAGGACTGAGTATAAAACAATGGTCAGTGGAGGGAGTTCCGCTTTTAGGAACTGTTCCTCATGGTTTTTTTGATGACATTAGTTTGGCTGCTGATTTTTATTCTTGCCATTCGGTGATTGAACCTCAAGGCAGCCATAAGGTAACTGATTTAGTTCAAATTGAACCCTGGTTAGCAGAAGATGAGGAAAAACATATCGTAGGCATGCGATTGAAAATCAAAGACCATGTTTTTGAGAAGGTATATGAAATAGATAAATCAAATAATACCTTTTCTGTAAACCAAACTATCCAACTTCCTAAAAGATATAGAGCTCTGATTAGAAGTTGTTACTTTACATTGCTACCAGGAGTTTGGGATATGGATACCTCTTTCTATAAAACAGCATTGGGTGGTAAAGAACCTGAGAGATTTAGGTTCGGTGATGCAGCAATTGATCACACGCAAAACCTTAATCAACTGGTATCAACTAGGCATGGATTAGGAGTTACGGATGGAGAAATTCAAATCGGCGATGCAAATAATTCTATTATTTTTAAGCATGAGCCATCAGAAGCAGCTTTAGTTCCTCATCTGCAGTATTTACCTCAGAAAAATGGACATTATCTTCTAAGATTAATATATTCTGCACAAGAACTTGATGAAACTTTTAAAACATCCGACAAACCCCA
>PADF01000004.1 GCA_002702945.1 Methanobacteriota archaeon
CAGTTCCGACAAAGTATGATGTATCATCATATTTCGATATTGAAGAAATCTTCTGAGAAACTCCTAGATTAAGAGATGAAGATGTCCAAGTTGTAGTATTGTATCTGTATAACATACCTTCGGAAGAACCAACAATTAGGTCTTCTGTAGAATCTTGGTAAGAATAAGTTAGATATGTATTGGATTGCGTTAATTTTGAGATAAAACCACCATCTTGGCCATAAATATGAGTATTAGAATCCATAGCTGAAAATGTAATTTGATTATTCTCTAAAACTTCAAATGCCAAAAATCCTGATGCAACCATGCCAGTTTGAAATCCGGTTGCTCCTAGTTGATTATACTCGTATGCCTTTCTAGCCCCGGTATAATATGCAATCCAAACATTACCTTCATTGTCCCAATCAATATCATCAGGAGTAGAGGAAATATTATGTTGATATACTATCTGTTTTGATGACATGCTGAAAACCAACAGTCCTGACTCATATGATGCTGCAAGTAGTTGTTGGGCATTATCCAAACGAGCACTTGTCATTACAAGATTGGATTGGAAGGTCCATATAGAATTAAATTCACCTTGCGATAATGTCTGTTGACTGATTTCTCCATTTTTAGTAACAGTCAGTAGTGAATTATCAGATAAAATCTCGCTGTAGACTATCAAACTACTACTATCTGTAACTCCAGAATAAACTAAATTTGATTCTGCATTTACACTAGTTGAATAAGTAGAAAATGGGAGAAGCAACAAAATAAAAACCATCAATATACTTCGCTTCATGTATCTGCCAAGAAGCGTTATTTTATCAATAAGTCGCTATTTTTGATTCGTTCAATCTTCATCTTCTTCAGATTTCTCTTTACTTTTACCCATTGAACTAGGAGGTGGTGCACCTCTTGTTTTCTTTACTGGCTGAAGCATATGCTTAACAGGCGTAAGTGTCGAAACACCGGTTTTGGGCTGAACTTGTGGAGTAAGGCTGGTTGTAATCGGCTTCAGTGTTGTTGTTGAAACAGTTGATACAGGTTCTTCACCCTCTAATTCAATACCCGATTGTTGAGGTTGAAGGGTTGAAACTACTGGCTTTAGTTCAGCAGTACCCATTTTCTGAACAGGTTTAGGAAGTTCAACTGATGGTTTAGGTTCTGGTGAAATAACTGGGGATTTAATCGGTCTAACTAATGGTGAAGTAGGAGCTAGTGGTTTAGAACTAGTTTCAGGGGCACGCATTCCAGATAATCCCATCCTCGGTTGATTTTCACTAGAACCTGCAAGAATTCCTCGCATTGGCCTTCCTCCAGAAGAACCTAGCAGTGAAGGTCTTGCTCCAAGAACTGAAGGATCTGGTAATGCTGCTTGTTGTGGACGATCTTGACCAGAAATTGATTGCATCCACATCTGGCGCTTTTCAGCTCTTGAATCTACATTTTGTAAATCTCTAAATTCCTTTTCTCTAGTCTTGAATTCAGATTCAGTACTGTCAATCTCGCCCTGGATTTGCTTTTCAACTGCGTCTCGCATCTTTGTTTCGGCAGTTTCCTTGAAGTTGTCCATTTGCTCGGTTAGATTTTGTAATCTGTCTCTGATTTCAGCCCTCTTCAATCCTAACTGTGCCTCAATTTCTGCTCTAATCAATGCCTCTCGCTTTCTAACTTCAATCAATGCCTTATTGCGCATAATTTCTTCACGCTTGTCTAACTGTCGCTCTAGTTGTGAAGCAACTTCGCTTTCCTTGCGTGTCTTGAATTGTTCAAGACGGTCTTCCATATCAACTTCTAATTCTAGAGCCGTTTCTTCCTTCAATAACTCAAGATGAGTTTCAAATGTTAATCTTTCATTTCTTAGACCTGCATCAATTTCTGACATGATGGCTTTACGAGCTGCAGTTTCACGTGATTGGAACTCAAGTTCAAGTCTCTCAGACCAGTCAGTCTTCTTAGAGTCGTATTGCTGTTCGAGTAGTTCTCTAAGTTCATTTTCTCGATCATAGCGGAATCTAGCAAGTCGGTTTTGTATTTCTGCTTCTCTCGCATTTCGATAACTTGTAAATTCGGATTCCATTCTTAATTCCAGTTCATTATCAATTTCCTGTTTCAGTGTTCGTGAAATATCATCAACTGCCTTGGAGAATGTAATATCGTATTTCTCTCTAAGCCTAACCTTTCTCTCGGCTAACTTTTCTAGATGTTTGGTCTCAAGTTGATTTTCAATTTCAACTCTCAATTCATCTCGTCTTCTAGCAATTGCTAGTTCGACATCTTCCCGCATCTGCTCTTCAAGGTCAGTAGTTTCATTCCTGAGTCTCTCTTCTAATTCGACTTGAATTTGTTGAGCAATATCCTCTTCTAAACGCAGACTTCTACGATCATATTCAGCCTTCAAGCGTGCTTCTCTTTGTTTCAATCGTGCCCTTAGTTGTTGCTCTAAACGAGTTCTAATCCCTCGGCGTAATTGCTCTTCACGCTCAGATAACTTAGCAGAATGACTTTCTTCTAAGCGACTTAATTCACTACTTTCCATATCCTTGAATCTAGATTCCATTTCCTCGGAAATTGATGATTCCATCTCTCTAATTCTATGTTGTAGTTCTTGATTATAATCGAGTGCTATCCGTTCTTTTTGAACCTCAAGTCTTTGTCTGTGCTCATCCTGTAGTTCTGCTTCAATTTCTTGTTTTAGACGTTCTTTATGTTCATCTAAACGTAGATCTTGTTCAATTTCATACTTTTCTTGGAGGACTTCAACCTGTCTAGCAAGTCTCAATTCATATTCAGAACGAAGTCTGCCTTCTTCTTGAGCAAGTGCTTCTCTTTCTAATTCAGAGAGTTCATTTTCCATCGATTCTCGCATCTCTTTTTCTAGAGCATCTAATGTTAACTCATGTTGAACTGCTAAGTCTGTCGCCAATGTCTCTTGCATTGCTATTACTCGCTCTGCAATGGCTTGTTGCCTAAGTCTCCTTTCTCTACGAATATCGGCACGCAGTCTTTCTTCTTGACGAAATCTAGCACTGGTTAATTCAGCTTGGTCAATTGATTGACCTGAAGAATTAGTAAATTGGGAACGTAATGCTGCCAATGATAATTTATCAGCATTGATTCTTTTGCTACGAGCGACATCTAATGCCTCTCCCATCTTGCTATCGCTAGTACCCATAGAACCCATCCAGTATCATATGGACTTTTTATCATACATAAGGGGCGCGATGAATTTGCATACCAACATGCTGATTTCAAGATATTTTATTGGTGAGCAAAGATAGTTCTAGGCATCAAAATAAATTAAAATGAAACAGTGAATTTTGTATCACAGGCAGGACAATCAATATTTCTCTTACCGGGTTTTCTTTTCATTCTCAGCCTTCTATCACATCCAGGACATGTGACTTCAACTCTAGGAACATTAGGGTGAACTGTGAAATTATAACTGCACGAAGCACATTGAATATTTGCTGGACGCTTGTCAACACCAACAACTAGAACTTTTTCACACTCAGGACAACTAACTTTTTCTTCCTTCCATTTTCTTCTGGTTACTGGATGTTCTACTTTGACTTTAGAATCACACATAGAACATTGAATTTCACCCAATTCAGGAGGTAATAATTCTTGACATTTGGGGCAAGAAAGCGGAGGTGGTGCTATACGAGATTCTATTCTTACCTCTTTTTCTTCATCCATAAACTCACTTCTCCTCTTCCATCAACACTATTTTTCCAGGTACGAAATTCCAAGGTATCTCTAATTCAATACCGAGGTCTTCTGCTAATTTTTCGAATAATAATTTTGCTCCTACCTTATCCCTAGAACCTTCCAATGAGATCATGTGAATTCCTGATTTAGATTCTAATAATTCTCCAATTGAATGCCCAATCTCTGCTTGATTAGAATTTACAATATTATTTACTGGCTTAATTATTCCTGGCATTTCAACTACTGTTGAAATTCTCCACCACCTAGCTCTTCCAACATCCCTATGATTCTCAACCAAATTTAGAGAGGCTAATTTCTTCAAATGGTGATAGAGGTTGTAACGGTCGACATTGACTATGGATTGTAGTTGTACAGTACTCATCTCAGGATTATCCGATAAGGTAGAATATAGATTTCTACGTGTGGGATGTGCGAGAGCGGCAGTGATTGGGTCTGCTTGAACTCTAGCCATCTTCGCACCTAACACTAAGAGGTGCCACTAGGGTTTAAGATGTCGCGTGTAAATCTATTTCGGGAGTATTTTGTTTGACTGATTGAGTGAAGTAATGTTGTTTGAATTGCTTGAATACCGCAATAGTATCAAACCACAAGGTTTTGGTTATGGCAATTAAAATCGCTAACACATTATCTTTACCTGCAAGCCTTGCTCCATTCAAAATTACCAATAAGACTGATGCTTCGTGAATCAATACCCCTACCCATAATTGATCATACCATCCATTTATTACAGCGATGACTAATGTGAATGTAATCAACATAGAAATTGCAATATTTCCTACAATAGCATTATGCATCTTTCTAGACAAATCATGTAATTCAATTAGAGTTCGTGGTTCATCACCAGGGAACATGATGTCTGCTGCATCCATATTTACTGACTCTCCTGTACCAACAGCGATACCAACATCGGCTACTGCAAGAGCTGCTGAATCATTAAATCCATCTCCTACCATCATTGTAACATGGGTTTGCGATCTTTTCTCAACCCAAGTAACCTTTTGTTCTGGAGATAATCCTCCATGAGCAGATTTATCCGGTAGGCCGATTTGTGATGCGAAATTACTTACTGAGGATTGTTGGTCTCCTGAAAGAATCTCAACAGAAATAGAACGATTATTAAAGCCATGAATCAACTCTTTACTTCCTGTACGTGTATCGTCATGAATAAATGTAAATAGGGCAATTGCAGTGCCTTCTCGTGCTAAAATACTCATCCCAATTCCTTGTTTCTTCGCCTCACCAATCGCTTTTGAAATGTCTTTGTCCATTTTAATTTTATACATATCAGCCATATCAGCACGGATGAAATATACTTCTTTACCTGAAACTGTACCTTTTACACCCGCTTCAATATCATTAATGCCAGAGACTTGGGTAGGAGATATCTCTAGTAGTTTCAAATGCTCTAAAATTGCTTGAGCGTATGGGTGCGATGATCTTTTCTCAAGGCCACCCGCAAGTGCTAAAGTTGCTTTCTTCTGCTTACCTTTAGCAATAATTATTTCACCAATTTTAGGTTTACCAGAAGTTAGAGTTCCGGTTTTATCTAATAGTACATGGTTTACTTTCGATAATCGTTCTAAGATATCGCCGCCCCTTACGATAGCACCCATTCTTGATGAGCGTGATAAAGCGGCTGCATGAGGCATCGCAGCAGCCATTAACAATGCACACGGGCAAGCAACAACCCATAACAGCAAGATAATCTTCCAATCATCAGGGAATACAGTATACCACACAATTAAAGCACCGAAAAGAACTATTGGAACCCAAATAGCCGAGAACTTCTCGATTAGATTTTGAATTTCGGGTTTCTGCTCTTTGAAACTGTGAACTGCTTCGATAATACCAGAGAGTCTTGTTTCATTACCAACTGCTGTAACTTCAAGTAAAACTGGTCCTCTAGCAAGTATTAGACCAGCATGAATTTCATCGCCTACTGACACTTCAACTGGTGCTGATTCCCCGGTTAATGGTGCTTTATCTAAAGCACCAAAGCCCTCGATAATTTTGCCATCGGCAGGTATTAGTTCACCACTTCTAACCTCAATTATATCTCCATGATGTAATAAATCAAGTGAGATAATTTCGCTTTCATCATCCTTTTTTGGATTTTGATTAAATAACATAGATTGTGAATTGGAAATATTAGATGGCGCTAATTGAAAAGAAAGATTTTCGATTTTCACATTTTTTTCTTTATTTTTCTTAGATTTAGAAATCATTCTTCTGGCGGTTCTTGGGATTCGGTCTAATCCCCCTTGCATTGCTTTACGAGCCTTTTCAAGAGCTGAGTTCTCTAAATGTGATGCAATTGAAACTAAAATAACAACCATCAATGCTTCTTCCCAAAAACCAATTATTGAGGCCCCAATGACAGCGGTACTTGTCAAAACTTGAAAGCCCATTTGTCTTGACAAAAGACTAGCTATAGCCTCATTGAACATTTGTAAGCCGCCAACAAATATTCCAATTGAAGCGATAAAACCAATCATTAATTTTGGCATACTAACCATTTCTCCAAGCATTATTATTACCAATATGGGAATTGCAACCATCCCACCAAATAACCTCCACTGATCAGGTCTCAATCTAGTACTAGATACTTCATTGTAAATCGGTTTAGTTCCAATAATCTTTGTCAAAGAGTTATCTCTAAGTTCAAGCATTTTTTTACTAGGTGCTGGAAGTAACTGAACTAGGATTTGATTATCTTTGTTCACTTCTACATCTAAAATACCGGGTTGTCTAAGGAGTAATTTTTCAACATCTCTTAGACTAATTTTATTTCTTTTTGCTACAACTCTTGCATTTACTCCAGATAATTGATAAAACGAAAGATTCGGTGGATGCCCCAGCGATTTTAGCACTGAACTAACTTGAGAGACAAAACCATGTTCTAAATCTACTTTCAAACTTACTTCACCAGTTGTGGCTGAGACTTTTACTTCAGTTGTATGTAATAGATGGTCAAGCGCATTGAAGGCTTTACTGGCACAATCCGGACAGTCCATACCAACTAATGGCCATTGTACTTCATAGATTCCATTAGGTTGTTCGACCACTGTATCATCGATTATTTCGGCCTCTAAAATTTGCTTTTCTAATTCTGAATCAGCGGGTGATGGTTGCTTCTTTTTTACTATTTTTGGTAATTTTAATTTGGATTTAGAAGCCTTCTTAGTTTTAGTTTCATCTTCGAGGGAGAGAAAGTTCTCAGCATTATCTTTCTCCGCCATGCTAGTTCTAAGAAATTATTCTTCATCAATTCTTGCATCATAGGATTATAAATCAAGAAATGAAACCATGCGAAAATTCATCACTGTTATTCACTTAGACCGTTTATGAAGTGGCTACCTGACAACTGGAAACCGAAAGTTGTCGCTGTCGATATTGATGGTACTCTAACCGATGAGAATAAGCGAATTAATCCTAATGTCATAGAAGCATTATCACGTTTAGAAGAAAATGGAATTCCTGTAATTCTAGCAACTGGCAATGTTAGAGCAATCACATATGGACTTTGGAGATTTTTGAATTTAAGCGGCCCTATTTGTTGTGAAAATGGTGGCGTTTTGTGGCATCCTGATTGGGGAGAAACAAAATTTAGAGCCGATGGAAGTGAGGCAAAAAAAGCAGCCCAGTGGCTAGCAACAAAAATTGAAGGGTTAAATTGGCAAGGTATTGAAACAAATCAGTGGCGTGAAAGTGAATGGTGTCTATCTCCAAATGAAGATTTAAAGCGAATTGAAGAATTGATTGCCTCAAGTCAATGGTCTCATCTCTCAGTGGTCAAAACAGGGTTTGCTATTCACTTAATGGAGCCCCAATTATCCAAGGGTTCGGGCCTTCAAATTATACTCAAAAAAATGGGATTATCAGCCGAAGATCTACTTTGTGTTGGAGATGCTCCAAACGACCTTTCAATGTTTGAAATCGCTCGTTGGTCGGTTGCAGTGGGTGGTGCTTTCGCATATGTAAGCGAAGCAGCGGATGTTGAGTCACCTCATATGCATGGAGAAACGATCGAGCCTTTAGTCAATGCAATCCTAGGATAATAGTGATTAGCAAAATTACAAATCAATTAATTAGTAGTGAGTCAACCACCAAGTATGAACAAAACACTAGTATTACTGATGATGACTATTGTTATTGCTGGCTCTACCGCTGGATGTATAGGTGAAAAATACCTAGATAGATTAACAGGTGAAGACTTGGATAACGACAAAGAGCGTAAGTGTAGTAAAAAATGTCTAAAAGAGTGTATGGACACAGAAGAGTACACTGAAGAAGAGTGTGAACGACGTTGTATTGAACAAGAAGATTCTAATCAAGAAGTGGTAGATGAATCTACTGAGACTCGTGATTCATCGGACCAGTCAGATGAAGAAACTAGAACTGATGATTCATCGGATCAGTCAGATGAAGAAACCAGAACTGACGATTCAGAAAGTGAAGAGAAATGCTACAATGAAGACAGAGAAGAAATTCCTTGCGAATAATCTATGTTAAATTAAAAATTATTTCAGACTAGGTCTATTCACAAGTACAACAACTTCACTTACCCACTGTTAACTGAAGGTTTTTTTCAAGGATTTACGCCAGCCATCAATAAAATTACTCCAGCAATAATTGCCGGTATCGTGGTATGTATGGTCGCCCAAAGACTAGCAGCTTTGTGCCGAACAAGTAGTGGGAACAATGCATCGCCGTCTTGACTGATCGCATTAGCAGCTAATGCCGGGAATGAAATTATATCTTTAGTATACGCTGTTATGGCAATGATTTGCGGCCCACACCCAGGTATTAAGCCAATTATCGATGCCCCTAAAACAGCAATAAATCCGTCACCATAATTGCTCAAATCCTGCTCCGAGACGCCGCTAAGTAATATTCCAAATTCGAAGACTAAATACGCAATCATAACCCAAAAAGTGACGAAAGCCGTTTCACTAGCAGAGTGAATCATAGTCTCTCGCATGGAATGTAACTTATCTCCAATTGTTGCTTCTGTATCGTCGCCTATCCAATTCTTCTGTGCAATATACAATATTACTGAAAGACTAGTTCCAATTAGTCCAACCCATGTTATGAAACCATCCATACTGGTAGGGTCAAAGGATAATTCAAGGCTATAATCTGGATCTTGACCAGACCAAACCAGTAGTAGAATTGCAAAAATCAAACCAATTATAGTTACACTCCACCATACCAAATAACCCTGATGAAGAATTTTATATCCAATACCTCCCGGTTCTTCGCGAGATAAGTCATCCAAGATTGATTCGTTATCAGAGTCTTTTTCAGGCGGCTCTTGACCGATAGTAGGTCCAAAACGACCCAATGGTTTACGTGGAGTTGTGCCTGTCATATCAACTAGATATCCCCACGATACACCAGCAACGAAAGAAATGGCATGAACTGCTATCAATGGGGCAACGAAACTTGAGTCGGTGATTGCTGCCCCAATCAAGACAAAGGCTGAATCTCCTAACGTGGCGATTAAAGTGGCCAATACTGTCCCATATGTTACATAGCCACGCGCATACATCGGCATCATAACAATGGCGCCACCACAACCGGGGGTTAATCCCATCAAAGCCCCAATTACTGGTTGTAGTTTCTTTTTCTCTCTAATATATTCAACAAAACGTCCGCTGGTAGCATACTGTAACCAACTGAACAGAAACACCATCGCAGCGACGAAAACTGTAACTGCGAGAAATGCATCTCGCATACTGATAACCACAATCTCGACGACTTCGTCAAGTGTGACCATGACTAAGCGAACGAGTTCAAATCAATAAGTGTTAGTTTAATTGTGGTTTTGACTCAATATGTAAAAATTAACAAGATATGTATCAATCTGATGAAGAATACTGTTTACAGTGAGTCTCTGTAAGCCATATACAACGCTACCCTTTGGTTAACGTTGATTGACATATCACTTTAGTGAAGGATTTGTTCACACATCAAAAGATTCATCGCAGACATATGGCCGATCGGATTTTATTTCATACTTAATCTGATTAAATTCTTCCATCCACTCATCAGTAGGCTCAAGCCAGTCATTTCCATCTGCTACTAATTCCGGTTTCTCAATACCGCTGACTTGGTCAGCACAGTTTTCCCAATCAGGGTCATAAAATGTCATGCCTTTTTCGTGATTGTAAATATGAACACAGATTACTGAGTCTGTATCGCACGCTTGATAATAATCACCTCTAGCCCTTATATTTACTATAGGGGCATCGCGAATACAGAAGTCTCCAGATTCATCAATCTGTGAATCAGTTTCACACATATCGCTAAATTTTTGGTAAAACCTAGTGACCTTGCCTTGCTCGAATAGTATTCCATTGATCTCTTCTTCTCCATCAAAACTAGTAGCTGAGTAATCCCAATGTATTTCGCCATAAAATTCTGGTTCTACCACTTCTTTGGTAAGATAATCGTAAAAAAAATATCCTGAAGCACCAATACCACCAATTATCAGTAGCATAAGAATAGCCGGTAACGGTGATTTCCTTCTCTTAAAAGAGCCTGAAATATAGTCGCCATCGTCTTCTTCATCATCGTAAAAATCATCGTAATCATAATCAAAAGTATCATTCTTCTTTTCAGGTTTAGAATTCTCAACGGGCTGACTCTGTTCTTCTTGCCATAGATGATAACCGTCATCTGCTGAATACCAATGACTGCCATCGTCTGCCTGGTACCAGTGTACCCCATACTCATCATTAGGCAACCAGTCACCCGGGGGTAAGTCTTCCCACCTAGGAACATGGTTTTGCATAATAGTTGTAGGACATCTGCTACTTTAATGTTTAAACTTAGTTCTTGTTTGTAAATTCTTCTCAACTTTGTTGCAAATGGTATGTAACTGTACCGTTTACGACTAGAGGCTCACTTTTCGTCATCATAAAGTTCAGAATAAAATGACTTCATTATATCTAATGTACCCCAGTTCCCATCAATTTCAACAAAATTTAATTTAGTCAATATCATAATCAAAACCCCTAAAACAATACAAACAATAGGAATCCCAACAAAGACTGCGATACCTGCAAGTATCGTATACTCGTAAATAGAGAAGAAACCATATTCAATAATTGAGAATATTAGAATTATTACAATCAATGGAATAAAAATTATCCATATTAAATTGGTCATTTCATCTAATTTCAAAACCTTCAATTCTTTTTCTTCCACGAATGTCGTATTCTA
>PADF01000001.1 GCA_002702945.1 Methanobacteriota archaeon
GGATAAAAGAGCAGCAGGCTGGCGAGAACACATCCTTGCAATTAAACGCAATGAAACCATCTCCATCACAGATAATGATGGATTAAGTGATGCGAGAATCTGAATAACCGTCACAAAGTCCCAGTCACATGCGCATTGTTTCGTGGAATCTTAACGGGCTAAGGGCAGCCATAAGAAAAGGCTTGGTCGAGTGGATGAAACAAATCGATGCAGACATCTGGTTATTCCAAGAAATTAGGGCACTACCCGAACAAGTTTCACCAAACTGGCAAGAAGACCTTGGGTTTCAAATGATTTGGCATCCTGCAATGAAAAAAGGTTATTCAGGGGTCGCATCGCTGTCCAGAATTGGTATTGAGGAAATTTCAAGAGGAATATCGACGAAACTTGACCCAAATGATGACGAAGGAAGAGTACTTATCTCTAAATCAAAGAATTTGACATGCATTAACATCTATCTTCCGAATGGAGGGGCGAATATTGAAAGGCAACTATACAAGGACCAATGGTTGGAAGATTTGTTAATTTGGGCAAAATCATATTTTGATTCAGAAGATCCGGTAATTTTGGTTGGAGATCTCAATATTGCACACACGGAAAATGATATTTGGAACCCCTCTGGTAACCGGAATACCTCGGGTTTTCTCAATCATGAACGTGAATGGTTTGATCGTTTTTTGTCTTCTGGGTGGGTCGATTTACATCGCCATCATTTTGGTCAACAAAAGGGGCCATACACTTGGTGGTCCAACAGAGGCCAAGCTAGAGCCTTGAATCGTGGTTGGCGTATTGATTATGTTCTTGCCAACCAAGCTGCAAAATCAGCGTTTAAATCCGCTGAAGTAAATCGCCAAGCAGGACTTGATTGTTCTGATCACGCGCCCTTAATCATCGATTTTGAATTCTGAGAACCTTTGTACGTAATAAAATTGTTCAAGAATCTTCAAGTTCACCAAATTGTTCCAAAACGAAATCAACTTTTTCACGCAGCACTTCGAAATCTACTTCTTTAAATTCAAATTTGATTTCTAAGTGGTTATTTTTCTTATCAAAATGATAAATTACTCCTTCAGGGATTGATTCAATAAGCCGATGGCTCTCTATTTCATCACCTTCCCAACACAATACGGCAGAAAGGAGTCTGGTCACAAGCCTCCTAATCATCACTCGATGATAGGTCTTCTCTTTTCGGCACCAGAGAGGCATATGATAAAAATATGTAATTTCGAGATTTACCCTTCCCTAAAGTAGTATGGGCATTTAACATAGGTGTGTCTGATAGGTTTGAGGAAATTGAACCGGTCAAGATAGGCATGACCAATAGGTTTGACGAGATTGAACCAATGCCTGATGAAGAACCAATTTTTCAAACATCGTCTGCGGATTTTATCGTGAATGTCGAGGATGGTATGAAGGCGATCCTCCCCCTTGGAATGTTGATCCTTGGTATTGCTGCACTAGGTTTTCTCAATGGTTTGGACTATGTCTCTCCCCAATCTGGACTTGTAAGGCCAGATGAATTCATCTATGCATTTGCCCAATCTGCTCCAGACGGGAGTGCGGAATTTTCTGGTATCGTATTGCGAGATGGTCAACCCTTAGAAGGCGTGGAAGTCCATGTATCTATGGAAGATGACAGTGGCTTTTGGGTGGCTTCTTGGAATTATACTGATAAAGATGGCCGATTTCATTTAACTGAATTAAACCCTGGCTTGACTCTCGTAAGTATCAGTATTCTAGGAAATGGTACAAGTGATGTATTTCAACATAGAATATTGCTTACACCCCCCTCGTTTCTCGAGCCAAAGGGATTCACAAGTATGGACTTTGAGGCCCCTTCAATCGATCGTTTCAATCAAGAATCATGTGATGATGAAGCGGAAGAATGCGTTCGCTTTATTCCACATCCGGAAGAAGAATTGGCCCACCCAAGAATTGACCCAGCTGCTGGATTTACCTATGTTCTGGTTGGTTGGGGTTTCATTGGTTTGTCAATCTTTTCTGCTGGATTTGCTATTTTCGGAATCAAACACAAGTCGAGAGGAATGATTAGAACAGCAGCAATACTTTCATTTTTCACACAAGGACATTATTATTTAGCATGTTTATTGGGACTCTTGGCGACTGTTCTTACTTTTACCATAGGTCCACAAAAGAAAATTCTTCAACCACAGGAGATATAAACATTGATTTGGAGTTGTTGACCAAATGGACGCATTAACCTTTACTTGGGCAACGCGGGATTTGGGTGAGCCCATCTCTGCTTTGTTTATTTCATCCAACAAAGAAATCGTTGCCGGAGGTTGGAATGGGAATATGAAATGTTGGGGAGAAGATGGATCTTTACTTTGGAGCATACAACTCTCAGACCGTATCGCATCAATTTTGCAGTTAAAACAGTCATATGTTGTTACTGATGGCATGCACGTCTCTTGCATTTCACAGGGAGAGCTGGTTTGGAGTCAACCACTTGAAGGCTCTGCAGATTTATTGGCAAACGGAAATAACACAATTTTAGCAACATCAAGTGTGTATGACATTGAGCATGGAGATTTCATGGAAAGCGCTATTTGGACATTTACAGAACAAGGGGAACTGATTGATGTACTTCGTCTTGATGAACGCCCTTGGCATCTTCATTTTGGGGGGGAGATGTTGGTTGGTCTTGGAAGGCCAAAGTGCGGCATTTTTGTAGACAGCACTTTTCAAAATCTTCCTTCAGATAGCCCAGTTGTTTGTGGAGTTTCCAAAGGTGATGTGTGTTTCTTTGGTCATGCAGATGGTACGATATCAACAAAAGATGCACAAGTATTCAAACATGAAAACACGATAAATTCGTTGTGCTTAGGGGAATTATTAATTTTCTCGGATGAACAAGGTTTCCTTGGTGCGCTGGATACAAAAAAGAAGAAATTTTCATGGAAGCAACAAGGAGAAATTGTTCATACACAAGGTATAGGTTTTTCATCAACGCACTGGTGTCACAGAGGAAATGGCCCCAATCAGAAAATCGAGATAAGAAATAACAAGGGAGATATGATTCATTCTCAACAACTCAGCCGGGTGAACACTTTTTTCTCCAAAGATGAATTGATGGCTGTAGGGTTGGATACTGGCATCATTCACATATGGCAAGAACAAATGTTCTTTCGAGGGCTTGAGAGAGATGATAAAGTTGAACGTGATAACAGGTTGGATGCAAAACTACTTTCGTTAAGAGAAAAGTTTAGCGGAAATAACAAATAAATTTCCAGATAAGAGTTATTCTTGTATAGTTCTAACCAAGCAAGGAAGCATGCTCTGGGGGGTATTCATTCTTGTTGGAGCGATTTTGCTTCTTCGCGGGCATAGAATGATAAAAATTGTTGGAGCACTTATTGGCGCTTTGGCAGGGTTAATCGCTACCGATTTTCTTTTTCAGGCGATGCCTGCACTATTGGAATATGAAAACGAGGTCAAAATAGGCCTCATCATTTTTGGAGCGGCCCTCATGCATAGTATGTTATTGGTCGCTATGCGGTCTGTTGCTGGATTAGGAGTGTTTGTTGCTTTCAGTTCTTTGGTATTAGCGCTCCAAGAAGAGGGTTATGTTATTGAGCAAAACCATTCTAACTTTGTAGGTATAGGATTAGCCGTAGGCTCATTTATTCTCACCTGGAATATGCGACGGGCTATGCCACTTATCGCAAGTTTGGTTATTGGAGCATCTTTGATTACTTCTGGAATACAAATGTACGGCGGAGTTACGATTCAGCAATTAGATGTAATTCGCCCTTCTCCAATGTGGTTGTGGATACTTTTGCTTATTTTCGGTTTATTGATTCAAAGAATCGACATCAAAAAGAGAAAGCACCTTAAAGATGTCAAGGAAGGGGTCGTATTCGATCCAAAACTCTCCCCTTCACATACTTCAAAAAAGAAGGAAAAAGGCCTGAATAAATATGTGCAAAAAGAAGCATGGCATTCAGACATCTGACAATAGGATAAGAACCATATCTTCATATCAAAAGAGCCTTTCCTCATACTATGCCAAACATAGAATCAGACCAATCCGATTTATTCGTTAAAGCCTACGCACATTGTGACGGACCATGTGGAGTATATGACCCTGCAAGTGCACGAGTGGCCGGAGAAGCAGTCCAATCAATGACAAAAAAAATGTTGCATCTAGAATGTCCTGATACATCAGATGCTTCAGCAATGGCGGGATATCTCAATACCATGAGCCGCTATGCTTTAATTAAGGAAGAAGAAGCCCAAAAATGCAAGAAAGAATTACTTGTTCTATGGACCGATTTCTTCAAACCAAATCACATTGAATCTTTCCCAGACTTACATGAAACGTTTTGGAAGGCTGCAAAGTTGTGCAGTGCATGTAAAGTCGAGGTTTCTGCGACTCACGCGCAAGAACTCATGGATACCATTGAAGAAATTCATCATATGTTCTGGCAAGCCAAGGACCGGGAAGTCCCTTGGATTCGAGCAAGTTGAGGCGCTCACTTGGCACAGATCCAAGCAGTCATCGTTGGGGAAAGTATGAGCCCCACTTTGGCTGATGGCCAGATGGTAATCTTTTCAACACCCGAAGAACGAAAACCATCACCAAACGATATCGTTCTTTTTTCTCATCCTTACAAAAGAATGAACTTAGTAAAGCGGATAAGCCACATTACTGATGAAGGAAAATACTTCATGGTCGGAGATAATTCTGATTTGCTTTCATCAGAAGATAGTCACAATTTTGGCCCAATCGCAGGTGAGAAGATCATGGGTGTTCTCAGGGAAACAGACTAATCTCTTAGGCAACTCAATAATAGTGTGAATTGCATCTTCACATGATGGCGGGACCTCGCGACGACCAAGGAGTCGCCGGATTAAATGCGATGATTATGTTCATCGCACTCACATTGGCGGGAAGCATTATTGCGACAATTATTATCTCGTCCATGGTAGAAGTAGTACGAGAATCAAAAGCTGATGCCCAAAAATCACAATTTGCTTTGTATGGAAAGGTAATGGTCATCGATGCTCATGTCACCATGCTCGAAGTAGAAGGGGATGAGATTGAAGAAGCCTTAATTTCAGTTACGATTGAACTCAGTCCCGGTTCAACAATATTACAAGATCAGCAATTGATATGGACAGTTATATGCCCAAATGAAGTTAACAATAATGATGGCAGATGGTCCAATAATGGAAATTTTGAGGCAGCAACGGATGTTACAGGAAATGGCGACAACCCATCAGCTATAGATGAGATAAGACCTGGGAAGACTTACAAATTGATAATACATTTATTCCATGATAATGGTGATAATACTGATGGAGACGCATCAATGGTAGGGACAGGGGGATGTCCTCCAAATGCTGGTGAGAAGCATACGTTATTGTTTACATTCGAGGGCTCTGGCCTAACTTCATTTTGGGAATTGGGTTATGGGGTTAATGTAAGACAGGGAGATCAACTGATTTAGGTGAGCAGATGCGTCGGAATCGAAAAGACATTTTGGCCATGGTTGGGGTTGATACCATGGTGGTTTTCATCGCAACCATTCTGTTATCAACTTTAGTCATGGTAACAATTATCTCAGTTGCAGAGAGAGTTATACAAACGCCTGAACGAGTACTTATTGAAACAATAAATACAGGTGACAAAATTTTACTTCATGAGGTGTATGTTTATGATGGATATGATAATTATGGTTTGATAATGGAACTCGCTCCTGGAAGTATGCCGCAATCTGCAGAAGACATGTATTGGATTTTACAATGCACCGATGAAAATGATGAATTTCGTAGTTACTGGGGTAATTTTGAAGGATCTAATTTTGACGACGCACCAGTTGAATTTAGCAATGACACCATTGCAAGAGGGTTATTAGGGAAATATTACGATGTGCCTGATCGATCCGGTGATTCAGACCCTTGGCCTGAATTTACATTCATGATTCCACAATTAATTCGTTATGATACAAACCCAAATTTTGTTGGGGGAAATCATGATGGTGTAGGCTCTGTAGATGCAGATTGGTATGCAATCTCATGGTCCGGCTATCTCTTTGTAGATGATACTGACACCTACACTTTTGATGCAAGTGTAAACGATCGAGCACGTGTCTGGATTGATGACAAATTGGTTTACGCAAATGGTGTCGCAATTGAGGGCTATGATCCAGAACCAACCATGCAATTATCAAGGGGCTACTATAGTATCACGATTCATTATGAACAACAAACACTTGGTTCTAGTTTTGAGCTTTCTTGGTCGAACGGCACGTCAGCGAATGCCCCTATTCCTGACGCAAATTATTATCGATCAATAGGTTCGAGTAGTCCACCAGATGACTTCTTCCCCGGGGTTATTTATGAAATCAGCCTTGACCAGAAAAACGGAGATACAGGCTCAAATGATCCGTCAGCCAATAATCAGGCATGTGGCCCAAATCATTTGTATGAAGAAGGGCTTTCTGCAACATTACGATTAATTATTGCGGGCGGTCAATACACAGAAGCGCAGTTTACTGTCAACAATCCTCAGGTCGGTACAAGAGTTACTTAGGAATGCTTTTCCTTATTCTCATATTGAATTTTCCATTTCCATTATCGCTTCATCGGTGGGTTGGTAGGTTCCACTTTTCCAGATGATATCTCCTGTTTGGCCAATGAGATACAGTTCTGGTGAATTTGGGTTATCAAATGCTTCGAATATTGTCATATCGCTGAGGACATCTCTCTCGAGATTCCATGCTTTTGATGAAGAAGTTGTCACAACGACCGGCCAGTTTGTGTAGTGTTCGCTTTCTGTTGACCCATATGTTTCCATTAATGACGCAGCATCATCGCTAGGAGGATATACTCCAACCATCACGGGCTGAATTGGAGTTTCTTGTGACATCCAATCATTATGGCGCTGATTAATTTCTCCAACCCATTCATGACATCCATAGCATGAATGGTGAGAAAACATCACGAGTACTGCACCTCTTGATAAATTGTCTCGAATATCATATACTTCTCCACCATCGACATCACGATTGAGCGTTTCGCTTACGAACCCATATTTTGATGATTCAGTTAGAATTTCTGAACCTAAGCACCCCGACATAAGAAAGCAAGAAAAGACAACACAAATCAGACGCTGCATATTACAAACCTCAAGTGTATGTATTTGAATCCGTGTCTCTCCTCTGTTTTGACCAAATAAAGTATCCAACTCCTATTAATGCCCCTAGGTTAAGCCACCATATCCAGGCGCCTGAGCCCGTAATCCCCCAAGGTACCCCATCAATCATGTAGTCTGATATTGGCATGAGGAATGGAGTAGGAAAAAACCTGAGTGTGTGGCTTGGAATATCCAGAAGAATGTTGAAAAACCACGGCAGCATAAGGTAAACACTCGCTTGGAAGGGAGTAAATTCTTTCGAAAAAATCTTATTTTTAGATAACAGTATAGCGTTAGTATCATTTTTCTTCATCCAAAAAAACAGAGATAACCAAAGTAAAAGAAACAAGATAAATGACCAAATCAGCGAATGAGTGATTTGGTAAATTTGCCATGCGATTTCTGGAAAGTCAGAGGTAACGGTATTTTCGTCAACGCGTGTTCGCCCTTCACCATCCATCCTTGAGACAATATCCCCTGGTATAAATGCGAGAAGGTCGGGAAGCATACCTATGAAAGCAGCTAATTTCCAATTTATTTTTCCATACGTAAGGTGTCTACCCCAGATGGCGTGGCTAAACACATCCATGTGCTTTCCAATAATCTCTAGGAATTATTTCTTTTTACATCCCATGCAAGGACAATATCTCGAATCTTTTGATCTAGTTTAGCCATTGGCACATCACCAGGTACGATAAGCATCTTAGCAGTTTTTTTTGCATAGACATCGATGTCCCATTTGCGATGAGTAAATGCATGCGATATATTACCACAATATTCCTCTTCTTTGAAAGAGGCTTCATTTCTGTCTGTGAGTTCAAAACCCCACATGTTTTGGAGATGTCCTGATGTTTTTCTTCTGACATTCAATGTATTATCTTCTCCAAGAATTACCAAACAATCCACTTTCATGAGTTTCGATTTGACTTTTTTTGGCGTGGAAAATGACATTGGGTCTTGTTTCCCAATACATCCCTCGCTCAATGGACAATCATCGCAGTTAGGATTGGCTGGTTTGCACACATTTCTCCCCAAATCCATGAGGGCCTGATTCCAATCTCCGGGTCTTGCTTTGTCAATAAGTTGGTCAGCAATTCGCTTAAATTCTGAAAACTTTGTGATGTTACGACCGACCAGCCTACTAATTATGCGTTTTACATTACCATCTATGCAACTAACATTCAAATTAAACGCAATCGAACAAATCGCCGCAGCAGTGTATGGCCCGATGCCTGGTAATGCTAACCAATCTTCATAATTATCTGGGAGCCCATTTTGACACATTTCAGCCAATTTGAATAAATATCTAGCACGCCTGTAATAACCTGCACCTTCCCATAATTTGAGGAGATATTCTTCTCCATTCTCAACCATCGCCTTTGGCGTTGGACTCGCTTCAATGATACGCTGATAATATGGAATCATACGTTTGGCCTGAGTTTGTTGCAAGAGAATCTCAGAAATCAAAATTTTCCATGGATCCTTTGTCTCTCTCCACGGAAAATCATCTTGATTTTCCTTCCACCATTCGAGAAGAGCAGACACACATAAGCCTCCAGAATGAGCCAGAAATCAAATCTGTAAATATGTTGGCAAATCGAAAAAAGTTAACTAAGGCCTATTCTTCAATTTCTTCATCTTTTTGCCGATATTCAAGGAAAATCGCAGCCCTGTTTACGACCTGTGGTATAGATTTTCCACTGACTCCGTTCATATCTGGTTCAGTATATGTCGTTGAATTTATTGTTCCAAATAATCCTGCATGTGTCTCTACATCATTTATGACTTGAATCAGCCATCCAGTGGCATTTTCTGGAGTTGGATTTAGTTCAGTGCCCCACACAAAATCATCAGCGATAATTGAGGCAGCTGTTTCAAACTCAAAATTGATAGCACCATTCCCAAAATCTTCGACATAAGCATTGTAAAGCTGTTCAGCAATAATATTGTTCTGGGGAACGAGGCCTATCAACTCACCATAGGTTGAATGGCCCCACATTGTAACCGGCAAAGAACCCCAAGATTCCATGAGTCCAGTGTAATTGAGATAAATAGTCATAGATTCATTAATGGCGAATATAGGGATGTCATCAAGATATAGCGTGGAAAAATTTCTTGAATAAATCCGCCATTCTATTTTCGTATTTGAATCATAATCCCAATCTTCTGTTTGAGTGTCATTACCAAGATTAACAGGAGATGTAGAGACGCTTATATTATCAAGACTCAAACCAATTGCTGCTAAGGTTGCATCAACATTTGGCATTTGTTCATGATAACTCACAGAGGCACGCGCACCATCTGACCAAACTTGGTCGGGGGTTGTGGTGTGGTAATAGGCATAACAAGGACAATCCCCAGCAGATCCTAACCAATAGATCTGATGGCCCCTCTTTACCCCGACCATCGTGTAATCCATGGTGAAACTACCATTACCGCCATTATTGATCCAAGGTTCTGAGTCTTCATTATCACCTATGCCATCTCCATCAGTATCGAAACATTCAGAATTATTCAATGGGAATGCATCGATTACATCATCACATGTATCTCCATCATCATCCAAATCAGCATTATCGCCAATACCATCACCGTCTGAATCCAGAGTTTCATTACCATCTTCGGGTAACTGATCAGTGTTGTCTCCTACGCCATCACCGTCAGAATCTTGAGATTCATTTGGGTCTAGCGGAAATGCATCATCTACATCATCAACGCCATCACCGTCATCATCGCTATCGGCGTTATCTCCAATGCCATCTTGGTCATAATCTGCATGTTCATTAGGGTCCAAGGGAAACACATCGTCCACATCCTCGATACCATCGTTATCATCATCTGAATCTTCAATCAAATCGGTTTCACAATTTGGCATGGGGTCGTTTTCACCATCCAAAATATTGTCTGGAAGGCCATCTCCATCAGTATCATCCTTGGCACAAGCATCTGTTGGAAATGCATCGGTATTATCGCCTAATCCATCACCATCAGTATCATTCCATTCAGAGGGGTCATTGGGAAACAAATCTTCTGAATCATTGAATCCATCCTGATCAGTATCAATTTGTTCTGGTACAAGTGGGTCGAGTCCGTTTGCAACCTCAAAGCCATCAGATAATCCGTCGCCATCTGTGTCAGGATTATTTGGGTTGGTGCCATATTGACTGGTTTCTAAAGAATCTGGCAATCCATCACCGTCCGTATCAATGGATTTATCATTGTCCAATTCACATTCATATTGTTCCATATCGGTCATCATCGCTTCGAGGTGGCCATTACTTTGATTCGCTTTATCCTGTGTTGAAATAATGGTAGGATAACTCATATCCATCCATTCTGCAGAGAGGTTGTCATTTGAAACAAACATGCCCAATACGATGCCGTTTGCGTTGTATATTTTCCATGAGATAATCTCATATGGAAAATCGCCAAAGATATGTGCACTGTAAACATCTTTAGTGAAATTATCGTCCTTTGAGCAGATCTGTTCTAAATGCGCAGGGTTTTGTTCAGCCATTGGATTTGCTGAGAATTCAATGTAGTAGGGTTTTGCTTGTTCGACATTTTGATTATTTTCAGGTTCTAATTTTTCATAGATAAATCGAACCGACTGATTGCCCCAAGTGGTTGGAGGATTGTTCAGAGAATCTAAATGATCACATACTCCATTATCATCCGTATCTAATGGCACTTCACTCATATTGAGTGGATTCGACATACATGCAATTTCATCTACATCTGAAAAATTATCTCCATCATCATCTGTGTCAATAGCGTCACAAAGACCATCACCGTCTGTATCGGTTGGAAAACTACTTGCATTCATTGGATCATTACCTTCCAAGCAATTTACTTCATCTTCATCAGACCATCCATCTCCGTCATCATCATTATCTTCAGCATCTAAAATCCCATCATTATCA
>PADF01000005.1 GCA_002702945.1 Methanobacteriota archaeon
GTGAGGGGCGGAATAAATACAATCTGGAATTTCATTAATATTTTGAGAAGCGATTACTTGACAACCAGATTTAATTGCTTCATACATCACCATTGGTTGACCCTCAAACTGTGACGGGATTAATAGAGCAGTACTATCTTTCAATAATTGATATTTTCTCTCCTCACTGATCCATCCTAAGCCAGTAATTCCTTCTTCACAATGTTTTGTACCTGTAGCAAATAATTCCCATCCATTGTTACGAATCTCTCTTGCTATTTTGAATGCAAAATCATGTCCTTTAACCGGGTCCGACCTACCTAGAAGAAGAAGTTGTTTTGTCTTTCTTTTTTCAAAATCACCAATCTCAATCTTTGGGTCAATAGGATTTGAAATCACACAGCATTTTCCAATAATCGGTTGCAATCTGTCTTTCCAATATTTGTTCAGGACAACTACTTTGAATGATAGAAGTTCTTTTTTGATATTTTTTCGTTGCTCAGCCATTTTATCAAATTGACCACTATGTATGTGAATTATAGTTGGGATTCCGAGTTTATTGGCTAATTTTGCTAAATTTAATTTTCTTCGATATGAAAACCCTGCTGCAGAGTGAATATGTACAATATCAAATTTATTTTTGTTTTCTTTCAAAAAAACCCTTGCCTTTCTCCAAACAAGGATTTTTCTAAAAATTCCTAAACTAGAATGAGAACTTATCATTTCACTTTTCCATCCTTCTGGGGGATGTTCTGCTAAGATATTGATGACCTTTGCCATACCTCCAGGTGTATCACATGGACCGATATGAAGCACCCTTCGCATATCACTACCAGATACTACGACATCATGAGTATAGTGGTAGAAATAGCGTAAATATAAAAATTACAAGGCAAGATGTCAAAATCAGAAAGGTATTGGCAGGTACATGGTGTGGATTCCTGTAATTTCGCAAATAACCCTAGGGGCATTTGCTTTTTTGCCATTTCTACAACATCAAATCTCGATTAGTAGGTGGATAAAAAAACCATTGAAATATCCGAAAGAAACGCCAAAAGAAGATTTAGTGATTCTTCTTCCAGTGTGGAATGAGGGAAAAATTATACAGAATAAATTAGATAACTTGGCAAGAAATAATGAAATAAAAACATCCTTGTTGATTATTGATTCATCCTCTGATGATAATACGGTTGAATTAACCAATGAATGGATCAGTAAAAATAAATCTAAATTTCAATCAATTGAGCTCATTGAAATGGAAGAAAGGTTGGGTAAAACCCCTGCAGTCTGTCGCGCATTGAATCATCTTTCAAAGCAGAATTTTGAGGGATTGATCTTAATGACCGATGCTGATGCAACAATTACTGAGGGCAGTATTGAGAGAATGTATGGATGGTTTTCAGATTCTACTATTGGTGCGGTTGGGGCTAAGGCGATAAGAAAGCGAGGTATTGACTCTGAGCGTCAGTATAGAGATATGTTTGAAACGATTAGATTGGGAGAGTCTAATTTTGATAGTACACCTTTTCTTGAAGGGTCTTGTATGATGTGGAGGTTTAGGGCATTAGATATTTCCCAACTAGATAAATTTTCGAATGCAGATGATGCACAAATTGCTACTGCTGTTAGGCTTTCTGGACTAAAGTCGATATACGATGATAAAGCCTCATTTTCTGATATTGCACCTCCAACCATTGAAGGGCAAAGAAGACAGAAGATAAGGAGAGGCCAAGGTTTACAGAATCTACTTAGGCGGCAAAAAAATAATTCCAATTTCCGCTCATTATCGAAATTCAAAAAGATATTCAAAAGACAAAATTATCTTCATAATATCTCTCCTTTTTTAGCGTTAGGTGCTGGTTTATCTGCCTTATCCAGATGGGTTTTAGTTGGAATAAGCGGTATGCCTACAGGAAATGAAGCGATGATTCATGCATCACTAGGAATTGTAGAATTATTTTGTCTAACATCATGGCTATGTACTAGACAAGGAATTACTTTGCCTCTTTTAGGTAAAATTGGTAATATATTAACAGGCCTCGAATACTTACTTATCGCTAGGGTAAATTCGTTAAGAGGTATTTCTTCTCACATGTGGGATCAGCATACTGATACTAGAGACTTAAATTCAAGTAAAAAATAAAATTAAAAAAAGCCCCCCTGAGGACCGAAGTCCCCAGGAGGGCAGTTATATTCCTCAGAATATATTCATCTTTAATTAGGCTGTATTAACCTACTTCACTCCATTGCGATACTGGAAGTATCTAGAGTAACGCCGTCACGGTCGTTCAAGATAGTAACAGTAACTGTGCATGTTGCATCAGTTCCACAACCTTGGGTTGTGATTGTTACAGCTTCTCCAACGTTCCATGCTTGGTCAGTCTCAGTTGTGGTGTAGCAAGGTGCAGTTGCGTCAACAGCACAGTCACCAGCGGTAACTGCAGCTTCTTGGCCAATAGCGACCTTAACCTTAGCAGATGCCCAGTTTAGGTCTCCGCCTTGGTCCATGGTTACAACAACTTCGTCAGCGCCAGCGCCGTCTGCTCCACTAAAGGAGTAGAGTGCTAGATCACCGTCGGTGTTGCTCTCTGCTAGGTTTGCGGCCCATACGTATAGTACACCGGCCAATACCACAGTAATAGCAACCATTAGGATAGTTGCAATAACTGGGCTTACAGCTTCATCATTTCTTGTTTCGTTTTTCATATTTTTGTCCTCCATACCCGTTGCCGGGAGTATGTTCTCCACCGTCAGCGTCCTATATAATGTTGGCGCCGATGAATGTCCCGAATTAGGCCAAAAACCGCGATACTGCGCGCATATTCCAGATGTTATTTTTTGCCGCCGCATTGGAGCATACTGTTTGTAAACTAACATCTCTCAAAAAAATAACATTTTATTCAGCCTCGCGGCTGTAGTGAAATTGAGGTGAACAGGGTGAGAGTAACGCAGAGGGGATGGGATGCACTCAACAGAACTTCTACAGCCCCGTTCATAACCAACCAATAGTTGACAGTTTATATTGATTATTGAGTCAAAAACAAAGATAACTCGATTTCTAAACAGAACGATACAATAAAATTAATTGAAAAATGTTATTTTTTCACTCAACAGTAAGGATTTCAGGACCGCCGTCTGAGACATATACTGTATGTTCAAACTGACAAATATTCCCTTGATCTGCACATGCCAAAACGTGGTATGTCTCTAAGAACCTAATGCTAATCAATTTCTTAACTAAAGCATTCCATTTACTCTGGCGACTACTTTCATCAGCTTCAGGAAATGGCTTCTCTAACATCGGATAGGCCCATCTTTCAGCGAAAGGAAGCGTAGAATATCTTTCTTCTAAATTTCTTGCGAGTTGCGCGCCGAGGGGCTTTAATTGCCCCTTTGCTCTTGCTTTTTTTGAGGTTGTAAGGCCAGTTAATCGGTAAATGTTTGATGAATTGGATTGACCGATATTTTTGATAAGACCTGATTTTCCTGTAGTATTAAATGGTTCAATCGCATATACGCCGCCTTCTTCTACAACTCCTTTGAAGCCTTTATTATCAGGCCCACAAGCATAAGAAGGTACTGAAACTCCTGCATGAAGTTCCCAAGGCTTCAATTGATGACCACATAAATTTCTAATCGGCTGAAATCCTGCATCGAGTGAAGGTTGAGCAGCAGCAGCTCCAACTTTGTGCCACGGGGTTCCAGGATGTAACATTTCAATAGCAGCATCTCTAGCTTCTTTTGCTGCTTTAATTTGCTCTGTATGATTATTAGTATTCCCTACTTCTATGGTTAATGCATTGTCTCCAATGTGCCCCTTAATATGAACGCCATAGTCAATTTTAACACAATCTCCCTTACTCAAGGTCATTTCACCATCCCATTCTTGAACAGGAGAAACATTATGATCAGTAGTAAAATGTGCTGCCAAATCATTTACAGCAATGGTCCCTGGGAATGCTGGTTTACCTCCGTGCCGATGAATAAATCTTTCAGCAGCCTCGATGACTTCATGAAATGTTGCTCCAGGTATGATTTTTTCTTTCATAGCCTCGAGAGTTCTACGAGCAACATGGCCAGCATCACGCCAATATTTTAGCGTATTTTCCTCATCCATGCCATCACGTCTGCTTGAGGTACAACGCCCTCTCTCATAATGCTTACCGAGAATCCACGATTTTCTAACTCATTTTTATCAATAGATAATATCGTGCTACCTTTGCCTCCTGGACAAATACCATCTAGAACAAAATCCTCGCTCATTTCAAGAGATTTTGCTGCAATAGAGACTATATTACTCGGTTCAACGCCACTGGGATTTGCACTTGTAGCAGTAATAGGCCCTACAGATTTGGCTAACATTCTTGCTACAGGGTTAGCAAAAACTCTAATTGCAACTTTTTTTCCTCCCAATCTAGAATCTAATTTCTCCTTAGCATCTAGAATTAATGTTATGCTACCTATTGGAAAATCATCTAATAGTGATTTAGCAAAATCGGAAACAACAACTAAACCTTCTGCTTGTTCTAAAGAAAAAACACCTAGGCTGACTGGTTGTTCATCAGAACGATTTTTCAAAGCAAATAATTGATCTAATCCTTTTTTGATTGGTAAGCAACCAAGGCCCGGTAATGTAGATGTTGGATAGGCAACAACTCCACCTGATTCAAGATGTTCAATCAGTTTACTTGAAATTTCATCCATATTCTCACTGTAAAATAGTCCATTCAGAAACATGCTTTTTAGCGACTTCAGCAGCAAGCTCTTTGTCTTCGGTTTTTACTAGTAATTTACCACTGGGGTATAGTGTAAGGTCACATGGGCCTGTAAATGTCCAGCATAATCGATTTCTAATTCCGACTTCATAACCATCAGATTCAATTTTCGCTCCAACAACTTCTAGGTCAATACTATCAATTCCATCCAAATCTATCTGCCAAGCAGCGCGGTTGCCACAGAGTTCCATTACAAAACCATCAGACATATTGATACCTCTAAATTTCACATAGGCGGCCTAGGAGGCTTCTTTGATTTAGGTGGGCCTTTAGGTGGCTTTTTCGGACTCTTACTTGGTGGCCCAGAAGGAGGCCCCGATGGTGGTGAGCTACTAGGTTTAGCAGAAGGAGGTCCGGAAGGAGGCCCCGATGGTGGTGGACTGCTAGGTTTAGCAGAAGGAGGTCCGGAAGGAGGCCCCGATGGTGGCGGGCTACTAGGTTTAGCAGAAGGAGGTCCGGAAGGAGGCCCCGATGGTGGTGGACTAGTAGGTTTAGCAGAAGGAGGTCCGGAAGGAGGCTCAGAAGGCGGGCTACTAGGTTGATCTGTTGAAGGTTCAGCAGTATCTAAAGTCTCACTAAGTTCACTTGTTTCAACTACAGTATTGACTGGTAAAGGAGGTGGTGTTGATGCAGTAATAACCAAAGGAGCACTCTCTTCGACAGTTTGTTCAGGAGTACTAGAACTGGAGGAATCTAGAGATTTAGAAAATGATAATAGATCCGAAGAAGACTCTTTTTGTTCCACACTTGGCTGCGAAACTTCCTCGATAACTGGCGATTCTACAGGAGTAAGAATCGAATCATCCTGTTGTACTACAGTAGGTGTTGAAAGCAAAGGATCATTATTTTTCCATGGAGGAGTTCGAATCTCTTCATCTTCAACCTCAGGAGCATTTCCTACAGAAATAGCGGTAGCACCCCCAGCAGCATTCTCTCCGAAATAAGACGTCATTGTAATTTCCGCTGAGTCAATAATCCCCCTTTCTTCAATATTTCCAAAGTCGCCTAAATCATCATCAAATGCATTTGAAAATAAGCCAGCACCAATAGAATTTTTCACAACCCTCCCTTCATTCGCTTCAAAGGTGAAATCAGCATCATAAGGGCCGAGGTCAAGTTTGATGTTGCCCGAACGAATCATAAAAGTCCAGTTACCGCTTTCCAGAGGGAATTCAAAAGTAAACTTTCTAGTTAATCCCGGCCCTAGAGAGGAGATTCCTTCATCAGAATCAACCTTTCTTTTATCGCTTGTTTGGATGAAAATATCTAGTCCTCCAACTGGAATAGCAGACTCATTAGAAACTTCAACTGAGACTAAAACCACATCTTGATCATCATCATCGATTTCCATTTTCGCTAGTAATAACTGGCTTTCAAGCGGAGAAACTCGTTGAAAATGCTCTTCTGACATATGTCCCGCCTAAACCCCACTAGAGGCAGTTATACTTGAACTAAATGTTTTTTTTGAACCCCAAATTAGCGGAGTTTTTGCCGTGTTTCAACAGGTAGCGACCAATCTACTGCAGCAACAGTGTTATTTTTCAAATCAAGAGCAGTTCTATATTCTGAATCTTTAGAACGCGCAGCTAGTGAATCTCTAAGTCCGAACCAAAGAGGACCGATAATTGGTAAAAGATACAACAGTTTCCCAAAGGCTCTAGGGCCCCAATGATGAATTTCTATTGCAGTTCCATTGTCATGAACAATTGCAATTCTAAATGCTCTTTGTCCAAATGAACGCCCTAAACTTCTACCAGAATATTTCCAATAAAGATAGAAAGAGGTAAAGAAAATTATCCAAGTTACAATAAATGGAAATATATAATCTGCAGATTCGGTGAGAAAATTCCAACTAATTAGGACACTAAGAAATTTGAATCTAGTAATAACTTCTAAAACCAATGTAACCATTACCACATCTAGCATGAATGCTCCGATTCTCTTCCACAAAGGAGCGATTAACATACCTTCAGGGGCACTTCCAAGAACCGCTTGGGCCAAGGTTCCTCCACCTTGGTAGACTTCAACTACGTCACCGGCCATGTATAAGGGTAGAGAGTGTGGTTTGTCAATATACGCATTTAATCATTAGATAAATGCCATGCTAAACAACCACTCTCTTCAACCCAGTCAAGCCAAGAACTCCATGTAGAGTCATGCTTCAATGTTGATAAGTGGCCGATAACGATAAGTCCTCTTTTTGCCCTTGTTAAGGCCACATTCATTCTTCTCTTGTCCTTTAAGAAACCAATATCCCCATTTTCATTGGCTCTTACTGTTGAGAAAACAATGACCTCTTTTTCACGCCCTTGGTATCCATCAACACTTTTTATCTCAAGGCCACTATATTTCTCGCCAAATTCTCTTCCTCCGGCTTGTTCAAAGAGATCGTTTAGAACTCTAACCTGTCCGTTATATGGGGTAATTATTCCTATATCGGTTGTCTGGACATCTCCGATTTTCAATAACTCATCAACTACAGAAAGTACCTTGGCTGCTTCAGAAAAATTCGAACGGCTACTTCCTTCTTCATCTAATTCCTCGGCCCCCTCGACAGGGATAAAAGCCACGGGTTTGTCCCAATTTGGCCATATTAATCCAGCAGGGGCTGGCCTATCTGACTTTGAACATCCATCATCTAATTTATTCTCATAAAACCTAGAACTTGGAAATTCTCTAATCGAGGGGTGCATTCTGTACTGTGTAGTCAACATTTGAGCAGGAATTTGACACTTATTCAATCTCTCAAAAAGAGATTGTCCTAAACCTCCAATTTCAGCATTTTCGCTGATTACCGTGGGTGGAAGTTGTTTGTGGTCGCCGACCAAAATTAATTGCCTGCATCCCCTATTTATTGGAACTAAGGCACTTGGCTCACTTGCTTGAGTTGCTTCATCGATTAAGACAATAGGGAATTTTCTATTTCCTAGAATTTGGTGACCTGAACCAATAGTCGTGGTGCAAACGACTTCTGCATTATCCAGTACCGAGGCTGTCATCTCATCTTCAATACGTCTAATTTCTTTGAAATTATTTTTGATATCCCTATGAGTTAATCCTTTTTCCTTACCCTTTAACTTCGATAGGCTTCTTCTCAATTCACTGTTTTCATCACGTATGAAACTTAACTCTTCTTGGAGGGGATGGTCTTCAAGAAGAGCATCTAAAGTCGCATTGCGTAAACTTTCTCTAACTTTTACAGGGCGCCCAATTCTTACTGCTTTTACTCCTAAGTCGAGTAAGCCTTCGAGTAGATTATCGACAGCTACATTTGATTCAGCTGTAGCCATAATGGGACCTTGTCCTTTATTGGCTAATTCTTTCAATAAATGAACTGCAGTATGTGTTTTGCCAGTTCCTGGTGGTCCTTGGATTAATGTTAATCGTCTTTGCATTGCAGTTTCCACGGCGCTTTGTTGAGAATCATTTAGAGATTCCATTTTCTTTAGATTATAATTTTTGATTTTTCCTTTGATATCAGGTGGACGTTCTGCAGAAGATGCACAATCGTGAAGAGAGCCCAGAAGTAAGTCTCTAAGAGGTGTTCCACCATCACCTTCAGTTGAGTGAAATGAAATTAGTGCCTCGTGCATTCTGTCATATGCTACCCGATTTGCGCCCCTATCAATACGCCATCTTCCCTTTCTGAGATCTTTTGGTTTTTCCGTTACTACAATTCTGATTCTAGTCGGTCCACGATCTAGAACAATTCCTTCATACACCTTTTCGCCCCACGGTCTTGTTCTTGAGATTAGAACGATATCCCCGTGTCCAAATCGATGTGTAGGCATTCTAGATTTATCTGGCAGTTCAAAGACAATAATTGGATCTCCAAAAAACCTACCCTGGCTCCTAGCTGCTAATTCAAAAAGAGTTAATCCGGCTGCTACCAACCGCTGTTTATTCCACTTTTTCCATCTTTCTTCCACCAATGCGGTTTCATCATCTAACTCAATTTTAATCAATTTAGTGAATCGATTAAAGTGGTCTTGTCCTCTTTTCCAAATATGAGGCATCTCATCATTTAGTGATACTTTTTCTTCGGGTAGTTCATTTTGAGAACTATTTAATCTCCTAATAGAACCCTTTTTTCCCATATTATCAAGCCTCACGAACTTTCAATCACTCATTCGCCAAATGAAGTATAAATTGCCCGTGTGACCCTATCACTTAAACCCTCTTTGTGAGGCCCATTAATTGGTGGGTTCAGTGTTCGGGTGGCGTAAGAAGGACACCACAGGGGAAGAACATATCTGTCCATACTGCAATACTCCAAATCCTCCGGATGCGGAAAATTGTTCACTTTGCTATTATGAATTCAATCGCTCTGCTAGAGACCAACCAATGGCGGCTCCTTCTTCAACGGATTCTGAGATAATGTCCACTCTAATGAGTGAAAACTTTGAAGAGTTTGAAGAAGAAGATGCTGTGGAAGCAGTCCTCACACTGGATGAGATTACGGTAGAAGTAGATCAATTTGAACAATCGACTTCAGGCTCAGAAACGTTCCAATTTATCGAAAGTTCAGGACCTACGCTTTCAGAAACCAAAAATTATCAGGCACCAGATGAAGTACAATTGAGTAAATCAGATGCTCCGTCAAAAGAAGTAGACTTCATAGTTCCAGACTCGAACCCATTAGAAGAGGTTACAGAGCCAATCCACACAGGGCAAGGTTCGTTATTTTCAGTTTCTTCAGAATCAGATTTTGACGTTAATGAAGTTCACAAAACATCTTTACCAATTCCAGGTAAAACAAATATGGACCCTCAAGTAATAAGTGAGGTAGATGAATTCACTGAAGTTGATTTAGCAGTTGCAGTTACTGAAGACGACTTACAACCAGAGGTGCCAGAACTGCCTGAAGACTTCGATAACCCATCAGAGGAAACCTTAGAAGTAAATCCAAGTACTCCAATAATACCTGATATCCCAGAGCAAATAACCAACACTCCTGAAGTACCTGAGGTTTTAGACGAGGTAGTAGATACACCAGAAATACCTGATATTCCTGAACAAGTATCCAATACCCCTGTAATACCCGAGATTCCAGACGAAGTAGTCGATACTCCTGAGGTGCCAGAAATTCCTGAGCAAATAACCAAACCGGCTCCAATACCGCAGAATAATAACCGTATTTGGCCTTGGCCAGCAAAGCAACCTTGGGATGAAAGACAAGTTTATCGTGAGGTTGTTTCTTTGTTGGAATTAGTGAAAAATGGAAAATTAGTTCAAGCCGCAGAAGTGATTGACAAGCTAGGGCCTCACTTGCATGATAATCTAGATATGTTGACTCATATCGGCACAGTTATGCGTTATTTAGGAAGAGAAGAGCATTTGCAATGGATGTTGAAAATGGCACAAACTGTATATCCTAATGACCAGAGGGTGTATTCAGCAATCACCCATTTGTCAAGTTAGAGGGATATGATGTCACTTACTCCGGTTTTAAAAATCGACGAAGAAATTTCGTTAATTCCTGTTAATAAATCGATTTTATCCTCGGTAATTGAAGCCTACAAGGAAGACCCGGAGTCTGCTCTTGTCGCCTTACCTTGGCTGAATAGTCATGAGGAAATAAGAAATCAACTAAGGGATATGCTATTTGATGTTGAATCACAGTCTGATGAGGATCAACTACATTTCTGGAGTATAGTTGTCGGGGAGAAAAACGAATTTGCAGGATTAATCGGTTTGGGCGATGAATTACAATTATTACATTCAAATTATAATCTTGGTTACTGGGTTAGAATTGGCTTTAGGCGTAAGAAAATTGCAGTTAAATGTGTAGATGAAATACTTTCTTGGTTACAGTCAAGGAATGAATTTTTTAGAATTGAAATTACGGTACACCCTCACAACAAAGCCGGTCTTGCTACAGCACAATCGATATGCAAAAAATGGAATGGAGAATTAGTAGATGAATTCATTGGAATTGAGATAGGAAATAGAACTGTACCGCATAGAATCCATATTATTGACATCAAGTAAGGTGAGTCAATTGCAAAAGACATGGTTAACTATCGACTGTGATGATTTCAGACATGTGCCAGCAAATCAAGGACATCCAACCAGAAGTAAGGGTGATTTGAAGAATGCAAGTAAGGATTTATCCGAACAATTCATTGCAGGTATGGAAGGTTTTGAAAGTTGGATGAGGAGTCATAATCACCCTGTTTCATTATTTATTATTGCAGACTTATTCGAATCCGGTCAATTTAGTGACTGGATTTCTTCAATCCTAAATATTTTTTCTAATCGTATAACAATCGGTTGCCATGGTCTTTCACATCGCTCTTGGTCTGCTTGGCCTGAAGATTATGATGGATTTAAACAGGCTTTAGCCGAAGCGACTAGGATAATAAAACAAAGAGTAGGCGAAAATTGGCGACCTTGGTTTAGAGCACCAGGGGGATATATTGCTCCGTGGATGGCTAAAGTCATTGCAGAATTAGGTTTTACAGTTGATACCTCAATCAACCCCTCATGGATAGTAAAGAAAAAAACTGGCAAAGGAAATAATTGGAAAATGGTTAGAGAATCAATCTCTAGAAATAATTTAATTGAAAGGGAGTGGTTGAATATGTGGAGTTTACCAGTTAATGGGCCTGCACTTTCGCTTTTTCCTCTATCAATTATTTCTAAGATGGCTTGGAAAAAACTACCTTCGATTTTGAGTATAGAACAAGCCTTAGACGCTCCAAATAATCCCGACTTTACACTTTCAACTGTATATTGGCATTTGCTTGACCATGGCAGAAAAAATGGTAACTGGGCCCCTCCTATTCCAAATAGAATATTTTCATTAGGAATTAATCAAAGAAATACTGAATCACTAAAAACCGCCAATTAAAGCAACCTCCATGTTCAGTGAAGTTGTATGGAAAAAACCAACCTTATGGCACCAAGGTCTGAGTTCTGACAGATTAAATTATTTGGAACGAGCAATATCGATTACATTTTTTGCTGGCTTGACTGCTTTGTGCGCTCAAATTGCATTCGCAGTTCCATGGACACCAGTCCCCTATACTTTCCAGACATTCGCTGTTTTGGCAACGGGCGTCTATCTTAGAAGGAATGATGCTTTTGTTTCTGGATGTGTGTATGTCCTTGCAGGAGCTATTGGCGCACCAGTTTTTGCTGAAGGCGGAGATATGCTATTTGATAGTGGTAAATTGATCGCTAGTGGCGGATATTTGATTTCTTTCCCGATTGCTTCTGCTCTTGTTGCTGAAGGATTAGACCGCTCAAGAAGTGCAGGTATTACCGATTTCAAAGCACAGATAACCTGCTGGACACTTGCAATGATTCCAGTTTATGTCATTGGCACTGTTTGGTTGGCAGAATCCTACGGTGTTGACATGGCTCAAGCATTTGAATGGGGCGTTGAGCCATTCTTGGTTTGGGACTTTGCTAAAATCGTAGTTATGGCAATTATAACAACCAAAGTTTGGTCTTATTCAAATGACAAAAAATCTTCTGCTGATGTACAATAAATTGTACCCAGTGAAAGAAACAGAATAAGTGATATCATATAGATATCGTTATAATATCTTTATTGTTGGGATCAAGCGGTGAAAGAATGGAATCACAAAGCGCAGCAATAAACGAAATACAATTTAGAGACATAGAAATCAAATCCTTAAGCGGTTGGCTGGGATTATTTATTCACATAATTATTGTCCCAGTGTTATTTTTAGGCAGTTTTGGACTTTATGCACTTGGCGCCGGAGGTATCGTCCTAGGTGGATTATTACAGATGTGTATTGGAATATTATGGTTTGTGATGTGGAATTCCTACGTTGTCATTAATCCAAACGAATCAGCTGTTTGTCAATTCTTTGGTAAGTATGTTGGTTCAGTAAAGACAGAAGGATTCCGTTGGTTCGTCAACCCATTATACGAGAAAACAAAGGTGATTTTTAGAATTAGAAATTTTGAATCTGCAAAGTTGAAGGTTAACGATGTCAATGCTAACCCAATCGATATCGCAGCAGTAGTTGTGTGGAGAGTATTTGATGCCGCTGAAGCCTTATTCGAAGTCGATGATTACGAAAATTATGTTCAAATCCAAAGTGAAGCAGCTCTTAGGGCTATGGCAACAAAGTATCCATACGATATTATTGAAGAGAAAGATCTAGGTGGCGTGGCACTTTCTAGTCACCAAGAAGTAGTTGCAACAGAACTTAGAGAATCGGTCCAAGCAAGGCTAAGCCGAGCAGGAATAGAAGTTTTAGAAGCAAGAATCAGTCACTTAGCCTACGCTCCTGAAGTTGCTCAAGCAATGCTAACAAGGCAACAAGCAAGTGCAGTAGTTGCAGCAAGAAGAGAGATTGTCGACGGTGCAGTTGGCA
>PADF01000074.1 GCA_002702945.1 Methanobacteriota archaeon
CCCCTAAATGACTTGTAATCGGCCCATGGACTGAACTTATAAAATGATGCAACAATATTATTATTTGATATCATAGAGTACCCCCTATCTAAATCTTATGTTAGCCTTATTCAAATCAGAAATTTTATTACATCCCATCAACTTCATATCTCTAATAATTTCATCCCTCATGAGACCTATTGCCCTCTTTACCCCGATTGAACCAGCGCCTGCAAGCGAATATAGATAAAATCTTCCACCAGAACATGCATTTGCGCCCAAAGATAAAGCTTTTAAAACGTGGGTACCTCTTCTGATACCCCCATCACAAATTATCTCTATTTGCCCACCAACAGCATTCACAATTTCATCCAACTGATCAAATGGCGATCGAGCGCCATCCAGCTGTCTGCCGCCATGGTTTGAGAGCATAATGGCAGTAGCTCCGACATCGATAGCCTTTTTTGCATCATCTACAGACATTATACCTTTCAAACAAAGTGGTTTAGGCCATATTTTTCTTATTTCTTCAATTTTTTTCCAACTTAATTCCTGATCTAACATATTTGTAAAATAATCTCCAACCGATATTGCTATTTTTGTCCCTTCACTCAAATGGGAATCTAACTGAGGTAATGAGAATTTATCTCTAAATAGATAGTTAAAACTCCACATTGGCGAAAGTATAAAACTCATGAGACTTGAAATGGTTAGTTTTGGTGGCGATGTAAAGCCCGTTCTCAAGTCACGCTCCCTATTACCGCCCACGATAGTGTCGACTGTTATAGCCAATGCATCAAAATCATTATCAATGCATTTTTGAAGCATATCTTGATTGAGAGCCTTATCTTTATGTACATACAATTGAAACATCTTAGGGCAGCTAAATTTCTTACCCACCTCCTCTATTCCAACCGTTGCAAGAGAAGATATTCCAAAATAAGTTTTAAAATCTTCAGCAGCTTCTCCGACAGCTCTCTCTCCCTCATAGTGAAACAACCTCTGTAGTGCGGTCGGTGATAAAAATATTGGTAGATCTATTTTTTTTCCTAATATTTCAATGGATATATCAACATCATTGACAGGTTTAAGCACGCTCGGTATGAGGTCACATTGATCAAACGAAGCTGTATTACGTGCATAGGTAACCTCATCGTCAGCCGCGCCATCTATGTAATGAAAAACTGGAGACGGTAAATTTTGTTTGGCCAACATACGAAAGTCGTCGGTATTATGGCAATTTTTTAACTTTTTGAGCATATTGAAATACTACAATCTATTACAGGAAACATCAAAATTATTATTTAACTTGTGACAGATTATATAAAGCTTGTGGCTTTTACCATGGCAAATGAAATAATAAAAAGAATAATACTTGTAATAATGTCAACTGATTTTAAGAGTACAATATTTTTTGATAATGAGGAGAATAACCTAGATAGAATTGCAACCCCATAAAAGAAGATTATGCTAGCTACCGTAGCGCCCAAAATATAGAAGATCTTTTCGTCGCTATTATATTGTAAAGAAGCGCTACCAATCAAAATGACTGTATCAAGATAAACATGTGGATTTAATAGTGTAAAGGCAGACATTGCCATAATGCTCTTTTTAAAACTTCTTTGAAGGTATACCTCCTCACTCGCCCCATATGATAGAGACATAACATTCTTTATTCGATAAATGCCATAAAGCAGCAAACAAATCGCTGATAATATCAAAAATAAGTCAATATAGAATTGGCTTACAATTAGAGACATACCATAGACGCCAGCTATAATTAGAACAAGATCTGATACCGTACAAAAACCTGCGAGTGAATAAACGTACTCATTTCTTATACCTTGACGGAATAAATAGGTATTCTGGGCACCAATGACACAGTTCAGGGAAAAGCATAGCAGAAAACCAGTTATTATTGCACTCATCATAAATTATAACCAATTGATTTTTCTTAATTTGAAAAAACGAAGTGATATAAGAACTATAATAATAATAAATGTAATTATCGCATCATTTTGCAATGTTTTCTCCATCATCAGATAGTGTACTCCGCCAAGGATAATTGCCGCATAAATAAGCTTATGTAATTTTGGCCAATATTTTCCTAATCTTTTCATGGAGTAATTGTTTGATGTAGCTGCTAGTGGTATCAATAATAAAAAACCCATCATACCAAAAACAATAAACGGCTTTCTTGTTAGTGACTCGGCTATCTCAACCCATCTTAACTGCATATCCAGAAGTAACCAGGTTGAAAAATGTAGAATGATATAGAAGAAACTCATCAAGCCGAAAGCTCTTCGAAATCTTATGAAATTAATCCCTGTTAATGTTGAAAATGGGGTAATACATAGTGTTAATATTAGTATATAAATAGCTGTAACACCTAAACTTTTTTCAATAGCTCTCATTGGATCTACACCTAATCGACCACTTAGCAAATCATAGGTAAGAAATAATAACGGCACTAGTAGGCTTACATATATATGCCAAGATCTTAATCTTCTCACTGACGCCCTCACAAGATCAAATAGGCTCCTTATATTCAATATTTTAGTAGCTTTATGCATAATAATTATTCAGCTCTTTAATAATATCGGGATAAGTCCATGCCTTCGTATAACGGTGCGACCTCTTCATATCCATTAAAGAGTTTGGTGTCATATCTTTTTGTGAATAAATTTCCAAGATATCCCTCACCTTCACCGCCAATATACCTCTCGCTTGCCTGAGACCATCTCGGGTGATGTACGGTTGGGTTCACATTAGAATAAAAACCATATTCTGCTGGATTTTGCTGATTCCATGATGAGACTGGCTCTTCCCTTTGCAAAGAAATCTTAGTGATAGATTTAATTGATTTGAAACCATACTTCCAGGGCACAATAAGTCTCAATGGTGCGCCATTTTGTTTTGGTAAAGGCTCGCCATACACGCCAGTCGCCATTATAGTTAACGGATGCATTGCCTCATCCAATCTCAGTCCTTCCCTGTAAGGCCAATTTAATATATTTGTCTCTTGCATATGCATTTCTTGTGGTCTTAATAGCGTTTCAAATGATACATACCTCGCCTCGTCTCTTACGCCTAGCTTATTCAGTAATTCAGATAATTGGAAACCATTCCATGGTATCAGCATTGACCAACCCTCAACACATCTGAGGCTATAAGTACGCTGTATAATACTCATTTCTCTGACTATTTCAGAAAAATCATAGATTCCCGGATTATCAACTAAACCACTAATCTCAATTGGCCAAGGGGACGTTGTTAATTTGTGCGCATGTTTTGCGGGGTCAGTCTTATCAATCCCAAACTCATAGAAATTATTGTAATTTGTTATTTCTTCTAAAGTATTAATCTTGCGGTCAAACATTTCTTGAGCAAAAGCAGATGTAATGCCATTGGATGCGACATAGGCAGTTAATGCCAATCCGAGTTTTAATATTTTTCGCCTGTTATAAAATAAATGTTTTGGTGTGATATCATTCTGAGTTTTTTTACGCATATCTTTCATAATTTAAATATAGTCATTAAACGACGGAAAATTCAATATTCTAATCTAGAATATTATGCTAATTTGACACTGCATGCATTATTTTGATTACATTACAGGAAATTGTTGATGATAAAGGGGCTCATCTCGCCAATTTTAAGTCCATTTGATGACAATCTCAGCTTCAATCACGAGATGTATAAGGTTCTCGCAGAGGATTTATTATCTTGTGGCTGCGCAGGGCTCGCTCCCTTTGGTACAACAGGGGAAGCTCTGTCATTAAGTAATGCGGAGAGAATTAGTGCTCTGGAATACCTGATAAAATCTGGAATACCTGCAAGTAAACTTATTCCTGGAACTGGTCTATGTAATTTTCCTGATACGGTGAATTTGTGCCGTCATGCAATAGAGATGGGTTGCCATGGAGTAATGACGCTACCCGCATTTTACTACAAAGATGTGACTGATTCGGGTCTTTTTGAATATTTCAAGTTGCTAATTGAAGAGGTCAATCATCCAAATCTTAAAATATATCTGTATCATATTCCGCAAGTATCAGGCGTTGGTTTATCAATTGATCTTGTCACAAAATTAAAAAATTCATACCCAGATATCATCGTGGGTATAAAGGATAGCTCAGGCAATTGGGATAATACAGCGCAATTACTACAAATTGAAGGCCTCGTAGTTTATCCTGGAGCAGAATTACCAGTAATTGAGGCCATAAAGATGGGTGGTCTTGGTTGTATATCGGCAACTGCGAATTTTAACCCAGAGAATATTTCACAGGTTATTAGTCTGTGCCATGAAAAGAAGTGGGATGAGGCTGAACGGCTTCATGAGGACGTGAAAAAAGTTCGGTACTTGTTCCAAGATTATTCAGCAATACCTGCACAAAAGTCAATGCTGGCTATAAAATATAATGATACTCGATGGAGAAATATTCGACCACCGTTAAATCAAATATCAGAAGATAAAGAAAAACAACTGATGATGAAGCTCAGAAGTTTTGGCTTTCATATTTAAGTTCTATTTAATACGAATTGTATCAAATGCTTCAAGGGCTCGATCGCGTGAGTCCTGCATGTTGACTATTGGCATTGGGTAATCTAATCCCAATTCTACACCTGCCTTATCTAAAATTGATTTTGGTGCCTCCCAAGGATTGAAGAGATACTTAACGGGAACATCTTTTAGTTCAGGTATGAATTTTTTTGTGTACGCACCATCAGGGTCGAACTTTTGCCCCTGCATTACAGGATTAAAAATCCTGAAATAAGGCGCGGCGTCTGCGCCCGAGCCTGCAACCCACTGCCAACTTGCACTGTTACTTGCCATGTCAGCGTCAAGCAAGCAATTCCAAAACCATCTCTCACCGTGGTTCCAATGAATTAATAGGTTTTTAACAAGGAATGAGCCCACGATCATTCTGGATCTATTATGCATGTATCCAGTCTGCCAAAGTTCGCGCATTGCAGCATCAACTATAGGATACCCCGTATTACCAGTTTGCCATTTTTTAAGATCATCACTTTTATCTGCCCAAGGAAAAACATCAAATTTCTTATACAAATTATCCATTTGTAAATTTCTATTGTGGTAGAGAAGACTATGAGAGAATTCTCTCCATCCAATCTCACTTTTGAAATGATATAAATCCTTTTCAGAATAATTTGGATCAGATATGTTTTCAATCTCATACCAGATCTGATTTGGTGAAATTTCTCCAAAATGCAGATGCGGCGATAATCTTGAAACATTTTTTTGTGCCGGAAAGTTTCTTCCCTCTTTATAATTTATCAAGCCATTCTCAATGAAATCAGATAGCTTTTTATTGGCAGCGATTTCGCCGATATGCCATTGGTTCTCAAATTTTTCGAACCAGTTATTTTTTGGCAATATAGCAATTTCATCTAACTGTTTTGAATTATGAGCCTTCACTAAGTTTTTGGCATCTACTTTACTTAATGGCATTCGAGGCGGTGCTGCATTTAGACAGCCCTTTTTGAAAAAAGGTGAGAATACCATGTATGGGGTGCCGTCATCTTTATGAACCTCCCATGGCTCCCACAGCAATGAGGCATTATAAGATTCAACGTTGATGCCTGATGACTGGAAAAAATCTTTTATTTTTGTATCACGGTCAATCATCCATGGCTCATAAAGCCTATTCCAAAAAATATTATTAATATTATACTTTTCCGAAAGGTCTGTTAGGATTTTTAATGGGTCCCCTCGAAAAAAAGATATTTTATCATCCAAACTCTCGTTAAAAGCCTTTAAAGAGTTATGCAACCACCAAGAAGTCGCCTCCCCTGGTAAGGTCTGCTCATCTGTGTTGACGTCATCAAATATATATATGGCGAGGTATCCTGCCTCCGCAGCTTTTGCTAATGCAGGATTATCACTGACTCTTAGATCCTGTCTAATCCAGTAAATGGAATGTGGTGTGATTTCAGTTTTTGTCATTTATTTATATATATGGAACAATCAAGGTTATCGTACAAGTCTGATACTCCATATATATATTTACTGACTTTAGTGAATTCAATCATTTTATTCTTTTCAAGTGCATCGAGCTGTTTTTGATATGATTTTTCTATTTCATTTACCAAAGTAATGCAATAATTTGAAAGAAATCTTCTTGCGTCAACATCGGTTTCCACATCAGCATTCGCGTCAGAAATATTCATTAGAAAGAGGGCCGCAAACAGGTAAATGAGAGCTTTTCTGTAAAGATTTTGACCCAAGCCCATAAGAATTAACTTTTATATTTATTTTGTGGTTTAAAATTTGAAGTCTCAATTGACCTTGGGCTGCTAACCCATAAATCGCGATTTGGGTGCATACCAGCTCCATATATTGCTGAAACAGCATTACATCTCATATTATTCAGAAGCCTTGTATCAATTTGACCGAGAGATGGATGAATACCATTATTTCTTTGTACAATTTTATCCCACTCATCTTTTCTCTTTTTATAAGTAGAATGATCCTCAAGCTCCACACAGGAAAGGGAATTATTGTTAAGATTCACAATAATTTGGTCACCATCTTCAATAAGTGCAATTGGGCCGCCTAGGGCTGCTTCGGGCCCAACATGACCGATAACCAAACCAACTGAACCTCCTGAAAAACGTCCATCAGTCATCAACGCGATTACAATACCTTTATCTCTGCATAAGGTTGTAATTCGTGATGTTGAGTCTAACATTTCAGGCATTCCAGGACCCCCAACAGGGCCTTCGTAGCGAACAACCACTATATCTCTGTCTTGAAAATAATTAGGATCATTCTCAAGGGTATCTAATAATTTTTGTTCCCCATCAAATGTTTTTGCTTTTCCGTGAAATACATTATCCTCAAGCCCACCTTCAACACCTGCAAGTTTTAAAATTGAACTATTTTCAGGAGATAGATTACCTCCGAGAAGCCTCAATCCGCCGGTCTTCTTAAATGGTTCTTTTATTGAATAAATAACATCTCCATCTGGCGACTTGGGTTTTAATCTTGCCACTTGTTCACTTAATGTCTCTGATGTGCAAGTCAGGGTATCTCCGTTTAACAAGCCGGAATCTATCATGTCTTTTACAATAACCTGTACGCCACCCATACTGTCAATATCGACCATTGAGTATTTCCCAAATGGACGCGCATTCACAACAACAGGAATCACATTTTGCGATAAATGGTTGAACTCTTCGTGGCTCATTATATCGCCGTAAAAATCATCGTAACCCGCAGCTCTTGCAAGCTCCGGTGCGTGCAGCATAACATTTGTAGACCCACCAATCGCCATCGCAACAATTATCCCATTTCTTATAGAGTCTCTTGTTACAATATCCCTTGGGGTTATATTTTTTTCAATTAACTTTGCCAAACAATCTATCAACTCATTGGGAAAATCAGTTTTTCGCCGTTCATCTTGTGATGCCGGTGATACCATATGCAAAGGCTGCATTCCAACAACAGCAATAAAGGTTTGCATCGTGTTATATGTAAAGATCCCACCGCAGCTTCCATAACCAGGGCAAGACTCGAGCGCAATCCTCTTTTTCAGACTTTCATCATTACTCCCAGCGATTTGGTAACTTGAGATAATATCAATTGCATCTCCAGTTACACTATCAACGCCAGGTCTAATAGAACCATCAGACATTATGATGGCTGGGCGATTATGCTCCAATATGGCAGCCAGTGTTCCAACAGGCGGCTTATCACAGGCAACGACCGCAATTGTACCCTCAAGTCCTGTTGCACTTAAATGCTCACAAACAGACTCATTTGTGACTTCTCTGCCAATAAGAGAATATCTCATCTCTTTTGTACCGTTTCTAATACCATCTGATGTTGCGATACTGAACTCAGGCTGCACTAACCTCATCTTTAGTTTTTCACTATCGCTTCCAATTCTCTCTCTTAACTTATCGTGAATAACCTCAACCTTCTCGCGAACTCCAACATAACATTGTGAATCACCTTTGTTACCAATCACGCCAATTGAAGGTTCATGTATTAATTCCACATCGGTATTTAACTCTCTAGCAATACCATATGTTTGAGAGTTTCTACCGGGATTTCTGTCAATAAGTACAATTTTTGAATTTTTCATTTTATAATCACTATAACGCCCTGTTAGTAATAAATAATTTATACAATATAATTCTCCAAATTAATAGTTAATCATTGTTTTCAGAAACTTTCAATCTCTCATCGCTATGACAGACTTCTCCACCGCAACAGGGATCAGTGACCTGCTTACAACTTGCGCATTGGTAGTGTGACTGGACATAAATAAATCCCTCTCTCGAAAAACAAAAAGGGCACGTGTAATTGCCACCCATCTCTCTATCGTTTTTAACTAGTTTGACCATTGTACTTGGAATATAGCTTCATTTCTTCTTAAAAAACTTGGTGTAAATGGCCCATTATAGGTGGCCTTTATTGGTTCACTTAATATTTCAATTCCATCATCAGAAAGCGCGCCTCGAAGATACTTGGCATGCTTTAGAAAATTAGAGTCTGACGTCCTCCCTCCGTATTTTATGACTGCGTAATGCCCTCCCGGAACCGTTGATATATTCACATCATCATCTGTTGGGATCGGCGTGTTTTCTTGGTCAAATTTAATAGGGAGATAAAATTGCATTAAATTATTTGTTTGCGTAACTGGAACAGTCATTGCGATCTTTTCTGAATTACTATTTTTTCCTGATATATAATTAAATAATTTTCGAAAACCGCTATTTTGATTTGTATTATGGGTTTGCACAACAATACGCTCATTGTAGTAACGTATTTCATAGGATTCGTTTGCTTTTACAACTGCAAAAGATGGTTCTTCATAAGCCATTGAGCTTCCTGTTCCATAAAAAAATATAAATAAAGACAATAGTATATATAAGTACTTCATACAGAAATTACGTTTCGTTTTTGCAAACAGTTTTTTATACGATTAACTTTAATCACTAAATATTAAATATAAGCTTAAGACCTGCAATCAGCAGGACAAGTCCAAGTGTTCTTTTTATAGCCGTATGCTGAAAATAATGGATTCCAATTCGGGATCCAATTATACCGCCTAATAATGCTGCCCCACCAAAGAGAGGAAGAGTTGGAGGAATCGCAGCGAGGGATGTTATGTTGCCCATCAGACCAAATAAAGAATTAAAAAAAATAAATATTGCTACAGTACCACTGGCCCCCTTTGTTGTGGTCCAGGCTGCAAAGATTATTAATGGTGATAAAAATATACCACCACCAGTTCCTGTAAGACCAGCCAAAAATCCAATAATAATACCGGTAGTAACTGCGTAAAAAAACTTATATTGCACAGTTGGTTTTTCGTCTTCTTTTTTGACTGTAATGAAACGATAAGCGGAATACAGGAGAATTACACCAACTATTGGTTTATAGACATCGCTTGGAAGATTTATGTATCCGCCAATAAATGCCGCGGGTATAGCCCCTATGAGTAATGGAATCGCAAGTTTGATGTCATAAAATTTTGCCCTTATAAATTGATAACTCGTGTAGGATGAAACAATAATATTTAGCGATAATGCTGTTGGTTTTATTGTGGTCACAGGTACTCCAAATATTGACATAATCGCAATATAAATAGATGCGCCCGCATGCCCAACTGATGTATATAAAATTGCGCCAAAGAATAGGCAAATACAAATTAAAATATCTACCAATTCAATCATTAAATTTGTAATTTACTGATTGGAACCGGAGATGAGTGATGTAAGATTAATTTTAAATTATTTGAAAATTTTTTTAATATGAAAGTGAACACAACCTTTGAATAATCCTCTGACTTTAGCGGGTAAAAGTTCAATGATCCCATTACATAAGCATAGTCGTCAATCAGCCTTATATTCGGCTCTTGGTCAAGCTCAATCTTAGACCATGGCTTTAGCGCAAATCCATTATCTTCATCAAAAGAACCAGCAATAAAGTATGATAAAGCCTCTTCAAAATTATTTCGAAAGAGTTTTATCGAAGTAAATGTTGGCTTGAACATCACATCGTCCTCTTCGAAAGCATAGTGATGGTTTAAAAAATTA
>PADF01000066.1 GCA_002702945.1 Methanobacteriota archaeon
ATGTTTTGCCTTCTTTACCCACTTTATTTAGGTCGCCTGGTGCATAAATGCATACATCTTTCATTGTCAGTCCATCTGTAATAGGCGAATCCTCAAACTTTGGAAATATACCATCTGCCAACACACCATCACGCCATGGTCTTGTGTCTGTGGAATACTTCTTGTCATCTGCTGATGCAATCATTCTGTAGACCCATTTCTTGCGATCTTCGGTTTCAACTGATGTGTACACCTGTCCATTTGCTGTTGCAAGGAAGGGAGATGCACAATCGAAGGTTGCTGTAAAGTTTTCATTGTGATATTTTCTTACTGCTCGTTGTATGTCTGTGAGTAGAGTTGCCCATTCAAGTTTTGATGTACCTAAAAAGTGCATCACATCATGTTTGCCTTTTTCTAATAAACCATCATATCTAAGTGCAACCAAACGTTTCAATACCAAATGTACATCACACATGTTTTGTCCACCCATGGCCCAACCTTTGAAATGTGTTTCTGGGTATTTGTTTGGATCACTGTAATGTTTCATGTGTGCATACCAATTGTCTGCATCTGTGTGATTTTCACCTTGTAATACGTTAAGGAAATTACATGCACCTGTGGTGTGCTTCATAAAGTATTCATTGTTGATGTCTGTGGCCGCTAATGCGTCTTTGTATTCACGTATGCCTGTAGCTTTTTGTCCTGCTTCAGACCTTGACACCCATGCTGGAATATCTAGTATCATACCATAGTCCATCAGTGCATCCATCCATTTTAAAACTAATTCTCTTTTCTTTGATGCTTTAGGACATGATGGATCTTTCCAATCACCTTCCCATACACCTTTGCCTATTTGAAATCCACCTGAATCACCAAGTGCCCATGATGTTGACCTGTCTCTGTTGCGGAACATGTCTTCGCCTGGAGCATCTTTGTTAAGATCAAGTGTGGCATGACCTGCTGAATATAAACACCATTTGTAATAAAACTGTGCTTTTGGGTCTAAGAAGTTTAAACTTTCAACACCATTTATAAAGTTTGATGGTATGCGTTTGTACTCAACGTATTCTTCACGCCTTTGTTTGCCAATGAACGTAGCATAAAAGCCACTCACTGCCGGCAAGAAACGGGCATAGTCAAATTGATTGTCTGTTAAGTTGCGGTTCACTACTTGCTTTGAGCAGGAAGTATGAACTGATATTCACCAATACCAGAGTCAACGGTTAATTGCAATGCACCTTCATTTGATAAATGCATTTTTACTGTGCTGGATTCTGCAAGTTTTAGTATTTGTAAAACCTGTGCCACTGGCCATGCCCAGTTTTTGTCAAGTGTGCCTGACACGCCTGGTTGGAAAATAAATTCACCTGCATGTGTAGAGTGATCACCAAAGTAAAATTTAAGATCTGTGCCATCAGTTTTTGCAACAAATGATGTTTCTTCACTGTTTGCTTGTACCTGATAACTCAGCCTTGTCACAGCCGCCATGCCGGGTTCGAATTCAATGTCCCAATTGACGCCTCTAAATTTAACTGATTTAAGTTTTTCTTCTATGATTTCTGCGTTCATAAAACGATAGTCGTTTTTGAAATCGCCATTTGCATTTTCAAAGTGTAGTCCTGTTGGATAGTCTACACCTTCTTTGTTTCTTGTGCTTACTGTTATCTTTGCACTATCTTTGTATTCTGGCACTTTGAGCAGTATGTCTAGTTTGTTCAACTGTGGCATACCAAACGTTCCTTCAATACCAATTGGTTTGTGAAACTTGCCTTTCATAATAACAGATCGATCATCTGCCATTGATTCGATTGTGGTTTCTTTAGTATCTGATACAATCTTAACCAGATTTAAAAAGCCTAATGCGTGTGTGTGCTTTACTATATCAAGTAGTGTGTCTTTCATATGCCTGTTCCTTATAAGGTTGTTTAGTTAATATTAACATTATTTAGATCTGTAGTCAACTTTTTAATTATTTTCATCTTCTTCTGGAGGGTCAATGTTAACATGAGGATCACGTTCTCGTATCAAATGGTATCTCCACCATGCTTGTCTTTTCCAATCAACCTCACCTGGTTTTTTGAATCTTAAGTATGAACATTGATCTACTTCTGTGTTTATTTGTTCTATGTCAAAGTTAGTGCAATCAAACAATAGTTCTGTTATTGTTTTTTGATCGCAGTATTGGTAATAACCTTGTTTGATTAATTCTAAATCTCCTTTGTTATCTGCATTAGAAAAATGTATACAACCACGCCCACCTTTTATTAATTTATTATTGATTTGTTGGAAAAACTTTTCAATCTGTGGAATAGTAAAGTATGGTAAGAAGTCCCAACTAAACACAAATCCAATTTCAGTATTTGGAATACCGTCAAGGTTTGTGTATTCAAAGTTTGGGTCTAGTGTAGTATGTTTAAGATGTGTTAAGAATGATGGTTGAAATCTTTTTTCTAATAACTCTGGCCAGTGTGGAAACATGTCCACAGTATGAATTTGTTCAAATGCGTTTAGATGTTCTACCCAATATCCACTGCCTAAGCCAAGCAATATACAACTCAGCATATTGGTCTTTTCATTTTGGCAAATGCTTTCAAGCTCTTTGAGAAGTTGATCTGGTACAATTGGTTTAGGTTTTTGCTTACGGTCAAGTTCAAACCATTCTGCCGATTTAATGTTGCCAGATTTCATATGTGCGGCTACAAGTTGATTTGGACTGATGTCTTTAACAAGTTCAATTGCTTGTTTGGTTTTTGCTAGTAGATCAATTAAAGTTTGTTGGTGTTGTTCTAGTTTATTCAAATCAGTTGCATTGATATCGTTGATGATTTCATTGAATTGATTTTTCTTTTCGTTGTCCATTAAAATTCAAACAGAGTTGAAAATGTGTTATTCTGTTCCGATGCTCCTATGTCGTAGTCTAGCACACCAATTAAGTTGTCTAGCTTCTTATTAATAATTGCTTGTTCCATAGCTTCGTCATCAAATGACAGATCTTTGAACCATTGTGGTATTCTAAGTTCATCTATTGGATAAGCAATTGATGTATACCCAAGTGGGTTGTTTTTAAGTTTGCACACAATTACTTTTGCACCATCCATTATTTCTAATGAATGTTGGTCTTTATACATTTTTTTAACATTATTCCAGTTCATAGATGCTCTAACATGACCTGGCATGTTTGCTTTGCCCATACGTTGTTCTTTTCTTACATATTCTGTTAAGTTGTTTACTCTTTTTGGTGTTCCTTTTTCCCAACCAGGACGTTCTCTAAACTGCATACGAAAGTCTTGGATAAATTTAATTATTTCTGGTTCTTTTTTATCTGTAAGTACCATTAACAAAATATCACTTAAAAAGTTTTGTACAAATTTTGGCGTGTCTGATCTTTTTAAATCAAGGCCCATTGCTTTGACTTTGCCTGGCTTGCCGTCAACATCATGTCTTACACCTTCTAGATCATAAATTAATGCGGCATATCTTTTCTTAGTGATGTACAGTCCTTTGGATGCAACAATCTCTCTACCACCTTTAATGATTCTGCCTTTGTTGTCTGGTGCATGGAAAGCCTCGTACATAAATCTTGGAAAGGACTTGTTTACTTCATCTGCGATTTTATCATAGAGTTCTGTGCATGACTCTTTAGTCCATGTCATTTTGCCTGCTTCAACTTCTTCTTTTACCAGTGGATATGCTGAAAAGTACACAGAGTCTGTGTCACCATACACAATGCCTGCACCTTTGTGATCATATTCTCCAGCAATGATCTCATTTGTTTTTGCCGCCATGTGTTTAGTAATTGATCTGCCTGTGAGTGTGATTGACTGTCCAATACGCATGTCAAAGAATCTACAGCCTGGATTTAACAATGCACCATATAAACTATTTAGGTTAATCTTTTTAACAAGTTGTCTTTTGGCCCAAAATGCTTCTTCTGTTTTGTTTTTGGCTTCTATGGCTTGACGCATTTTGTCTTGCATTTCTTTACGTTCAGCAAACCATTTTTCTAACAAGCCTGGTATGATTGCTTCAAACTCAAATGTGAATATGGTGCCGTTGGCAGATAATCCCCAATTGGAACCATTTTCAAATATCATGCCATACAGTTCTGCGGCTGAGTGTGTGGTTTCTGTGCCGTTGGTCCATTCAACTATGCAATTAAATGCTCTGTTCTTACGCATGACTTCTGTGTATTCAACTGTGCTGAACTGTCCTTCCCATGCGCCTGCTGGTGATTTCTTTTCAAAGTTGATTCGTTCTTCTATCAATTTTGTTGTTGCGTCTTGTTTGATCTGTCCTACGATAGTTTCTGGACCCATGTTCATTGCTCTAATGATAGATGGATACAGTGAATTGATGTCTATTGCACCTATGTAATCATGTAAACCTTTCTTAGGCGTTGCCACATAAGCACCAACTGCCGCTCCTGTAGAGTGTGGTTCACGATATGGTCTGTTTGGAACTACCATGCCACGTTTGTGTGTTTCATTGATGATTGCTTGTTCTGTGACTGCCACAGCACCCATTGTAGTTTGTAATAAAACTGTATTTGCATGTGCCAACACATTCGCCAAATCTAAGAACTTTAGTTTCTCATCTAGTCTCGCAATCAACATTACATCTTGTCTATTGTATTCTATAAATGTTTTGAAGTCGTTGTTGTATAATGAGTCTAGTGTTCCTTCATATGGCGTTTTCATTTCTCCAAGTTCCATATTTGAAATTGCATCTAATGAATAAGAATGTCTTTCTTCGTATGTGTACTTTCTATAAAGTTGCATGTAATCCAAATGCACTCGACCAATCAAATCATATGTGACTTCTTCGTTACCAAAACGTTCAAACTTTCTTTTGCGTGGTGGCAAGTTCCACAAACACAGTTGACGTGCATCATCTTTGCTTAATACTTTCAATATTCTGTTTACTGTATATGGAATGTCATAACCTTCTGAGTTCCAACCACTCAGTACGTCGGCATCTTCAATCACACCTAAGAATGTTTGTAGCAGTTGTGCTTCTGTTTCAACAATGTATGTGTTGTTAAAATCTTTCACAGAATCAACTGCTTCTTCCATGGTCAGTGTTTTGGGTGGTACAGCAATTGTTATCAGTTGATCAATCCATTGCAAATAAACTGTGATACTTGTAATTGGCATAAATGGGTCAGCTGGTTTTGAGAAACCTCTTGAAGGATCAAAGTCAACCTCAATATCAAAGAATGCTGTGTTCATTTGTGGTGCTTCTCTGTCAAGATAGTTTTCTTCCAAGCACCTAAATATTGGATTTATATCTGCTTCATATATTTGTTTGCCTTTGTGCATAGACAATTCTTTTTGAAAGTCTTTGTGTAGTTTTGTGCTAACACGACTAACTGGTGTGTCATATATTGATCTGTGCTTACCTTTTTGGTCGTCATAGTAGAACACATACCTTGCTGGATAATCTGTGTACTGTCGTTTGCCATTCACACGTTCAACTACCCAAATTTGGTCACGTTCACGATCAAAGTATGCGTCTATGTAACTCATAAATGTTTTTCAATCCTTTTGACTATTTGCAAAGCGGCTTTGTGATTGTAATGGTTTACTTTGCCTCTTTCGTTATTCCATAGATCATTACAGTCAATAAAATTTTCACTGTCTGTGTCTAATGTTCTACTTTCGTTATGACCAATCAAGATATATTGTTTGTGTTTTATATGGTTAATTATCTTGTCTGTGATCATTTCATATAACTCGTTTTGATATTGTTGGTCGTAAAAATACACAAACCAATTTTTAGCAGTGGTTAATGCTTTGTTAAACCAACTTGATCGATCTATGTCCATCCAAGCCAAATCACTTTCCATAAACATTCCTTGTTTGTGAACTGGGTGTGTTTTACAATGTACCCTGTTAGGTGAACCAATACTTACTAACACAACATCAAATTTTTCTAGGTTTGCATTTTCAACTTGTTTCCAAATTTTCCATTGCCCAACACCAGGAGTTGCCAAGTTAGTGACATTGTGTTTGTCAGCCAAATAATTAGGCCAACCTTTGTGTGGGATTTCAACATTGTATTTTTTATAGTCAATAGCAAAACTATCACCACATATCAAAATGTTTTTCATGTGAACTATTTTAACATGTTTGCACAGTTTGTCAAATTATGCTTACTGTGTTTTACCAACTGTTGCTAGTATAGTTTCAAGTTCTTCCAGTTTTGCTTGTTCGTCATGTAATCCTGCCTTGAATGCTACGTTTATTGCTTTACCAAGCATGGCTGGTTTGATATCAAGTTCTTCTGATATTGCTTTAATTGTTTCTTTTAAGCCTGCATTCAAATCACTCATTTCTTGTTTGACCTGCATACCTTCATCTATAAGTTTTTTTAATTTTGATGTTTCTTCTGGATTGAATATTCGTGACATGTGTTCTCCTTTGTTATAACAAGACTAGTATAGCATGTTATTGTTTTTTAAGCAACACAAAACTATACAGCTTATTTTTTTCCAATAAGACAATCTTGTAATTTATATTATTAGCAATTTGTTGTATTTGTTCAATGGTAAAATGAGATTTATCATTGTTGTCTTCGTTGTAAAATTCTTGGTTGTAAAAATTAAAAAATATTTTACAGTTTGGTTTTGCTATGGTATCAAACATATTAAAAGTTTGAACAAAATGATCAAATGTAAAATTTTCTACCACATCTTTAAGTAAAATTGTATTAACTTTAATGTCATGCAATGACTCAATGCTTGGTCCATGATGTTTGATGTTATTGTGTGTGTGGCAATTGTTTTCACACAGTTTGATCCAGTTTTGATCCACATCATAAGTGTGTACAAAATTTACTTTATTAGCAATTGCATTTGTGATAAATCCAAAACCAGCACCATAATCTAAAACGTCAATTGTTTCATTGAGTGCTAGGATTTTTAAAATCCATTCTGCTTCAAGTATTTTAAGTGATTCAACATCTTTGAGCTCAGTGATATTTTTGCCCACAGTAAGATTGATATACTTTTTAATTTGTTCAGCTGTTTCCACGTGCTGTAATTATTTTTTATTTTGATCTACTTTATTTTTTACAATAGGATGGTTTATTTTTTTAGTTGCTTCAATTTTTTTGGATACAAATTCAAGACCACGTGAGCCTGCAGACTTTGGGTCTTTTTGTTGTACTTCTGAATCAATAAATGCTTCTGTGATATCTTTTATTTTCATTTTGTTTTAACGTTTATAGCTTTGCCTGATCTATTTTTGCTTGGATCTTTTCTGCGTTTTCTACTTGCGGCTTTTTTACGACCTTTTTTGCCTAGTGAATGTGCTTTTGATCTTGGTAGGCATTTTGGTTTGCCTTCTTTAGATGAACCTCTTGCACAATCGCCTCTGATCTTTCCATCTGGCCCAAAACGTACCCATTTGTCTTTGAACCATTTTTTTAAGTTTTCGTCCAAACCTTCTCCAAACACAAGTTCTCCACAGTTTACACAGTAGTCTACGTCTTCTTTTTTGACACAGTTTGGTACTCTTTTGCCAAACATTGTTTTCATGCCTTTGCGTTCATATCCTTTCCAACAACGAGTGCCTTCATCAATTTCTTCTTCATGTTCTTTGTAAAAAGGATTGTCTGGATCTGCATCTCCTGATTGATCTTCCCACCAATCATTTTCATAACGTTTGCCGTTTTCAAACATTTCACGCATGTTCAGTATGCGTTTTTCATACTCTTCTTTTACTGGCTCAACTCTCCCAGCCACAGCGTCTAACACAAAGTCCAGTGTCACAGCGTTTGCAGTAAGTGATCCACATCTTGCACCAACTTCGTTTTTTAAATGGTCAATCAGTATAGAACCTGAGCATTTTGCAAGTTCATCTGACATGTCTTCATCAACTTCTAGATCAATGTAGCAGTATATAAAGTCATAGTGTGGTGCTGGTGATCCATGTAAAATATATTCATCACGTGATACAATTCTTTTGAATCCGTCTTTGTTGTGCCACACCACTTGTTCGTCTGTGGCTTCATCCGGAGCACCAAATGTTTTTTCTAAATGTTTAGAATACTCAGCAGGATAGGAATGATCCCAAGCTTCGTAACTTGTATTGTCTGCTTCGTCTATGATGTTGATTAGTTGTCTTAGATTCACTTGCTCTTGTTACCCCAGTTCGCGGCACCTTTTTTACGGCACTGGACTAGAGCACCAGAGGCATAGGCGCTAGGCCAAACTTTATATCTTGCTTTCACTTTGTGATAACAAGCATCTTTCTTTTCTGCTAGTTTTTCAAACTCTTCTTCTGTAATAGGTTTATTGACACCTTCTAGTAATTCATGCATTTTCATACTTTACCTTGCCCCCTACTTTTCACATATTGTTTTCTTTTTGACTTGTTCTTTGGACGACTGCGTGGACTTTGTCCTATAGAAGTGCGTTTTTTTACAGGCGTTCTATATGTGCTTTGCTGTATGCCTCTAGCCTTGGCCATCGATAATGCCTTCAAGTTTTGCTAGTGCACCATATTTTTTAGGATTCTTTGCAACCAAATAGCCTAAAAACTGTGAAGGTTGCACTCCTTCTTCTTTTGCTTTTTCTCTAATTGCTTTGCCTACATTCAACAACTTAATTTTTTGATCCATGGTCATTTTTTTACCTGATGATTTCTTTTCTTTGTCTTTGACTGCTTTCTTCATTGGTTCTTTTTTGTCACCATCTTTGTCTATGTCAATGTAATCTGGTTTTGCTTTTGATTCCATGCCAAATACTTTTCTCACATCTTCTGTTGCTTTATTAAGTTTAGAATTGCCTTGTTTGCTCACAAGATCAAGATAAGTTTCAAGTGTTTTGATTGTTTTGTCTACCAATGCTTCGTGTTGTGGATCTTTTTCTTTTTTATCTTTAGCGGCTTTTTTCATTGGCTCTTTTTTGTCGCCGTCGCCATCAATGTCTATGTAATCAGGTTTTGCTTTTTCTGAGCCTTCTTCTTGTTGGTCAGCATCATCATAATAACCTTTTGCCTTGTCAACTTCTGCACCAAAGTCTAATCCTGTGATTGTTGCGAAGTGCATGGCATCAGCAAGTAGATCAGCCAATGTGTCCATTCTGTTTGCTCTCATCATTTTGTCAATTCTGATTGCTCTGGCTTTGTCTGCACCTTCTGATAATGATGCTTTCATTTCTTCTTTGGACTTGCCGTGTTTCTTTTGGAACTCTGCATCGCTCAAGTCTTTCATGTCTAGTGCTATGTCGGACATTTTACCTTCAGTCACATCTTCTCCAGCCATATCTGCCTGCATCATCTCATGTTCTATGTAATGCTTAACTGAACTTAGATAGTCAGTTGCTTTTGTAAGTTTAGATGAAACCCAACCTTCAATGCCTTCACGTTCTGAAACTCTTTTCAACATATCATAAATGTCTTTTGAATATTTCATTGCTTGGTACATGTCTGACTTTGCCATGCCCACTTCATGATCACTGTGATCTTGTTCTGGTTTGCCGTCTTTGTCGTATTCTGAATCTTCCATTTTTGACATTGCTTTTGCTTCATCTTCATCATCTGGACGAGCAGAAGTAATTCTGTTGTCGTAGTCCATAGATATTTCGTATGGCACAAATACAGTTTTTCCTACTCTACTGTTTTTGGTGAAAAGAGTGTCTTTTTCAACCTTAACATGATATCCCATTGAACCTGGTTGTGATTTGGACTCAGCATCAACGGCAATAATTTCACCTTCGATGTATTTGTCTTCTCTGCCTGGCACACCTGGTTGATGGTCGAATGCTTTTACTTTCATTCCAACTTCAAACTCTCCTTGATATTTTAAGTTCTCAAGCACAAAGTTTGGAGTCCTCATTGCTTCTTCCAGTTTGCCTCTCAGTGTTTTTGGTTCATCAATCAATGCCTTGCCAATATGAGAAACAGACTCTCGGCCCGGGGGATTAATTGGTTTGCCTTCTTTCCTTTTCTGCATATTTGTAGCAATGGCATATATTGCTGATTCTGGATCATCAAATTTTCCTTTTGACCATTTACTAATTGATTTTTTTGCTTTTGGTTTGTCTTTAATTTTGTCAGCTGTGCTGTGAGCTTTCTTAATTGACTTTTTGCTCATCTCTGCCAAGCCTGATAGCTTTCTTAAATCAGATACTGGAGCTATTGCTGGCGCTTCTGGAGATGTTTGTACTGACTCAACAATTTGTTTTTTCATGTCTTCGAAAGAGGTAGGGTCTATTTTTTGTAGTTTTGCCACCATGCTCTTAAAGTCAATTATATTGTCCATTAAACACTCCTGTTAGTGTATTTATAACAGAGAAATGATTATCTTTTTATTGCAGGGCCACCAAAAATGCTTGTACCCTTCATATTGAGTGCATTATCGGTAGGTTTTTGCTTCTTTGGCAAAGGAACTTTAGGAGCTTTCTTGCCTGATTTGCCTGGTGATCCAGTGAATGATTTTTTAAATCTGTCTTTGCCTATGGCAATGTGTGGAGAAACCACAGTTGATATGTTTCCAGCAGAAGTTGCCCCTGCTGTTGCTTGTTCTTTGATGATGATTTCAGCTATTCTCATTTACCATTTTCTACAAGACCAGTATCTAGCTTTGGTTCTAGGTCCTGGATTGTCACAATTGTGTCTGGCTCTGAATGATTTTCTACGTTTTGGATTTGACTTTTTGATACGCATGTTAGGATCACCAAAGTTTACCTTCTTGATATTCTTGGTTTTTGGGTCTCTCACGTATACTTTGAACTTTTTAACGTCCCCACGCATAGGTTTACCCAGTTTTACTTTGCGTCCTTGGTATTCTGCTTCGTCTACGATATCATCGTCATTGAAGTAAAGGTCACCATAAGCTTCATAGAAATCGTTTCCATCGTATGTTTCTTCATCTACAAACTTTTCCTGTGCTATGACTTCGTCTATTCTCATTGTAGTCTCCTATATTTCAATAGTATTTATATGCTTTTTATTTTTGTGGATTTTCCTTGCCTTGTGCCCAAGTATTAATATATGACACATAGTTGGCCATGCTGTGATCACTAAAACTGTCTACTTGACCCTTTTTGATACCTAGCCATAGGCCTCTCATCTTGTCTTTGAAGCGTTGCCAGCCTGACATTTTACGCACATTGCCCCATGTATTCAAGTACATACGTTCACCATCGTGTCTATATCCCATGATCCACATTGGTACTCTGGTTACAATGTCGTTGTTGTTAACCCAACGGTAATGAGTGATAGGTTCTGACTTTACATACTTTTTAAATCCAACTCTAGGTGACCCATATGTGTAAAGTTCTGCTGGATTAGGACATTCTTTTGATCCTGTGCATCTTGACGCTACAATAGTTGCCATTGCCGCTCCTAATGAATGTCCACAGAACCAAACAGTTCTTGTGTCTGCTTCACGCACAATGTCTTCGTGTAGTTTTGGCCATATTTTATCTACTTCAGTTTTGAATCCTGAATGCACATAACTCACAGTTTCTGATTTTGTTGGTATAGCATTTAGATCTGCTTTGATGTCATTGAATTCAGTTGGCTCAGTGCCTCTACAAGCAATTACAAAATCAACTTTGTTCATGAATCTGTATGCTTGAGCACCTTCAATGTTGTAATATTCAACAGTTGTGAATCCTAATTTCTTTGCTTCTTTGGTTGCTATTGTTTTTTCTGTGTATGCAAGTGTGGCCAATTCAGCAAACAGTAGACTTTTGTGTTGTACATCTAGATCTGCTATTGATCCTTTTAATTTTTTTGTGTGCATTATTTTTTTCTCCCTGATTTCATGTTTGCACACCAGTG